>DXLQ01000099.1:0-5162 GCA_019414685.1 Collinsella sp. | reverse complement strand
CACGTCCCTCCTTACAAACGTTCCTTCGTGGTTATACGAGCAGCGCGCATGCGCGGCCTGAGCCAACGTCGGGTCGACGGCGGCAACGTTGCCTGCCTCGAGCTCGCGCAGGCGCTCGGCGATGCCGGCCTCCACGCGATCGAGCAGGGCGTCGAAGTCCATGCTGCCGCCCTCGCCCGGAAAGCCCTTCTTAAGGCCCGGGATGCGACCGTCGCCGCGCTCTTCCTCGAGCAGCTCGGCACTCGCGGCGCCTCGCAGCGCCGGCTTGCCGCCCTTGGTCGAAAAGTAGAGCGCCGCGCGGGTGTCCAAATCCAGCGCCCGGCGCATGGCCTGCGCGTAGATGAGCGTTTGGGTATGGGGCGGCAACCAGCGCGGATCGTCGATGGGCGCCGTACCCGATTCCTCGTCGCGTACCGTGGGGTCGGCGAGTTTAAACTCCTCAACGCCCGTGCGATGCTTGTAGTCGATCACCACGGCACGATTCTCGGCGTCCACGTCCACGCGGTCGATGCGCCCGCCAAGCGGCCAACCGGCATACTCGACCTTGAGCTCGTTGAAGGCGAACTCCAGGTAGCGCGGGGCAAAGGGGGCAAGTGCCTCGGACTCGTAGGCTAGCACGCCCTCCAACTGCGGCAAGATCTCGGCCACCTGGCGCTCCTCCACCGCAGAGAGTGGCACCAGCGGGCCCTCCGTGCCTCGCTTGCCGGCGTGCTCGGCCAACGTCTCGTCAAAGACCTCGCGCAGCAGTTCCTGAGCGCGCGGCAGATTCTCGGGCGTCACGCGCTCCATGCCCTCCTGGGGCAGGCGGGCATGCAGGTGCTCCAGCACGTCGTGGACAAAGTTGCCCTTCTCCATGTTGCCAAAGCCCGCATCGATGGACTGGGGCTTCACGCGATACGACACGAACCAGCACAGCGGGCACGTCGAGTACGCCTCAATCTGCGAGGCGGACGTCAGGCGCGGCACGAGCGGCGCATTCTCGTCCTCGCCATCGCGGCGGCGCAGGACCAGGTACGGCACAGCCGCCTCGCTCAAATGCTGAGGAGCCTCGCACGCGACGCGCTTGCACTCGATGCCCTCGCCGGCCGCTGGATCAAAATCGGCGACGATACCGCCCTCTCCCACGCACGCAACCCTGGCGGCGCCAGCGGCCTCGGCATGCGCCCGCAATTCGGTCCACACGGCAGCCGGATAGCACTCGCGTGCCTGGCGATCGTGGGTCACGCGGGCGAGCACAACGGGGCCGCGCGCGGCCTGCATCGCGCGGCCAAAGCGCACGCGCAGCAGGGCCGCGGGCTCAAGCGTCACGCCGCTGCGCCCCAGCTTGGCCGTCAGCGTGGCCAGCGGTCCCTCCTCGTGTGAGAGCGGATAACTGTCCAGATCGACGTCGGCAAACAGCACGGCATCGTAGCTATCGGGGCGCAGGGCTGCCGCATCGGCAAGCGACGCAAAGCGCACCTGGGCGCGCGGCGCGCGGTCGACCTCGTAGGTCTCGTAATCGTATGCGGTGCTGCGCTTGTCCACCTTGGTGCGGACGTCGTCGAGCACGGGCACGGTCGCGGCCTGCGACACGTCGAGCGTACGGGCATCGTTCATAAGGATGTCGATGGCATGTCGCAGCAGGGCGGTCTCCGCCTGGCGACGAGCCTGACCGTCAAGGCCTCCAAGGGCGCGATCGGGCAACGCCTCGGCGACGGCGAGCATGGCCTTGAGCGCCGTCACGGGTTTGTCGCGCCACAGCGCTTGGAACACGTCCGAGACCACGCACGGCACGTTCTTAAACCAGTTCTCATCGCTCGCCGCCTTGCGCGTGCCCCTGACCTGGCCCTGCACGCTCTGCAGCAGGCTCTTGACGGCCGTGGTGGTCTTGCCGCGCGACAGGCGCATGTTCTTGTCGAAGGTGCGCGCGCTGGCGGCATCGGCACCCGAAAGCGGACTGTAAATCCAGTCGGTAAGCTCCGGCGCGGGCCACCACTCGGTCTTAGAGGCGGTGCCCTCATCGGCGGCCTTCATGCGCTCGATCAGATTGGCGAGCGCCGTGAACTGCCTGCCCGCGATGGATTGGGAAAACGCCGTGAACTCGGTTGTCTCGGCCGCAATATGACGCGCCGCCAAACGGGCAGCGAGTTCACCAAACAGCTGGGGCGCCCGGGCAGACACCATGAGCACACGCACGGGGTCCGCGGACGCCGTGACACCGCCGTCGACCGCGGCGTCCTCACACGTTTTTACCAGCCTATCGATTGCATCCACATAGGCGTGGGCGCGGGCGTGAGGGCCGGCAACCTCTACAAAGGCGGGCTGAGCGACGGACTTGGAGGCAGTCTGGGGCGTGGCGGCACCCTCCCCCAGCGGCGCAGCCTCAAACAGCACACCGCGGGCATCAAAGGCGGCAGCCAGATCCTCGCGCATTGCCGCCTGCTCGCGGGCAAGCAGCACAACGACTTCTCCCCCGTTGTTTGCCACGGCGGACAGCAACTCGAGCAGGCCGTGCATAAACGACGTGATACCGCGCACACATACCGCGCGGGCGCACGCCGGTAGGTTGTCGGCCAGCACCTCGGCCATAAGGTCAGCCGCCTCGCAGGGCTCGACCATGCCTCGACGGTCCAAGCCGCCCGCGTAGGCACTCAACAGCTCGAACACGCGAGCCTCGGCGTCGCTTTTGGGATCGGGCTGGCAAACGTCGCCGCAGCAACGCTCGGCACCCGTTCCCGCTACGCCCGGCAGCACATCGCGGGCCATGCGCGCGAGCATGCGCACCGTGCCTTGACTGCGCGAAAGCGGCTGCAGGCCGGCATCGTCGCGACGGGCGATCATGTCCGAGAACAGCATCTGGCGCTGCATGTTGTCGACGAAGCTGCGGCCATCGCCCATAAGCTCCCACAGCGAACGAAGCCACGATGCGGGGGTTTTGTAGTCAACGCCCAGCGAGGCGCCAGCAACCGCAGCATCGTGACGGCACAGGTCGAGCTCGGCAAACGAGGGCGCCAGCAAAACGGCACGTCCATGGCAGTCAACAAGGTCGGCAAGCAGCGCCGACTCGGCATCGCTCAAATCCGTGCCGGCATTGGTGGTATAGATTCGAACAGGCATGGTCCTCCGCTCAAACTGTTCGCAATAATCAATGCATCCATCCTACCCGCCCATGCGGACAGATTTGCCCCACGCCAACAGATTTGATTCCTTGGGGACGGAGGAAAACGGATCACAGAGGGGGTTAGTCTAACCCGGTGATCCGTTTTCCTCCGTCCCCAAGGGATCAAAAAACCGCCCCCGAAGGGACGGTTCTGCGCAATTCGTTTTTGCCGCTGGCCTACTCGCCATCCTCCAGTTTGATGAGGATCTTGCGATAGCCACCGTACTCGCCATTAAGCGCCTTGGACACGCGGCTCACCGTGGTGGACGAAGCGCCGGTGCGGGCCTGAACCTCAACATAGGGCTCGCCCTCATCCAGATAGCGCGCGACCTGCAGGCGTTGCGATAAATCGCAAATCTCGCGCGGCGTGCAGATATCGGTTAAAAACGCCTGGATATCGTTCTCGTCGTCCAAAAGACTAAATGCGTGGACCAGCTGCTTGACATCAGGCTTGTCAAACATGTTCTCGATATTCATCGATCACCGCCAAACCCGCCAAAAGGCATCGAAGTTGATACTGACATCGGGCATCGTTCGCCCGTAAATATGCAATAAAACTATGCATGGGCCATTTGCCCGTAGCAGTGTAGCACACCACCAAACTAAAGTGACAAGACTCTCTGTCAGCGGCACGTTTTTCAGGACGAACGCCGTTTAGAAACCGAATGCGCACGTAAGCTCCACGAATATTTGAGACAATGGGCGCCCAAACACCGCGGCGCGCCCGCGCAACCATCCAAGTCGCCGCCGCAAGCCGCTTCACGCGACGCCAGCAACCCCGGCGCAAGAAAGGATTCACGCCATGCGCTTTATGCTTAACTGGCTCTTCACCTCGATCGCCATCGCGATCGCCACGTTCCTCGTCCCCGGCATCCAACCCTTCGGTTTTGCCGAGGCCTGGGTCTGCTTTGCCTTTGTGGGACTGTTCCTCAACATCGTCGATTCGTTCGTCAAACCGTTCCTCACGGTCATCTCACTGCCGCTCACGATCATTACGCTCGGCATTTTCCAGCTCGTGCTCAACAGCTTTATGCTGGAGCTCGCCAGCTACCTGTCGGTCAACCTGTTGGGCGTCGGCATCTCCATCGCCGGCTTTGGCTCGGCCTTTATGGGCAGCATCCTAGTGTCCATCATGCGCAGCATCCTCGATAGTCTTGCCGAGGACTAAAACGGCCATTCCGACCGTGTCCGTCTCAACAGCCCAAAACGAAGGCCGCCCATCGCAAAAATGGGCGGCCTTCTTATTTGTCAATCCTCAGAGGGCAAGAAAATCTACCATTTCCACCCCGTCCCCAAATGGCAGGTGGGCTAGATGACGTAGTCGTAGCCATGGTTGGGAGCGACAAGTTGATCGAGCGTCACGCCGTCGAGGTAGTCGTTGATGAGCTTGTCCAGGTTCTTCCACACGTCGAGCGTGGGGCACTCATCCGAGCGCGAGCAGCCCTTGCAGTCGCCATCCAGGCAGGCGACCGGCGCCAGACTGCCCTCGGTCAGGCGCAAGATCTCGCCCACCGTGTACTGCTCGGGCGGACGCGTGAGCACATAGCCGCCGCCCTTGCCACGCATGCCCGAAAGCATGTTGGCGCGCACGAGCGTAGCCAAGATGTTCTCGAGATATTTCTCGGAAATCCCCTGTCGCGCCGCGATCTCTTTGAGCGGGATGCGACCGGCCGCCTGGTGCTCGGCCAGATCGACCATAACGCGCAGGGCGTACCTGCCCTTAGTAGAAACCAACATATATAGTGCTGCCTTTCGGTCTTTTAGTCCGTTGAAATTCTAGCCGAAAAAATGGGTTTGAAAATACCCGTTCCGGTCAAGATGGTTAATCGACTCGTAATAATCTTCTATTTCCTATTGCATTACTAGGCTTTAGTGTCTACTATGCTTGCCAACAGCTAAACGAACAACCTATAAGGTTTATGGGTTTAGCTGCTACACGCACCGTGAAACCACACGGCAACCAGCAACTTGAACACTTTGGAGGTTCACCATGAGCAAGGTTTACACGTCCATCGATCAGCTT
>DXLQ01000098.1:0-5241 GCA_019414685.1 Collinsella sp. | reverse complement strand
TGGACGGTAGCCCGAATAAAACCGTACGCGCACAGGCGTTGTGCAGACATACGGTACAAATTATACCCTCATGGACATGTCGCTTACGTGTGTCTTTGGCAGGTGGGAGCAGGGTTTATCCACTTTGGCCTACCAAATAGGGGCAGGTTTATTTTGGTCAGCCTTATCGGGTAAAACGGCAAAGGGGGCCGGCCTCGGGTTGTGATGAGGCCGGCCCCCTTTGGGGCGTTGCGTGCATATGGCGGCGCAGGGTTTATTGCGATGCGCTCACTGTGACGTTTCCGCAGATAAAACCTGCCAAAATAAACCTGTCCCTAAATGGCAGGTTTTAGTGCTTGCCGTTGGCGGAAGCGGCGCCGTTGACGTGATCGCGGGCGTAGATTACGCCGTGCACGATCGCCAGGCCGGCGGCGTCTGCGGCGCGGGCGCAGGTATCCTGGAAGTCCTCGGCCTCGCGGGCGCGCAGCTGCTTGAGCACGTAGTCGGCGACAGCCATCTTGCCGGGAGGGTTGCCGATGCCGGTGCGGATGCGGCTGAAGTCGCGGCTGCCCATCTTGTCGATGATGGAACGCAGCCCGTTGTGGCCAGCATGGCCGCCGCCCACCTTAACGCGTACGTCGCCGGCGGGAATATCGAGCTCATCGTGGATTACGAGCAGCTCCTCGGCCTTGATTTTGTACTCGCGGCAAAGCTTGGAGATGGGACCGCCCGAGGTATTCATGTACGACTGTGGCTTGACCAGCACAATCTGACGCTTGCCGCCCTCTTCCTCGGGGTCGTTGATGTTGATGAGCGCGACCTCGGCGCCGGCCTGGTTTTTCCAGTACGTGACACCGGCCTGACGGGCCAACTCGTCGATTGCTTGGAAGCCAGCGTTGTGGCGGGTCTCGGCATACTCATCGCCAGGGTTGCCAAGTCCGGCAACCATGCGAATCTTAAGCGGCTGTGCAGCTGCCATATTTGTCCCTTCGTTACACAAATAGTTCAATCAACGACAAAGGCTACCACGCCCGCCGAAGGCGAGACTTCGTTTCAGCGAAATCCCACCAGACAAAAGCACGGTCGCGGCAGAGCGAGCCGCCGAAACAGAAGAAACCCCCGCGCGACCTTTGCGAAGCAAGGGGGAGCGCGGGGGTTTCTTCTGTTTCGGCGGCGATGCGCCGGGTTGCAAGGACGATGCGACTACAGCGCGAAGTCGCCGCCGACGAGCGTGGAGACGGGCTCCTCGTGGTAAACGGCGGAGATGGCCTGAGCGAACTCCTCGGCGACCGAGATGGTCTTGATCTTGCCGCCGACCTCGACGGGAATGGCGTCGGTGACGAGGCACTCGACGATGGGGGCGTCATTCAGACGCTCGATGGCCGGACCGGAGAAGATGCCGTGGGTGGCGCACACGTAGATATCGCCAGCGCCCATAGCCTTGAGCTCCTTGACGTTGGCGCACAGGGTGCCAGCGGTGTCGATCATGTCGTCGTTGATGATACAGGTCTTGCCCTTGATGTCACCGATGATGCCCATGACCTCGGCGGCGTTGTGGCGCGGACGACCCTTGTGGGCGATGGCCAGGTCGCAGCCGAGCATGTCGGACAGCTTCTTGGCGGCCTTGGCACGACCCACGTCGGGGGAGACGACAACCAGGTTGTCGGTGTCGAAGTGCATGTCGTTGTAGTACTGGCCAAACAGCGGCAGCGCGGACAGGTGGTTAACCGGGATATCGAAGAAGCCCTGGATCTGGCCCTGGTGCAGGTCGAGGGTGATGATGCGGTTGACGCCGGCGCGCTCGAGCAGGTTGGCGACGAGGCGGGCGGTGATGGGCTCGCGCGGGCCGGCCTTGCGGTCCTGGCGGGCATAGCCGTAGTGGGTGATGACGGCGGTGATGGAGCGGGCGGATGCGCGCTTGGCAGCGTCGGTGGCGATGAGCAGCTCCATGAGCATGTCGTTGACGTTGCCGCCGGCCACGGACTGAATCAGGAAGACGTCGGCGCCGCGGACGGTCTCGTCGTAGCGGGCGTAAATCTCACCATTGGCGAACTGCTTTAGCGTAAGGCCCGAAAGCTCGACCCCAAGGTACTCAGCAATCTTCTGAGCGAGGGGACGGTTGGAGGAACCGGAATACACGCGGATGGACTTGCGCATATTCTCCGACTTCTCGGGATCATTAATCGGCATTACCCTTCTCCTTTATACATCGAATGCCATATAGATGCCTTTTTGCATTGTAACCGCGCGGCGGGGTTAATCGGGTCTTGATAACGTCTTTACCGTCAACGGACACGAACCGACCACTCATTCTGTCGCGCAGGTCAGCATAGAAAAAGGAGCCGTCCCCATGGGAACAGCTCCTTAGATGCTTGGTAAAACGTTATACCTCGTCGTCCTCGTGCAGACGGCGGCGATAATCGGCGGCCCAGCCCTCAATATTTACCTGACGGGCGCGGCCCAGACCGAGTGCGTCTGCCGGGACCGGCTCAGTGATGACGGAGCCGGCGGCCACGAGCGCGCCGTCGCCAATCTGGGCGGGCGCGACCATCATGGTATCGGAACCGATGAAGGCATCCTTGCCGATGACGGTTTTGTGCTTGTGTACGCCGTCGTAGTTGCAGGTGATGGAGCCGGCGCCCACGTTGACGCCGGAGCCCATGGTCGTGTCGCCGATGTAGGACAGGTGCGGCACCTTGGAGCCCTCGCCGATCGTGGACTTCTTGATCTCCACGTGCGTGCCGGCCTTGGAGCCGTCGAGCATATGAGTGCCCGGGCGCAGGTAGGCGCGTGGGCCGCAGTCGACGCCGTTCTCGATGACGGCCTCGATGGCGATGGTTTCATCGATGGTGCAGCCGCTGCCGACGGTGGTGTCGGTGAGACGGCTGTTGGGGCCGAGCTGGCACTCCTCGCCCACGGTGACGTGGCCGATCAGATGCGTCTGCGGCCACACGACGGTGTCGCGGCCGATAACGGCATCGGGGCCGATCCAGGCCTGCGTGGGGTCGATGAAGGTAACGCCCTCGGCCATCCAGTGCTCGTTGATGCGGTCGCGCGCGATGGCGGTGAGCTGCGCGAGCTGGATGCGGCTGTTGACGCCCAGGCCGTCGCGGTAGTCGTCGCAGTGGAAGATGGAGACCGCCTGGCCGTGGCCTTTGAGAATCTCGAGCATGTCGGGCAGGTAGTACTCGGACTGCGCGTTGTCGTTGCCGATCTCGTCGATGTGGGCGGCGAGCTGCGCGCCGTCGAAGGCGTAGCAGCCGGCGTTGCACTCGAGCAGCGTGGCGGCCTGCTCGGGCGTGCAGTCCTTCTGCTCGATGATGCGCTCGATCTGGCCGTCGGCACCCAGCTTGATGCGGCCGTAGCCGAAGGGGTCGGGCGGGGTCATGGTCATGACGGTGCAGGCGAGCTCGCCGGTAGCGACGGTCTGCGCGAATTTGGCGACGGTGTCGGCGGTGATGAGCGGCAGGTCGCCGTTGAGCACGACGACGGGGCCTTGCGTGATGCCGCAGGCCTCGAGCGCGACCTTTACGGCGTGGCCGGTGCCCAGGCGCTCGGTCTGCTCGACGCACTCGACCTTGGTGGCGCTGTTGGCGTAGGCGCCGTCGATAAGGGCGCGCATCTCGTCGGCGTGGCTGCCGATGACGACCACGACGCGGCTGCAGCCGGCCTTGATGGTGGCGTCGACGATCCACTGGACCATGGGCTTACCCAGGATCTTGTGCGAAACCTTGCAGTGGTTCGACTTCATGCGGGTGCCCTCGCCGGCGGCGAGGATAATTGCGGTTGCGTCCATGTGATCTCCTGTTACGTTATAGAGACGTGTGTTTGGAAACGATACACGGCGCAATATGATACCGCAGGCATATGATGAGCGCGTAGCGATTGGCGCGTGACGGCCGATGTCGCTGCTGCCGGCGTGGTGTTTGCGCTGGCTGTGCATGGCGGCGGCGCTGCGGCGTTGGCGTTTGAGCGAGAGGATGGGGGTGCCCGTGGACATCATGCGAGGGGAATCGGGCAACGAACCCGTCGCGGCATTTTCGATGTCGCATCCGGCGGTGCCAGCGCTCTACATGGTGCTGACGCTGGGACTCACTATGTTCTCGATGCAGCCGGTGCTGATTGCGCTGTCGCTTGCGGGCGGGCTGGCGTACGGGTTTGCGACGCGCGGCGCCGCGCGCACGTTGGGGGCGCTTCGCTGGCAGCTGCCGGTGATTTTGATCATCGCGGTGCTCAATCCGCTGTTTAGCGCCTCGGGCTCGACGGAGCTGTTCCGTATTGGCATGCGTGCGGTGTATCTAGAGAGCATGGTTTACGGCCTGTGCATGGGCGGGCTGTTTGTGGCGAGCGTGCTGTGGTTTGAGGCCGCGGCATCGATGCTTGGCTACGACAAGGTGCTTGCGCTTTTGGGTAACGCCGCGCCGGTGATCGCGCTCATGATCTCGATGTGCATGCGGCTTATCCCGCAGTTTTTGCGCCGCGGTCGTACGGTGCTGGCGGTGCAGGATGCGATTGATGTGCCTGGCCGCGCGCCGGCCGACCCCGCGCGCTCGCGCCTGCGGGCGTCGAGCGTGTTGATGGGCTGGGGCATGGAAGATTCGCTGGAGCGCGCGGACGCTATGCGCTCCCGTGGGTGGGGCGCCGCGACACGCCGCACGACGTACGCGCGGTATCGGCTGGGGCGCGGCGATGTTGCCGCGCTGGTTGGGCTTGCGCTGTTTGGCGTGGCCACGACGGCAGTGGCGTGGACCGCGATGGCGCAGTATTCGTTTTACCCGCAACTATCGGTGCCGGCGCCGTGGCTGGGCTATGTCGTATATGCGGCCTGGATGGCGCTGCCCTGCGTGCTGTACGCGATTGACGAGAAGAGGTTTGGCTGATGACCCAGTTGGATAGCTGCTCGGTAACGGGCGTGGCGTGCGGCTCTGATGTACCCGCGATTGAGGTACGGGGCCTGAGCTTTACCTACCCCGGGGCTGAGGCGCTGGTGCTCGACGGGCTCGACTGGTCTGTCCCCCAAGGTGCGTTTGCACTGCTCGTTGGCGGTACCGGGTCGGGCAAGTCGACGCTGCTCTCGCTGCTCAAGCCCGAGATTTCGCCGACGGGTGAATGCGCTGGCGAGCTGTTCGTGCTGGGCGAGAGCGTTGCCGACATGGATGTCCGGGCGTCCGCAGAGCGCGTGGGCTATGTGTTTCAGGACCCAGAGAACCAGATCGTGTGCGAAACCGTGTGGCACGAGATGGCGTTTGGCCTGGAAAACTT
>DXLQ01000097.1:0-5355 GCA_019414685.1 Collinsella sp. | reverse complement strand
CTCGGTACGATACAGTTATTGCAGTTAAAACGTACTTTTAAACGCAGGAGTTTCTTCATGGATTGCCTGAAGGTATCAAGCAAATCATCGCCCGCGTCCGTTGCCGGCGCCATTGCCGGCATGGTCAAAGATGGCGTCCCCGTCAACATTCAGTGCGTCGGCGCCGGTGCCGTCAACCAGGCCATCAAGGCCGTCGCCATTGCGCGCGGCTTTCTGATTCCGACCGGCTTTGATGTCTCCTGCGCGCCGGTGTTCTCCGACATCCTCATTAACGGGGAGTCGCGCACGGCAATCCGTCTCTCTATCTACGTTCACCAGATAAATCGGGCTGCTATGGATAACGTCGTCATGGACGACGTTAAGCCTGTTGCGTAAACGAGCCATCTGCACGCTTGTAGCACCTATGCGCCCCGTCGACACCATCGTTAGGATGTAAGCTCATGGACCAGCGTTCCGTACGCGATATTCTTGCCGGTAAAACCTACTTTATCCGCACATTCGGCTGCCAGATGAACCAGCACGACTCCGAGCGCGTGAGTGGCTTGCTCGATTCGTATGGCTGTCTTATGGCGCTCGATCCGGAGCATGCCGATATTGTCGTGTTCATGACGTGCTGTGTGCGCGAGGCTGCCGATACGCGTTTGTATGGTCAGTGCAATTCCTGCAAGAGCCTTCCTCCTTCACCTTCAGGTAAGCGCGTGGTCGCTGTGGGCGGCTGCATCGCCCAGCGTGATGGCGAGGGCTTGCTCACCAACGTTGATAACGTCAATGTCATTTTCGGCACCCATTCCATTGCTCACGTGGCGGAGCTTATCTCCGAGGCGTTTTTGGATGGCAAGCGCCATATCCGCACGAATGAGCATGAGGATACCGACGCCATGAGCATGCCGTGGCATCGCGAGACGCAGTATCACGCCTGGGTGCCCATCATGACAGGCTGTAACAACTTTTGCACGTACTGCATCGTCCCGTACGTCCGTGGTCGCGAGAAGAGCCGTCCCTTCGAGGAGATTGTCGACGAAGTGACCGGGCTTGTGCGTCAGGGCGTGCGCGAGATTACGCTGCTGGGCCAAAACGTTAACTCCTACGGTCGCGATCTCTTTGGTAAGCCGCGTTTTGCCGATCTGCTGCGCGCCGTGGGCGATACGGGTGTCGAGCGTATCTTCTTTACCTCTTCGCATCCCAAAGATCTGCTGCCCGAGACCATCGATGCTATGGCCGAGACGCCTGCCGTTATGCCGCAGCTTCACCTGGCCGTTCAGTCGGGCTCCACGCGCATTCTTAAAGAGATGAATCGTCGTTATACGCGCGAGGATTATCTGGACCTGGTCGATCGTATTCGTAACCGTATGCCCGATATTGCCCTTTCGACCGACATCATCGTGGGCTTCCCGGGCGAGACCGAGGAAGACTTTGAGCAGACGCTCTCGCTTGCCGAGACGGTGCGTTATGCCCAAGCCTACACGTTTATTTACTCCAAGCGCGCCGGTACCCCGGCAGCTGAGATATATGATCCCACCCCGCATGAGGTTATCCTTGAGCACTTTAATCGTTTGGTCAAGGTTATCGAGACGACGGCGCACGAGTATAACCAGGGCGAGCTTCACACCGTGGTACCTGCACTTATTGAGGGTACGAGCAAGAAGAACGACGCTGTCCTTTTGGGCAAGAGCCCCAAGAACCAGACGGTGCATGCGCCGATTCCTGCTGGCTATAGCATCGATCAGCTCATCGGCAAGATCGTCGATGTTGATGTTGATGTCGCCAAGACGTGGTATCTGTCTGGCTCCGTCGTGGGTGAGCCTCGCTAATGGTTTCTCCTGGTGCAAGCCTTTCTGCTGTAGCGATCGTCGGTCCGACGGCGGTCGGTAAAAGCGATGTTGCCGATCGCCTGGCTGATCGTCTTTCGTCCGAAGTGCTGTCGTGTGACGCGATGCAGATCTATCGCGGCATGGATATTGGTACGGCCAAGATGATGCCCGAGGAGTGCTCGGTGCCCCTGCGCCTTGTCGATATCGTGGATCCGGGCGTCGCGTATTCTGCTGCGCTCTATCAGTCTGATGCTCGGGCGCATATCGAGCGTTTGCTTGGTGAGCAACGTCTTCCGGTGTTTTGCGGCGGTACGGGCCTGTATCTCAAGGCTGCACTCGATGAAATGGATTTTCCTTCGGGGGAACTCGAGGACGAACGCCGTGCGGGCTATCAAGAGCTTGCCGAGCGCATTGGCGAGGAAGCATTGCATGCACTGCTTGCTGAGCGCGATCCGGAATCGGCTGCCGTGATTCATCCCCATAACGTGCGTCGTGTGATTCGTGCGCTCGAGATGCACGATGACGGCGTGTCGTATGCCCAGCAGAAGTCGAAATTCAGTGTTCCGCGCGAGCGTTATCATGCCTTGTGGTTTGGTCTGACGCGTAGCCGTGAAGTGCTCTATGAGCGCATTAACCTGCGTGTCGACCTTATGTTTGAGCAGGGGCTGGTTGATGAGGTCCGCGGCCTGATGGACCAGGGCCTGGGTGATGCACTCACGTCGATGCAGGCAATCGGTTACAAAGAGATTATTGATGCCTTGCGTGGCGCTATTACCATGGATGAGGCTCGTGAGCTTATCAAGATGCGCTCACGTCGCTATGCCAAGCGCCAGCTATCCTGGTTTAAGCGTGACGATCGCATCGTGTGGTTCGATATGGATGAGTTTACGATCGATGAGGTCGTTGATGATATTTACCATCGCATCGAGGCTGCCTAATGGCTCGTTTCCCTTTGGTCCCCACGGCGCCTGAACCCGAGCGCGCCATCTTGGTTGGTGTTGAGTGGCGCGATAACGCCTGGCCGCTCGACCGTTCGCTCGACGAGCTCGAGCGTCTAGCCCACACTGCTGGGGCCCAATGCGTTGCCCGCTTGTCTCAGCGCCTGGTCAAGCCCTATCCCAAATCGTTTATCGGCTCCGGAAAGGTCGAGGAGCTGTGCGGTTTGGTGCATCGCATGGATGCGGATGTTGTTATCTTCGACGACGACCTGACGCCCTCGCAGCAGTCCTATCTTGAGAAAGCCGTGGGCGAACCGGTCAAGATTATTGACCGTACGGCATTGATTTTGGATATCTTTGGCCTTCATGCCCAGACTCGTGAGGGTCGCTTGCAGGTGCAGCTCGCACAGTTGCAGTATCTGCTGCCTCGTCTGCGAGGTATGTGGAGCCATCTTGCTAAGGAACAGACGCGTGGCGGTATTGGCTCGCGCTTTGGCCAGGGCGAAAGCCAGCTCGAGGTCGACCGTCGCCTAATTCGTAACAAGATCGCAGCTCTTCGACGCGAACTGAAACAGGTTGAACAACGTCGTGATGTGCAATCGAAAAGCCGTATTGAATCGCCGGCGTTTCGCGTGGCGTTGGCTGGCTACACCAATGCCGGCAAGTCGACGTTGCTTAATCGTTTGACGGGATCCACGGTACTTTCGCAGGATAAGCTGTTTGCCACGCTCGATCCTACGACGCGCTCGTACCGTTTGCCCGGTGGCCGTGGCATGACGATCACCGATACCGTCGGCTTTATTCAAAAGCTGCCCCATGGCCTGGTCGACGCGTTTAAATCTACGCTTTCCGAGGTGCTCGGCGCCGATTTGATTCTTAAAGTTGTAGACGCTTCCGATGAGGATTACGAGCGTCAGCTTGAGGCGGTTGATCGTGTCCTTGACGAGATCGGTGCCGGTGAGCGCTTGACGCTTACCGTGTTCAATAAAATTGATCTGCTCGATAGCGTCGATCGCTTGAGCTTTCGCCGGCGCTATCCCGAGGCGGTGCTGTTCTCGGCTCAGACGGGTGAGGGTCTTGATGACTTAGTCGACCGTATCGCTCGTGAAGCGGCCGCTACGGACGTGTTGCTCTCGGCCGATATCCCGTATCGAGAGGGCGCGTTAATCACGCTCGTGCACGAACAGGGAACCCTTCTGCACGAGGAATACCTCGAGGACGGCGTTCGTATTGTGGCAAAGCTTCCGGCCCGTATCGCACCACGTCTTGAGCGTTACCGAACGGAATAAATCAGCTCCAGTACACCCAAGATAACCGGTTGATGAAGCAGGTAGAACGGCAGTGCATGGCGTCCGAGGCTTGCGAGCGCCGGGATGGGATTTTCATAGGCCCATGCTGGTGCCTCGCAGTTTGCTTTCTGAGCCGTGCGTGCGGCAAAGAAGCCTGTGAGGTACATAAATAAGAAGGGTATGAGCGGATAGTAATCACCGGAGACAAAGTCTGGACCTGGGAAACCCAGCCAAGCTAGATAGGGGATAGGGTAGTCCGCTTTGGGAATGCTCCAGGTACAGGCAAAGAGTATGAGGCAAATCGCTATACCCCATACTGCCGGCACCCTATCGAGAACCGGGCGCGCGAGCGCGACAATGGCGGTGCACGCCGCCATGCAGAAAATGATGCCGAAGTTCACCGAGTCATCGACCGAGACGAGCGTCGTTGCGACCCATACAACTAAAGCGGCAACGGCATATTTGGCGGCACGCTTGATGTTGTTGCGCGAGAGGGTGCACATCCAGCCGGCAATAAATAAAAATACCCAACTGATGCTGGCGCGCCAGATGTCCTGGAAGATGGTCTGGGTAAACCAAGGCATATTCCAGCCATATAGGTAAGCAAGGTCGTAGCAGGCATGAAATCCCGCCATCGACAGCATGGTAAACCCGCGAATGGTATCAAAGACGGTGATACGTTTTCGCATTACGAGAACCGGCGCATTAAACCGACGACCTTGCCCAGAATCGTGGGATTTGTCGCGTAGATGGGCTCCATGGTGTCGTTTTCGGGCTGCAGGCGAACGCGCCCCTGCTCCTTGTAGAACGTTTTGACTGTTGCGGCGCCATCGATCATGGCCACGACAATCTCACCATTCATGGCGCTCTTCTGCTCGCGAACGATGATGTAGTCGCCGTTATAGATACCAACGTTAATCATCGAATTGCCGTGGACCTCGAGGATAAAGGACCCCTGGTCCGTTGCGATCTCGGTCGGGATGGTAAAGGTGTCCTCGATATTCTGCTCGGCAAGGATGGGAATCCCCGCGGCGACGCGGCCCACGAGAGGTAGTGATACGGTGCCGCGGGGTGCCGTGGGTTCATCGGACTTTGAGATGGAGACGGAAGATCCATCCTCGTCAAAGAGCTCAAGGGCGCGAGGCTTCGTGGCGTCACGCTTGAGCAGACCGCGTGCTTCGAGCGCGGAGAGATGCGCATGTACGGTGCTAGGGGAGGACAGGCCCACAGCCGAAGCCATCTCGCGCACACTGGGCGGATAGCCCTTCTCCTGCTGATATTCCTTGATGAAGTCGTAAATTTGCTGCTGACGCTTGG
>DXLQ01000096.1:0-5416 GCA_019414685.1 Collinsella sp. | reverse complement strand
AGTGCCCTCGGATTGGGTCATAGTGTCTGGCTTATGCTCAACCTGCGGCGCTGCCATCGTTGGTGCTGAGCGACTTGTTCCCCGCCTCAAATTAGCCATCCTGGGTCCCCGGTGGTTGCGGTGGGCGTGTTTGGTTGGTGCCTGTTGATGGTTTGGGTATCGGGGAGGGCGGGCTCCGTTATAATCGCCTAGAACATTAAATGGAAACGGGACGGGAGCCATATATGCGCCAGGGTTTCGACAACGCGAAGTATATCGAGCTGCAGGCTGCTCACATTAAGGAGCGCATCTCACAGTTTGGTGGCAAGCTCTATTTGGAGTTTGGCGGCAAGCTGTTCGATGACTATCATGCGAGCCGCGTGCTGCCGGGTTTTGAACCGGACAGCAAGTTCCGCATGCTCAAGAGCATCGCCGACGATGTCGAGGTTATCATCGCGATCAACGCGAACCACATCGAGAAAAACAAGGCTCGTGGTGACCTTGGCATTACCTATGACGAGGATGTGCTGCGCCTGGTTGACCTGTTCCGCGGCAACGGCTTTGCCGTCGCGGCTGTGGTCATCACCCAGTACGCCGGCCAGCCTGCTGCCGATGTGTTCCGCAACCGCTTGAACGCGCTCGGTATTCCCGCCAAGCTGCACTATCCCATCGAGGGGTATCCGCACGATGTCGATCTGATCGTGTCCGACGATGGCTACGGCAAGAACGAGTTTGTCGAGACCACGCGTCCGCTCGTTGTCGTGACGGCACCCGGCCCCGGCTCGGGCAAGCTCGCTACTTGCCTCTCGCAGCTGTATCACGAGCATAAGCACGGTACCGCCGCCGGCTATGCCAAGTTCGAGACCTTCCCGGTCTGGAATCTTCCTCTGACGCATCCGGTCAATATTGCCTACGAGGCCGCCACGGCTGACCTCGACGACGCCAATATCATCGATTCGTTCCACCTTGAGGCCTACAACAAGACCACGGTCAACTACAACCGCGACGTCGAGGCCTTCCCGGTAGTCCGTGCCCTGATGGAAAAGATCCTGGGCAAGAGCCCCTACCAGAGCCCTACGGACATGGGCGTCAATATGGTCGGCTTTGCCATCACCGATGACGATGCCTGCCGCGACGCTTCCAAGATGGAGATTGTCCGCCGCTACTTTACCGCGGTCGAAAATGTGCGCCGTACCGGCGTGGGCGATGAGCAAGTCGACCGTCTCAAGATTATTATGAAGAAAGCCGGCATCGATAAGAACTACTCACCGGCGCGCTCGGCGGCCCTCACCAGGGAGCAACTGACGGGTGGTCCCGTGGGTGCCATGGTCATGCCCGATGGCTCCGTGGTGACCGGTAAGACCTCCACGCGCCTGGGCGCCGCAAGTTCGCTCATTATGAACGCCCTCAAGCACGTCTCGGGCGTCGACCTTGAGCTCGAGGTTATCAGCGATGAGGCGATCGAGCCCATCAGCAAGCTCAAGACGCATTTCCTGGGCAGCAAAAACCCGCGCCTCCACACCGACGAGACGCTTATGGCGCTGTCGATCACCTCGGCCACGAGTGAGACGGCCGCTCGCGTCCTTTCGGGCCTGGAGCAGCTGCGCGGTTGCGATGCCTTCTTTAGCGTGATTATCTCGCCGACGGACGAGACGGTACTGCGCAAACTGGGTATCAACGTGTGCTGCGAGCCCAAGTTTGAGCGCCGCGGTTTCTTCCATCGCTAAGTTTGAAGCACCGCGGTAATTGCATTGCATTTTGGCCGTATCGGGTTAGCGCCCGGTACGGCTTTTTGATCAATAAAGCGCCTATTTCGGCGAAAAATAGCTGTTTACCTGCCTAGAAACAATTTGAGCGGTATACAATAACCGTAACTGTTTCATCCTTAGCGGGATGCCGCATGATGGATATTACCTGCCATCGTGAGGTGTGTCGGTCGCGCACGGCGCGTTAGATGCTCGTGCTCGGTTTGAGGAGGCTGCTATGGCGGGCAAGGGTCGTGCGAGTGTCAACGATATGAAGCGTGTCGAGGTGCTGGTGTTGATGGAGATCGACCAGCAAACCGAAGACAATGGCGGGCCGTATGGTTTCTCGCGCAAAACGCTTGCCGAGCGCGTGGGGGTTTCGCCGTATCGTGTCCGCGCCGCAATCGATCGCTTGGATTCCGAAGGCATGATTGATGTCGTCTCGCGTTATGGCGACGACGGCGGTCAGCTTGCAAATGGCATTTGCCTCACCGAACGTGGCGAGTGGTATCTTGAGGGCGTCCGTACCGGCATGCTCGTTCAAGAAATGCTTGAGGACGAGGTTTCTGATCGATAGCAGCATGTAACCCTTGCCACAGCGACGCCGCCTGGGAAACCGGGCGGCGTTTTGTTTCAAGATTGAGAAATGCAATCGCACGCGAGAAAAATTGCGAACGGTCCGCGGCGCGAGTATTACAATGAAGACCCGTAAGATGTGGATAAACAACTTCTACGGGAAGCGCAGGTAACTCAATATGACCAAGCATGTGTTCGTAACCGGTGGCGTGGTTTCGTCCCTGGGCAAGGGTATCACCGCGGCCTCGCTGGGCCGTCTGCTCAAGTCGCGTGGCTACAAAGTAACGATGCAGAAGGCCGACCCGTATCTGAACGTCGACCCCGGTACCATGAGCCCCTTCCAGCATGGTGAGGTCTTCGTTACCGAGGATGGTTACGAGTCCGACCTGGACCTGGGTCATTACGAGCGCTTTATTGATGAGAACCTGACCCGCGATTCCAACTTTACGACCGGCGCCATCTATAAGAGCTTGATCGCCCGCGAGCGTCGCGGCGACTTTTTGGGCGGTACCGTGCAGGTGATTCCTCACGTCACCAATGCCATTAAGGACAAGTTCCGCCGCATCGAGGAGCAGACCGGCTCCGATGTAGTCATCACCGAGCTGGGCGGCACGATCGGCGACATCGAGTCGCAGCCGTTTGTCGAGGCCATCCGCCAGTACCGCAAGGAGGCCGGCCCCGAGAACGTCTGCTACATCCACGTGTCGCTCGTTCCCTATATCGCCGCCGCCCACGAGGTCAAGACCAAGCCCACGCAGCATTCCGTCAAGGAGCTCCGCAGCTTTGGCATCCAGCCCGATATCATCGTGCTGCGCTCCGACCACCATATCGATGACGCTATCCGCGGAAAGATCGCAAGCTTCTGCGACGTCGACACCGATTGCGTCTTTACCAACGAGGACTGCGCGAGCATTTACGATGTTCCGCAGCTGCTTGCCGAGCAGGACTTTGACCTGCGCATTTGCGAACGCCTGGGTCTGGATCCGCGTGAGCGCGACATGAGCGAGTGGAACGAGTTCCTGCGCAAACAGAATCACGCCAACCATCACGCCGACAAGGTGAAGATCGCCGTCGTGGGTAAGTACACGCAGCTGCCCGATGCGTACCTGTCGGTTATCGAGGCCCTGCACCATGCGGGCGTCTTCTACGATCGCCATGTGGACGTCCAGCTGGTCGACGGCGAGAGCCTCGACGAGCAGAATGTCTCCGAGGTTTTGGGCGACGCCTCGGGCATCCTGGTCCCCGGCGGCTTTGGCAAGCGCGCCCTGGAGGGCAAGATCCTCGCGGCCGAGTTTGCCCGTGAGCACAAGATTCCGTATCTGGGCATTTGCCTGGGTATGCAGGTGGCCGTGTGCGAGTTCGCCCGCAACGTCGTCGGCCTTGCCGGCGCCAGCTCCTCCGAGTTCGATCCGGACGGCCCGTTTAGCGTCATCGATCTGATGAGCTCGCAGGAGGACGTGACCGAGAAGGGCGGCACCATGCGCCTGGGCGCCTATCCGTGCAAGCTCGCCGCCGATACCCTTGCTCGCGAGGCATATGGCGAGGAGCTCGTCTACGAGCGTCACCGTCACCGCTTTGAGTTCAACAACGCCTTCCGTGACCAGCTCGAGGACGCCGGTTTGGTTATCTCGGGTCTGTCACCCGACGAGCGCCTGGTCGAGATGGTCGAGCTGCCGCGCGACGTGCATCCGTGGTATGTGGCAACCCAGGCTCATCCCGAGTTCAAGAGCCGCCCGACCAACCCGCAGCCGCTGTTCCGCGAGTTCGTGCGCGCTTCGATCGGCCAGCACGAGGGTGTCGACCGTCTGCAGGTGACGCCCATGAACCTCGCTACGGACTAAGGGTGCCGGCGAATAAGGAACATACCGAAGCTACTCCCTCGTCGCTCGCCGTGGCGGCGGGGGAGTATCTCGATTACCTCGCGGTCGAGCGGGGTTTGGCGCGCAACACGATTGCGGCCTATCGTCGTGACCTGACGACGTACTGCGCCTATCTGGAGCGGGCGGGTATTGTGTCTTTTGAAGAGGTGACCCGTCAGGTCGTGGAGGGCTTTGTTGCCGACCGTCGCGATGGGGGCTATTCCGATGCCTCGGTGGAGCGTGCGCTTGCGGCCGTGAAGGGCCTGCATGCCTTTTTGGTGCGCGATGGGGCTGTAGCCCAAAATCCAACGGCGGCGTTGCGCCTGCCTAAAAAGGCTGAGCGTTTGCCGGAGTATCTATCGGTGGAGGATGTCTCGGCTCTGCTCGATCAAGACTTCCCCGAGGGCGAGATGGGCTTGCGCGACCATGCCATCTTGGAAGTGCTCTACGGATGCGGTTTGCGTGTGAGCGAGTTGGTGGGGCTCGATGTGGGCGATATCCATATTGACGATGGCTTTGTACTCGTTCGCGGTAAGGGCTCAAAGGAACGCCTGTCCCCGCTGGTGGGAAGCGCGGCGCGAGCTCTGATGCTCTATGTAACTGAGGGACGTTCTCGCTTGGCGGCCCATGCCCGCGGAACCGAGACCTCGGCGGTCTTTTTAAATAAGAACGGACGTCGCCTGTCGCGCCAGGCCGTGCATGCGATATGTGAGCGCTACGGGCGCCAGGTGGGGCTGGTGGGACTCCATCCCCACACGCTGCGTCACTCCTTTGCTACCCATATGCTTGCGGGCGGCGCAGACCTCCGTGTGCTACAGGAGATCTTGGGACATGCCGATATATCGACCACGCAGGTCTACACGCATGTCGATCGTACGCAACTGACCGAGGTCTATCTGGCGGCGCACCCGCTGGCGCATCGTTAACTCATCGCTGACCTGCAAATTTATAGGTATTTGGGGACGGGCCCCAGATTGCCACGGCGTGCTTTTGCGCGCGCATGGGCAATCTGGGGCCCGTCCCATTTTTCGCCACTTGGCGTCGCGGTGGTGGGCCGCACGTGCCTTGGGTGGGGGAGTTTGGGGGCGATGTGAACGGCATGTAAAGGGACGTAAAAATCGCCTCAAGGTCA
This sequence comes from Collinsella sp., assembly GCA_019414685.1. Classification (GTDB taxonomy): domain Bacteria; phylum Actinomycetota; class Coriobacteriia; order Coriobacteriales; family Coriobacteriaceae; genus Collinsella. The sequence continues at coordinate 125 of DXLQ01000096.1, read as the reverse complement.
ACTTGAAGGTTGAGGTTGAACGGCGGGGTGCCACAGGTGGCATCCCGCCGTTGCTGTAAACACAACATATTGTGTTTTCGAACATATGCTCGGGGGTGTTTTGCAACATATAGGAGGTGGAGTGG
>DXLQ01000095.1:0-5570 GCA_019414685.1 Collinsella sp. | reverse complement strand
ACAAGACGGCGCCGATCGCGCAGGTCTATCCGTTTGCGCAGCGCATGGCCGAGGAGGGCGTCGCATGCGAGATGCACGTCTTTGACCAGGGCGGCCACGGCCTTTCGCTCGGCAACGCCAACACTGCGGTCGACAACGAGGACAAGCAGGCGGCTGTTCGTCCTTGGATTCGCCTAGCCTTCCGCTTCCTGGAGCGCCATCTGTAAGAGGACGGGCATCCCAGCCCTTCAATAACTTGCGGTGAAATAGTTCCTATCTGGGGCATCAACCAGTCCATCCAGGAACTATTCCACCGCAACTTCGTTTTTGATGTCCCGTTCGGAAACTGCATCCCAGTCCCCCCTTCAAGGTGGGACGCAGTTTCCCATAGGGCCTCGACTGGGAAAGTGCGTCCCGTTTCGAGTGGGGATTCCGGGATGCATTTTCCGTAAGAGGCCTGTTTGGGAAAACATATCCCGTTTCGAGCCAGAATTCTGGGATGTAGTTTCCCCGAGAGGCCTCATCGGGAAACTATGGCCCTGAACTCTCCTGCCTGTCCCCATTGCGCCAATTTGCTGATTGAACATCGTTGTGTGTTCGCGCTATCATGCATGGTTAAATTGGTTAGCCGTGGCAAACGGTTAGCCAAGGTGAACATAAATGCAACGCCCTGTGGGCGCCGGGGGAGGAACACGGACGTGAAGCTCGATACGCTCGAGATTGGAAAGGACGCCGTTGTCGCATCGGTGGCATCGGACGACCAGGCACTCCGACAGCATATTTTGGACATGGGCCTAACGCCGGGCACCGAAGTCACCATGATGAAGTACGCCCCCATGGGCGACCCGCTCGAGATTCGCCTGCGTGGCTACGAGTTGACGCTGCGCAAGGATGATGCCGCACGCATTGAGCTCGTGGATGTGCACGACACCGATACCGGTCCGCGCGCCAACGCCGCAATCGGAACGACGGAGCATCCGGCACTCGGCGAGGGGACGTATTCGCCCCGCGCGGCAAAGACGGCCGTGCCCGAGGGCGCACCGCTGCATTTTGCCCTCGCCGGCAACCAAAACTGCGGCAAGACCACGCTGTTCAACCAGCTGACGGGCTCCAACCAGCATGTCGGTAACTTTCCTGGCGTGACGGTCGACCGCAAAGATGGCGCCATCCGCAACCACCCCGAGGCGAGCGTCACTGATCTGCCCGGCATTTACTCTCTGTCGCCGTACACGGGCGAGGAGATCGTCAGCCGCCAGTTTATCCTGGACGAGCACCCCGACGCCATCATCGATATCATCGACGCCACCAACATCGAGCGTAACCTGTACCTGACGCTGCAGCTTATGGAGCTCGATCGACCCATGGTCATCGCGCTCAACATGATGGACGAGGTGACGGCCAACGGCGGCGCCGTGGACGTCAACCTGCTCGAGAGCCTGCTGGGCGTGCCTGTTGTTCCCATTAGTGCTGCCCGCAACGAGGGCATTGGCGAGTTGGTGGATCATGCCTTGCACGTGGCGCGGTTCCGCGAGCGCCCCGGTCGCCTGGACTTCTGCGCGCCCGATGGTCCGGACGGCGGCGCGCTGCATCGCTGCATTCACGGCATCGCCAACCTTATCGAGGACCATGCCGCGACGGCGCACATTCCCGTGCGTTTTGCGGCGACCAAGCTGGTTGAGGGCGACGAGCTGGTGACCGAGGCGCTTCACCTGGATCGCAACGAGCTCGACGCCATCGAACACATCATTACCCAGATGGAGGGCGAGGCCGGCACCGACCGCCTGTCCGCGCTGGCCGACATGCGCTTTAGCTTTATCGGCGACGTGTGCGGGCGCTGCGTCGTCAAGCCGCACGAGAGCCGCGAGCACGTGCGCTCCGTCAAGATCGACCGCATCCTGACAGGTCGTTACACAGCCATTCCGGCGTTTCTGGTGATCATGGGCCTTGTCTTTTGGCTGACGTTTGGCGTGATCGGCGCGGCGTTGCAGGGACTTATGGAGGACGGCATTGCTGCCATCATCGCCTCGGCCGATGCGGGTCTCAAAGCGTTCGGCACCAACGACGTGGTGCGCTCGTTGGCTGTCGACGGCGTGCTTACGGGCGTGGGCAGCGTGCTGACCTTCCTGCCGATTATCGTCGTGCTCTTTTTGTTCCTCTCCATTCTGGAAGACTCCGGCTACATGGCGCGCGTGGCCTTTGTCATGGATAAGGTATTGCGTCGCTTTGGTCTGTCGGGCCGCAGCTTCGTGCCCATGCTCGTCGGTTTTGGCTGCACCGTGCCGGCTATCATGTCGACCCGTACGCTCCCATCCGAGCACGACCGCAAGATGACGGTCATGCTCACGCCGTTCATGAGCTGTTCGGCCAAGTTGCCGGTCTACGGTCTGCTGTGCGGAGCGTTTTTCCCGCAGGCGACAGTTCCCGCCATGGTTTCGCTCTATCTGATCGGCATCGTGGTCGGCTGCATTGCCGCCCTGGTGCTCAACCGCACGGCATTTAAGGGCGACCCGGTGCCGTTTATCATGGAGCTCCCCAATTACCGCCTGCCGAGCGTCAAGACGACGGTGATGCTGGCATGGGATAAGGCCAAAGACTTTATTACCAAAGCCTTTACCATTATCTTTGCTGCTACCGTGGTCATCTGGTTCCTTCAGACGTTCGACATTCGCTTTAATGTGGTCGCCGATCAGTCGCAGAGTCTACTTGCCGGTTTGGGTAGCATTATCGCGCCGGTGTTGGCCCCGCTCGGTTTTGGCGACTGGCGCGCCTCGACGGCACTCGTCACGGGACTCATTGCCAAGGAGAGCGTCATCTCGACGCTCACGGTGCTTTTGGGCGCAACCTCTCCCGTGGCACTGTCAGCCATGTTTTCGCCGTTTACCGCCTACGTGTTCTTGGTCTTTACGCTGCTGTACCCGCCGTGCGTGGCGTCCATCGGCGCCGTCAAGAGCGAGCTGGGCGCGCGCTATGCCGTTGCCGTGTTCGCGTTTCAGGTGACGGTCGCCTGGATCGTGGCGTTTGTCGTGCATTCGGCAGGTATATTGCTGGGGTTGGCTTAGTTATTTATTGACGGCGCAACCTCTGTGTATCGAATTGTTTTCGGCCCCGCATCTGTTGCTGACGGATGCGGGCCGTTGCTATATAATCGCCTCCGCTCAAAACGATTGGAGACGTTATATATGACTCAGGCAAGGCAAGACGGCATCACGCTCAAGCAGTGGCTCCCGCTCATCGGACTCACCTGCTGCGCCTTCGTGTTCAACACGTCGGAGTTTATGCCCATCGGTCTTTTGACTGACATCGCCGCGTCGTTCTCGCTCACCGAGTCCCAAGCCGGCATCATGATCTCAGTCTATGCCTGGGGCGTCATGCTGCTGTCGCTGCCGCTCATGGTGTTCGCTTCGCGCTTTGAGTTCAAGCGGATGTTGCTGGGCGTGCTGGCCGTGTTTTCGCTGGGCCAGTTTCTGTCCGCTGTGGCGCCGACTTATCCCATCCTGGTCTGTGCGCGCCTGGTGGTCGCTTGCGCACATGCCGTGTTCTGGTCGGTCGCTTCGATTATGGCCTCGCGCCTGGTCGACACTCGCCACGGGGCGCTCGCCATCAGCATGATCGCTACGGGCTCGTCCATCGCGCAGATCTTTGGTCTGCCCCTCGGTCGCGCTATTGGCTTGGCCGTGGGCTGGCGCATGACGTTTGCCGTGGTCGGGGTCCTCTCGGCCATCGCGGTCGTCTACCAGGCGACCGTGTTCCCGGCCATGCCGGCGGGCGAGCGCTTTACCGTCAAACAGTTGCCCGAGCTGCTCAAGAACCCGCTCCTGATCGCGCTCTACGCGGTCACGGTTTTTATGGCGACCGGCTACTACGCGGGTTACAGCTATATCGAGCCCTTCCTGGCACAGGTCGCGCACGTCGACGCGGGCGCTATCACCATGACGCTGACGGCGTTTGGCTGCTCTGGTCTGCTCGGAAGCTGGCTGTTTGGCCGCCTGTTCGATGGGCATCGCTTCCCGTTCTTGGCTATCACGCTCTCTGGCGTGCCGGTGGCTCTGCTGCTTATGGGTCCGGCCGCATCGTCGCTCGCTGCGGTTCTCGCTGTTTGCGCGCTATGGGGCTGCTGCGCCACGGCCTTCAATGTGGCGTTCCAGGCCGAGCTCATCAAGAACACGCCGGCGGATTCGTCGGCTGTCGCCATGTCTATCTTCTCGGGCCTGTTTAACCTGGGCATCGGCACCGGCACGGCGATCGGCGGCGCTGTGGTGTCGGGCCCCGGTATCGCCTGGATCGGCTATGCAGGCGGCGCGATTGCGGTCGCGGGCGTCATCCTCGCCATCACGGTGATGTTCCCGGCCATCCGTCGCGCCAAGCCCGTCGCCTAGCCACATCCTCCTCATCAGTTGCGGTGAAATAGCTCCTGTTTAAGGCCTCTGAAGGCCCAAGCAGGAACTATTCCACCGCAACTTATTTTGGGGGAGGGGGTGCGCGGCGGGCATACAATGGGTGGCGTTGCGTGAAGGATTTCTGGGAGGCTGTTATGTGGGCATACGAGACGACGTTCTATCAGATCTATCCTCTAGGCTTTTGCGGAGCTCCGCGCGAAAACGCCGCGCCCGTTGCCGAGGACGAGCTCGCCCAGGTTGCCAACGCCGCGCCCAATCCCGACGCTCCCATCATGAAGATCGTCCAATGGGCCGACTACCTGCAGGAACTCGGCGTTGGCGCCGTGCTCATCAACCCGCCGCTCGAATCTGATAGCCACGGTTACGATACGCGCAGCCTGCGCCACATCGACCGTCGCCTGGGTGGGGATGCCGACTTTGCCGCCGTGTGCGAGACGCTGCACGACCATGGCATCCGCGTGGTGCTCGATGCCGTCTTCAACCACGTCGGTCGCGGTTTTTGGGCCTTCCGTGATGTGCGGGAGCGCAAGTGGGACTCGCCCTACAAGGACTGGTTTCACATCAGCTTTGACGGTGACTCGTGCTACGGCGACGGCTTTTGGTACGAGGGCTGGGAAGGCCATTTTGAGCTTGTGAAGCTCAACCTGCAAAACCCCGCCGTGGTCGATTACCTGCTTGAGTCCGTGCGCCGCTGGGCCGAAGTCTTTGGCGTCGACGGTCTGCGCCTGGACGTCGCCTATATGCTCGACCGCGACTTCATGCGTCGCCTGCACGCCTTTACCCGTGAGCTCAAGCCCGACTTCGTGCTGATCGGCGAGACGCTCCACGGCGACTACAACCAGATCGTCAACGACGAGATGCTCGACTCCTGCACCAACTACGAGTGTTACAAGGGCCTTTACTCCAGCTTTAATTCGGTCAACATGTTCGAGATTGCCCATTCGTTGCATCGCCAGTTTGGCGGCGATCCGTGGTGCATCTACCGCGGCAAACACCTGCTGTCGTTTGTCGACAACCACGATGTGCCGCGCCTGGCGAGCATCCTTACCGACAAGTCTTGCCTACGCCCCGCCTATGGCATGCTGTTTGGCATGCCAGGCATTCCGTGCGTCTATTACGGTAGCGAGTGGGGAATTGCTGGCGAAAAGGGCGGCCCCGATGGCGACTGGGCGCTGCGACCTGCGCTCGATGAGC
>DXLQ01000094.1:386-5614 GCA_019414685.1 Collinsella sp. | reverse complement strand
TTGAAGCGGGATTGGCGGCCGAAGGAAAGGGCGGTGTCGCCGAATTTGTCTCGGACGGCGTCGATGGCGACGGAGAGGTCGCGTCGGTCGCTGGATTGGGCCCCGCGGTCATCGACTTCGCAGAACAGGTCAGTCTGGATGCCGCCCTGATGGTCAAAGTCGCTCATGCCGATGCCTGCTAAGCGCACGTGCATTCCTTCCTGCCAGATGTTGTCGAGCAGTTCGAGTGCAACCGCCACGAAGATGTTCTCATCGTCGGTCGGATGAGGCAGCCGGCGCTGTGCCGTACGCCCGCTGCCATACGAATACTTAAGCTTGAGCGTTACCGTGGCGCCCGTCAGCCCCTGACGGCGCAGGCGGCGTCCCACTGACTCTCCCAACAGCGCAATTGCCGCCTCAATATCCCCACGCTCAGTCAGATCTTTAGCAAAGGTGCGTTCATTGCTGACCGACTTGACCTCTCGCTCTTCATCGAGGCTCGTGACTTCGGAGATTTCGAGTCCCAGCGCACGCTGGCGCATGCGTTCGCCGTTGACGCCAAAAATAGAGGCCAAGGTGGATTCCGGTGCACGTGATAGCTCGCCGAGGGTGTAGATGCGCATGCGGCGCAGTCGCTCCTCGGCCGAGCGCCCGATGCCGCTCATGGCAGATACCGGCAGTGCGGCCAAAAAGCGCTGCTCGGTTCCGGGGCGCACGATGGTCAGCCCAAACGGCTTATCCCGCTCGCTTGCGATCTTTGCGACCGTCTTGTTGCAGCCCACGCCAATGGAGCACGTCACTCCCAGCGCTGCCACGCGGCCGCTTATACGCCGCGCAACCAGCATCGGGTCTTCGGGCGCAAAGCGGCCCGGTGTGATATCGATAAAGGCTTCGTCGATGGATACGCGCTCAACGCGCGGGGTCTCGTCGGCGAGAATCGCCATGACCTGCGCGCTCACCTCGCGGTAGCGATCAAAGTGCCCATGCGTCCAAATGGCTTGCGGGCATAAGCGCCGCGCCTCGGCCGAGGCCATGGCAGAGTGCACGCCAAAGCGACGTGCCTCATACGAACACGTGGACACGACGCCACGCGAATCGGCGTCTCCGCCCACGATGAGCGGCTTGCCGCGCCATTCGGGATGATCGAGCATCTCCACGCTCGCAAAAAACGCATCGAGGTCCATCAGGCCCACCGCCGGACCCGTCCAGGGAGGCGGCGTGACGCCTGTGGCATCCTCATAACCGTATGTATGTTCGCGTCTTTCCATGTCATGAGTATACCGCGCAGCTCATGTGGGGTGCGTGTATGTGCTTGCAAATCCCGAATTCTTGTCTAAGATATGGATTTGCCCTCGACTACACCGAAGAAGTTGGTCTCACGGACTTCACCTGCCCGCGTCGATGGCGTATTATGTTCAACTGTTTGTTTGTAGTTGCAGCCTAAAGCTGCTTGGTTGGAGGAGTTTCCTTTGGCAGTCAAGATTCGCCTTGCTCGTCACGGCGCTAAGAAGCGTCCGTACTACCGTGTCGTCGTCGCCGATTCCCGCGCCCCGCGTGACGGTCGTATCATCGAGGAGGTTGGCCGCTACAACCCGATGACCGCCCCCAAGACCATCAACCTCGACCTCGAGAAGATCGCCGACTGGCAGTCCAAGGGCGCTCAGCTCACCGACGCCGTCGCCGCTCTGGTCAAGGCCGCCAACGAGGGCGAGAAGACCGAGACCGTCGTCAAGAAGTCCAAGAAGCAGCTCGCCAAAGAGGCTGAGGCCGCTAAGGCTGCCGCTGAGGCCGCTGAGGGCGCCGAGGAGTAAATCGTGCCTGAGGTTGACGCTGCACAGCTCGAGGGTGAGGCAATGCTCTCAGATCGCATCGCCGATCTCGTCGAATATCTCGTTGTTCAGATCGTCGACGACCCGGATTCCGTGAGCCTTGAGGTCATCGATGGTGACGACGCCTCCACGATTGAGGTTTCGGTCGCCGAGGATGACGTCGCTAAGGTCATCGGCCGTCGTGGCCGTACCATCAAGGCCATTCGCACGCTCGCCCGTGCACTGGCCGCTCGCCTCGACACTGCTGTCGAGGTAGAGGTTCTGGGCTAGGACCTTGAGGTCCCAGTACAAAAACATCGCCCGTGTGGTCAAGCCGCACGGAAGGAAGGGGGAGGTCCTCGCGCAGCCGCTGCGGGGGCTTCCTTCTGTATTAGAGCCGGGCATGCGTGTCGCTCTGACGCCGCCGGCGCTCAAGCGCGACCGCTTTTGCACGGTCGTGTCCGTCACCGATACGGGCGATGGCGATCTGGTCTCGTTTGAGGGCATTGACGACTTGACGGCCGCCGAGGGCATCACGGGATGCTACGTGCTGGCAAATCGTGACGACTTTGAGCTCGATTCGCTCGACGCTGCCTATACCGACCTGATGGGTCGCGAGGTGGTCGACGAGCGCTTCGGTTCGCTCGGTACGATCGTCGAGATTATGTCGACGCCCGCTAACGATGTTTGGGTTGTCGAGGGTGATCGGTACGGCGAGGTACTGATTCCCGTGATCGAGCAGGTCGTGCTCGATCTTCCCGACACAGGAACAATTTCCGTCCACGTTATGGACGGCCTGATCGATATGGACAAGTAGGGAGGACAACATGCTGATCGAGACCCTTTCGGTCTTTCCCGAGATGTTTGAGCCCGTCATGTCCACATCGATCTTGGGCCGCGCCCGCAAGGCCGGCCTTTTTGATTTTAAGGCGTATAACCTGCGCGACTGGACGCACGACCGCCATCGTACCGTCGATGACGAGCCGTACGGCGGCGGGCAGGGCATGCTCATGAAGGTCGAGCCTATCGCAGAGGCCATCGAGGCTATTAGCTCCGAGGGTCCCAAGCCCACGGTTGTGTTCTTTACCCCCTGTGGCGAGCCTTTTACGCAGCATGTGGCCGAGCGCCTGCTCAAAAGTGAGCGCCTGCTGTTTGTGTGCAGTCGCTACGAGGGCGTCGACGAGCGTGCGTATGCGTATGCCGATGAGCGTCTGTCGATCGGCGACTACGTGCTTACGGGCGGCGAGCTGCCTGCCATGGTCGTTGCCGATGCCGTCGTACGCCTGATTCCCGGCGCCCTGGGCGACGAGATGAGCAATGTGGACGAGTCGTTCTCGACCGCCGAGGACGGAGGACTGCTCGAGTACGCGCAGTACACCCGCCCCGCCGAGTTCAACGGCGAGGGCGTGCCGCCGGTGCTTGTGAGCGGCGATCACGCCAAGGTCGATGCCTGGCGCCGTAAGAATGCCATCGAGCGCACCTGCCGCTGGCGTCCCGACCTGATCGAGACAGCGCGGCTCACGCCCGAGGAGCGTGCTTACGCGCAGGAGATCCTGGACGCTTCGTATTCGCAGAGCGAGGAGTGAGTATGGTTTCATCGCAGCATTCCGCGCTGAGGGGCGCTTTTGAGTGGATCGTGGTTGTCGTAATCGCGCTTGCCGCCACCTTCCTGATTCGCACGTTTGTGGTTGAGCCCTTTGTGGTGCCCACCGGTTCCATGGAGTCCACGATCGAGATCGGCGATCAGATTCTGGCGCAAAAGGTCACGCTTGAGCTTGGACAGCCCGTCAGCCAAGGCGACATCGTGGTGTTCCACAACCCTGATGGTACCTCCGAGCATGATGTGCTGGTAAAGCGCGTTATCGCCACCGCCGGCCAGACGGTCGACCTCCAGGACGGCAAGGTCGTTGTCGACGGCCAGACGCTCGATGAGGACTATACGACCGGCATGAGCTGGCCGCTTTCGGTCCAGGCTCCCGGCGCTCAGGTGAGCTATCCCTACACCGTCCCCGACGGGTGCGTGTGGGTGATGGGCGACAACCGCGAGAACTCTGCCGACTCGCGCTACTTTGGTCCGGTCGACCGCTCCGACTTGATCGCCGTGGCGCTTGTTCGCTACTGGCCGCTCAACCGCATCGGCGCTATCGACTAAAAACCGCTATAGTACAGTACCTAACCGTGTAATCGTTTCGACGAGGGGATATTAGAGGCATGAACGCTTCATCGCTTTCCTTCCAAGACATCATCCTGCGCCTCCAGCAGTACTGGGGCGAGCAGGGCTGCGTCATTATGCAGCCCTATGACTCCGAGGTCGGTGCCGGTACCTTCCATACCGCGACCACGCTGCGCTCGCTCGGTCCCGCCGAGTGGCGCACCTGCTATGCGCAGCCCTGCCGCCGTCCCGCCGACGGCCGCTACGGCGAGAACCCCAACCGCATGCAGCACTACTATCAGTTCCAGGTGCTCATCAAGCCCTCGCCGGTCAACGCCCAGGAGCTCTACCTGGGTTCGCTGGCCGCTATCGGCCTGGACCCCAACGACCATGACGTCCGCTTTGTCGAGGACGACTGGGAGAGCCCGACGCTCGGCGCCTGGGGTCTTGGCTGGGAGGTCTGGCTCAACGGCATGGAGGTCACGCAGTTTACGTACTTCCAGCAGGTGGGCGGCATCGAGGTCGACCCCGTGCCCGTCGAGATCACCTACGGCTTGGAGCGTATCGCCATGTACGCCCAGGGCGTCAACTCCGTCTACGACCTGGTGTGGAGCTACCTGCCCGACGGTACGCCCATGACCTACGGTGACGTGTTCCTGGAGAACGAGCGCGAGTTCAGCGCCTACAACTTTGAGGTCGCAAACGTCGAGATGATGCGTCAGAAGTTTGACGACTACGAGGCCGAGTGCCACTCCTGCCTGGAGCGCAAGCTGCCGCTGCCGGCATATGACTGCGTCATGAAGTGCAGCCACGCCTTCAACCTGCTCGATGCCCGCGGTGCGCTCTCCGCGGTTGAGCGCGCAAACTACATCCTGCGCGTCCGCGCCGTCGCCAAGGCGTGCTGCGAGGCCTACATGGCCGAGGTCGCCGGAATCAACGAGAATGCCGACCAGGAAGGCGAGGTGGCGTAAGCCATGGCAGACGCTAAGGATTTCCTGTTTGAGATCGGTACGGAGGAAATGCCCTCCGCACCGCTGAACAATGCCGTCAAGCAGCTTGGCACCATGATCGCCAAGGGTCTCGACGAGGCCGGCCTGGCCCACGGCGAGGTCCGCGTGATCTCGAGCCCGCGTCGTCTGGCCGCGCTCGTTGCCGACGTCGCCACCGCGACCGACGAGGTTCACGAGGTCAAGCGCGGCCCCGCGGCCAACATCGCCTTCGATGCCGACGGTAACGCCACCAAGGCCGCCCAGGGCTTCGCCCGCAAGTGCGGTGTGGCTGCCGAGGAT
>DXLQ01000094.1:0-376 GCA_019414685.1 Collinsella sp. | reverse complement strand
GCCGAGAAGAATATTCCCTCCGCACCGGCTACGCCGATTCTGACTGCTCTGTGCGAGAAGACCATCGCCGGCCTGCAGTGGCCCAACTACCGCAGCCAGCGCTGGGGCCACGAGCACGCGACGTTCGTGCGTCCGGTCCGTTGGATCTGCTGCCTTCTGGGCGAGGATGTTGTGCCCGTGTCGTTTGCCGACGTGACGAGTGGCAACACCACGCGCGGTCATCGCGTACTTGGCCCTGGTGACCATGTGGTTGCCAGCCCCGCCGTTTACGAGCAGGTGCTCGAGGACGCCGGCGTGCTTTCTGCCGAGCGCCGTCGTGAGGCCATCCTCGCCGGTATCGCCGAGGTCGAGGCCGCCCGTCCCGGCTGCCACGTCG
>DXLQ01000093.1:0-5614 GCA_019414685.1 Collinsella sp. | reverse complement strand
ACCTCATCCTCGGCAAGGTCGCGGTAGGCCACGACAGCAAGTGAGGGACGGTTCTGGACAAGTGCCACGCCATTACGGTCGAGGATGCGGCCGCGCACAGCGGGTGTGGTAACGGTGCGCGTCTGATTACTATTAGCCTGCTTTTCATAATAGTCCGACGAGACCATCTGCATGCCCCACAGCTTGACGGCAAGCGCCGCGAACATCGCGCCCACACCCGTGGTGAGGATGGAGAAGCGGCCCTTAAAGGCGGTCGCCGCGGTATTGCCCTCGCCCTCGGTGGCGCGCGGGGCCGTTCCATGCTGCGTATCGTAGGTAAAACGGGAATCGCCGCGACGCATGATGACCAGCGCGACCACGATGGCCACAACCAGCACGATACCGGCGATAATAACCGTCATCTGGGAAGACATCTACGGGCCTCCCCTATTTGAGCTTACGGGTCTTGGGCTTAAAGCGCATGCCCGTCTGGCGTCCGCCACGTGCGGAGAATCCATAACCGGACTGCGGCACGACGCCGGACATCAAAAACGGAATGGCAACCAGACCCGTCAGGATCGAAGACGGCAGCGCATGGCCGAAGATCGCCACGACAAAGCTCGTCTCCATACCCATAAACAGCAAGATGATGCTGTAGATCACATTAATGACGAGCGCAAAGGCGCCCACAGTGATGCCGCGCGCACTCGGGGTACCGCTCGTTTGACCGGCAGCGCTGTGCACCAGGGCAAAAGAACCCACGGTCAGCAGGAGCGACATAACTCCCACCGGCACGGCAGCGGACAGGTCATAAAACAAGCCGCTGCAAAAACCGCACACGACGGCACGGGTCGGGTCGCCCGAGAACACGCTTAGGCACACCAGGATAATCATGAAGTTGACGCGACCGCCCGCAATGGAGATCTGCGGTGCCAGGCCTGCCTGCAGCAGCACGCACACGATGGCGGCGATTACAAACGTGCGGGAGCTCATCCCCTGCTCGTGTAGATCCATGGACATGCCCCCTATTCGCTCGAGCCGGAATCGGTCGTCTCGGACGTGTCGGAACCGTCATCCGAGCTCTCGTCCTTCGTCTTGGTCGCAGCATCGCGCGACGTTCCCTGCGGCGTGCTATTAGCGGTGCTCACGTCCTCATCCGAGGCCGACTGTTCGTCGGTCAGCGAGGTGATGACCAGCACTTCCTCGTTGTTCTCGGCCGTCGTCTGGGCGCGTACCACAATGGTGTAGTACACGTCGTTTGCCGATTTCTCAACCGACGAGACGGTGCCGAGCGGAAGGCCCTTGGGGAACACACCGCCAATGCCCGAGGTCACGATGATGTCGCCAACCTTAACGTCGGAGTCGACGCTCACGTACTCAAGACGCAGCGTGCCGTCAGCCTGACCCTGCAGCATGCCCTGGGCGCGCGTGTCCTGCACCATAGCGGACACGCCCGAGTTCTCATCGCCGATCAGACGCACGGTGGACGTCTTGGCCGAGACTTCGATGATCTGTCCGATAACACCAGCCGAACTCGTCACAGGCATGTTGATGGTAAGCCCGTCGGCAGAACCTTTATCGATGGTAACGGTCGAGGTCCAGGCATCGCCCGAAGCGCCGACGATACGAGCTGCAGTGGACTTGAGGTTGTAGGTCGACTGCAGACCGACCAGACCCTCCAGTCGCTCGGCGGTCTTTTGAGCCTCGGAGAGCTCGGCAACCTTGGAGGTCAGCTCCTCATTTTGCTTCTTAAGCTCGTCAAGCGTGTCCTGTGACGCCGTAAGGTTAGAGAACACGTTACCGATCGCATTGAAGGGAGCCGCCACAGTCGAGCCCAGAAAACGCACCGGCGAGGTAATCGTCGTCACGCCCGAACGAACGGCATGAATCGGCCCCGTCTCGCCCTCACGAATATAAAAGGTGAGCAGCAACACCGAAATCAGGCTGAAAACAATCAACGGGCGCATATCCGTTGATTGTCGCTTGGTATTCAGATTTGTGGAGAAACCCGAAGATCGTGCCAAATGGAATCCACCTTTTGGAAATTAAGCATTGGTCTGGACGAAGCCGCCATCAAACGCATTGGCCTCGAGCACGCGGGCACAGCCGTTAACGACGTTATCGAGCGCCGTGGGGCTGACGTTGACCGAAACGCCGGTCTCATCGCGCAGGCGCACATCGAGACCGCGCAGCAGCGCGCCGCCACCGGTCAGCAAAATGCCATAGTACATAAGGTCCGAGGCAAGATCGGGAGGCGTAGCGTCGAGTGCGTCCTTGACGGCCTTGGCCATCTCGTCGAGCGGCTTGTTGAGTGCGCGACGAATCTCCTCGCTCTCGATGCGCACGGTCTTGGGCAGACCGGTGATCACGTCGCGGCCGTTGACCTCGACGTCGAGCTCATCCTTGAGCGGCACGGCGGAGCCGACCTTGATCTTGATGTCCTCTGCCGTACGCTCGCCGATGGCCAGGTTGTAGGCATCGCGAACGTGCGTGAGGATGGCCTGATCGAACTCGTCGCCGGCAATACGGATAGACTGCGAGACGACGATGCCGCCCATAGCGATAACGGCAACCTCGGTGGTACCGCCACCGATGTCGATGACCATGGAGCCGGTGGGTTCCTCGACGGGCAGGTCGGCGCCGATGGCAGCCGCCATGGGCTCTTCGATCAGATAGGCCTGGCGGGCACCGGCCTGGATCGTGGCCTCAAAGACAGCGCGCTTCTCAACCGACGTGACACCGGAGGGAACGCAGACGACAACACGCGGACGCGGAGTCCACGGATAGCGCTTCTCGGACGCCTTGTCGATAAAGTAGCGAAGCATGGCCTCGGTAACATCGAAGTCGGCGATGACGCCGTCCTTCAGGGGACGAACGGCCACGATGTTGCCGGGCGTACGGCCGAGCATGCGCTTTGCCTCGATACCGACCGCCAAGATGCGCTCGTCGTTCTTGTCGATGGCGACAACAGAGGGCTCGCGAATGACGATGCCCTTGCCGCGCACGGAGACAAGCGTATTGGCGGTGCCGAGGTCGATGGCAAGATCGCCCGCATAGCTACCGAAGAACATATCCATCAAAGAAAACAACGCAACTCCTGATGTGTTGGATGATTGCTGGAAAACTACTAGCTCATCATACTAGCGCAAGCCCGGCGCCTCACTTGCGGTGAAGCGCCGGGCAAAGCTAAATCCCATAAGGTCACTACTGGTTGTCAGCAGCCGAGAAATCCATATCGAGCGAAGAAACGGCCCAGCCGATATGGTTGTCGGAGCGCACGAATTTGACGGTGTACTCCTGCTCGCCGCCCTTGGACAGCGATGCCTTCACCTTGGCGGTCGTCTCGGTCATGGACTGATCCATGCCCTCGACGGACACGGTGGCACCCTGCGGAATCGAGGAGATGATCATCGACTTAGCGTCCTCGGACAGGCTCGAGGCCAGGCAAGACTCGGCCTTTGCGGCGTCACCGTCGCCGGCAGCCTGGAACAGATCGGTAACGACAGACTCCTGAGACGGGAAGCCAAAGCCGCGCGTGTAGGCAAAGCCCAGACCGCCCGCGGCGATCAAAATGAGCAGAAGCAGCACGATGAAGACTTTAAGACCCGTGTGGCGATGGCGACGACGGACCTTGGCCTGCTTACGATCCTGACGGTCCTGCTGGACCATCTCGGACTCGGACAGCGTAAAGAAGCCGGTGTCCGAGGGATCGGGCATAAACTGACCGGTCGCGCCCGTAGGATCGAGCGGATCGACGGCAGGAGCGTCCATCGCGGGCGCCGGAGCCGTGGCCATAGCCGTCTGGGCAGACAGCGCGGCAAGCGAATCGTGCACGCGGGCAAGCTCATCGGCCTGCTCGGAGGTGAGCTGGTAGATGCCATCGGCAGTAGCGGCGTTAAAGGCGTCGAGTGCGTCGGAGGGACGGCCGGCGGCAGAAAGCGCCTGACCCATGCCGGCGTTGAGCGCACGCGTGTCGTCGCGGGGGCCGGCAAAGTCGATAGCCGTGCGGTAGGTCTCCACGGCATCCGCCGGACGGCCGAGCTTAATGAAGCAACGACCGAGCTCGCCGAGTGCGGCGGCAGGAGCCGGATTGGCGCCGTCGATGGCAGCCTGACGGAAGGCGGTTCCCGCGTTGGCATAGTCGCCCGACTGGAACAGCGCATTGCCCAGGCCCAGATAGGCCTTGAACGGCGTGGCATAGGAAGCATCCTGCGTAGCGGCAGAGAAAGCCTGAGCGGCCGTCGTGTAGTCGCCCACGGCGGCGAGCGCCTTGCCGCGGTTGGTGAGCAGCGCGCCGCGCTTGCCGTAGGTACCGTCGTTGAGGGCGGCGGCATAGGCCTCGGCGGCCTCGGCATACATGCCAAGGTGCATCAAGGCGTTGCCACGAAGGTGATCGGCCTCGCCCATAATCTCATCGGGAGTCTTTGCCGCCCCAAGCATCTGGGCTGCAGCAGAAAAATCACCCGCGCGGTAAGCGGCGCGGCCCTGTTGGATCAGCTGGCTATTCAAGGAAGTCCCCTTTACTCGTGAACGATCTCGACATGGACGATCTCGTCGCCGGCACGCAGCTGCGAAATCACATCGAGACCCTCGACCGTGGTACCAAAGACGGTGTAACCGGAATCGAGGTTATGCTGGGCACCCAGGCAGAAGTAGAACTGCGAACCCGCGGAATCGGGGTCCATGGAGCGTGCCATGGCAAGGGCGCCATCGACATGGCTGTTGCGCGGATTGGTGGCAAACTCGCCCTTGATGCAGTAGCCGGGGCCACCGGTACCGGGCATACCGTCGGGGCCCTCAAGACCGGCAGCGACGTCGGCGCCGGACATGTCGCGGGTATTGGGGTCGCCGCCCTGGATAACAAAACCGGGCACATAGCGATGGAACTTAAGGCCATCATAGAAGCCCATCGTGGAAAGCTCGCAGAAGTTCGCGACATGAATGGGAGCGCCCTCGCCGTCAAACTTGACCTTGATGGTACCCTTCGACGTCTCGATTACGGCGCACTCGTCGCCGACAAGCTGATACTCGGGCGTGTAGAGCTCTTTCTTAAAACCAAACATGTGGTTCCTTCCTCGTGCGTTTAAAGCATATTTGTACGAATTGTAGCAATAAGCACGGGTTTACATCAATTGCGCACGTAGGTTATGCCGACTATGGCGAACTAATTTTAGGAACGCTGCTGCGGCTTCCAGGAACCCACATTGGCATCGTACTGGTTCAGCGCGCTGTTGCCGCCCTGCGCGATGGGCGCCAGGATCTCGCTTTGGTGGGAACTCATCGACTCGCCATCGGGAATGGCCAGCGAGATATCCCAGCTCTGGCAGATCACGTCGACGCGCTCATACATCCACTCGGCAAGCTGCTTTAAGTGGGCGATGTCATCCGCATAGACCGTATCGTCCTGTACTTTCAGGTTGTTGAGCTCATCTTGCGTCTTTTTGATCTGGTCGCGTAGGGCGTAGGCACTCTGCGACAGCTCCTGACGGGTGGACAGCGGCGTTCGGAGATAACCGTTGTTAAAGGAATCGATGACCTCGCCGATCTGGTCCTCGTCAGCGTAGGACACGATGGTCTGATACAGACCATCGAGCCTGGTATAGAGCTGATCATCGGTGAGCACGGTTTCTTCCTG
>DXLQ01000092.1:0-5723 GCA_019414685.1 Collinsella sp. | reverse complement strand
GTAGCAGCTGATTCAAAATTAAGGTCAATAAATAAAACGGCCCCGGTTGCATCTCCTGTAACCGGGGCCGTTCGATGTTTCACATGAAACGTTTTGGGGTGCGACTCCCCTATGCGTTCTTCTGAACTTTGAAGCGCTGCTTCAGCTGTCCGCAAGCGGCGTCAATATCGTTACCACGGGAGTTACGAATCGTGGTCTCGATGCCACGGGACTCAAGACGACGCTGAAGATCCTCAACCTTATGAATCGGCGACGGCTTGAGCGGGCTGCCCTCGATGTCGTTAAGCTGAATCAGGTTAACGTGGCACAACGTTCCCTCGCAGAAGTCGCTGAGCGCCTGCATCTCGGGATTCGTATCGTTGACGCCTTCGATCATGGCATACTCATAGGTCGGGCGGCGGCCAGTCTTCTCGGTGTAGAGTTGAAGCGCCTCGTGAAGGCGAAGTAGCGTGTACTTCTTAACACCGGGCATTAGCTTATTGCGTGTCGACTGGATGGCGGAATGCAGGGAAACGGCAAGCGTGAACTGCTCGGGGATGTCGGCAAATTTGCGAATACCGGGAATAACGCCGCTGGTAGAGACGGTGAGGTGACGAGCACCGATACCGATGCCATCGGGGTCGTTGAGGATTCGCAACGCCTTGAGAACCTCGTCGTAGTTGGCAAACGGCTCGCCCTGGCCCATGAAGACAACGCTCGTGACGCGCTCGCCAAAGTCGTTGGATACATGAAGTACCTGGTCGACGATCTCTTGAGCGGTCAGAGAGCGCTTGAGGCCGTTGAGGCCGGTAGCGCAAAAGGCACAGCCCATGCCGCAGCCTGCCTGGGTGGAAACGCAGACGGAAAGCTTGTTGCGACGGGGCATACCGACAGTTTCGACGGAAATGCCGTCGTGGTACTCGAGCAGATACTTGCGCGAGCCATCTTTGGAAACCTGCTTGGTGAGTTCAGTCGGCGTATCAAAGGCAAAAGCCTCTTTAAGCTGCTCGCGGAAAGCCTTGGGAAGGTTGGTCATGTCGTCGAACGAACAAACGTTCTTCTCAAAGACCCATTCGATGAGCTGCTTCGCGCGGAAGGCGGGCTGGCCAAGCTCGGCCACGAGCTCGCGAATATCGTTTTGGCTCAAGTCGCGAATGTCCTGAGATTTAGTCCTGGGATTCATGGAAGCCTTTCGATTTTGGGGAAACGTAGAGGGTATCGCTACAATATGGTATCAGCTGCAGAAATTATAGAGGAGGAGTCTGCCCATGCCGGGTAAAAGCCTAGAGAACATGCACGTAGCGGTCTTGGCGGGCGGTCATTCCGCTGAGCGCGAGATCTCGCTTAATTCGGGAAAGAACGTTGTGGTGGCACTGAAGGAAGCCGGCTACACCTCGGTGGAGCTGCTCGATACGGCCGCTGATGACTTTATGGTAACCATGGCAACCGGCGGCTTTGACGTGGCGTTTATCGCCATGCACGGTGCCGGCGGCGAGGATGGCGCCATGCAAGGCGCCATGGAGACCCTGGGTATCCCCTACACGGCTTCGGGCGTGCTTGCCAGCGCCTGCGGTGCCGACAAGGAGGTCTCTAAGCTCCTGTACGCCAAGGCGGGCATTCCCATTGCCCCCGGCCTTGCGCTCGAAGTGGGCGATGAAGTCGATATCGATCACGTTGTCGAGGTCTGTGGCGAGCGTTGCTTTGTGAAACCGGCCGTCAACGGTTCCAGCTATGGCATTTCCCTGGTCCACGAGCCCTCCGAGCTGCCTGCGGCTATCGCCAAGGCGTTTGAGTTTGGCGACAAAGTGCTGGTCGAGAAGTGTATCGAGGGTACCGAGATCACCGTCGGCGTATACGGCGAGGATGACGTGCGCGCCCTGCCGATTGTCGAGATCCGTAAGCCCGAGGACTGCGAGTTCTACGATCTGGACGTGAAATATGTCGACCCTACGGACATCCATCGCATTCCGGCGCAGATTTCGCCCGAGAACTACGCTCGTGCCCAGGAGCTTGCCTGTGCTGCCCATAAGGCACTCGGCTGCCTGGGTATCTCGCGCAGCGATTTTATCGTGAGCGAGGACGGCCCCGTTATCCTCGAGACCAACACGATTCCCGGCATGACCGATACGTCGCTGTATCCGGACGAGATTCGCCACACCGATGACATGACGTTCCCGCAGGTCTGTGACAGCCTGATTCGCATGGGACTTCGTCGAGCGGGCGTTGCATGCTAATCGAGGACGCTGTTTCGTCGGGAACGCCGCAGTTTGTCATCGATTCCTATGCCACGCTTGCCGAGCGCGCCAAAACCCAAGCGTTTGGTCTCATCGAGGAAGATGTGATTATCCTCGATACCGAGACCACGGGTCTTTCGGTGCAGGACAACGAGCTTATCGAGATATCGGCGGCTCGCCTTTCGGGCCGCGAGGTTGTCGATCGCTTCGATACCTTCGTGCATCCCAAGCAGCTGATTCCCACCGAGATTACCGAGCTCACGAGCATTACAAACGCCGATGTGGCAGATGCCCCGTCGGCCGTTGAGGCTGTCGCCGCTCTCGCCGATTTTGTCGGCGGCTGCCCGGTGATCGCACATAACGCCACCTTCGACCGCTCGTTTATCGAGTCGGTCAAGGGCGGCGTCAACGTCAGTGACATCTGGATCGATTCGTTGGCACTGTCGCGCATCGCGCTTCCGCGCCTGGCCTCGCATAAGCTGTCTTTCATGGCCGACCTGTTTGGCTGCGACTCGGTGTCGCATCGCGCCAACGCCGATGTCGACGCCTTGTGTGGTGTGTGGCGCGTGTTACTCGTGGCGCTCACCGACTTGCCTCAGGGCTTGATGGCGCGCCTGGCCGACATGTACCCCGACGTACCCTGGTCCTATCGTCCCATCTTCTCCTTCTTGGCGGGACAGAACCCCGGTTCCATCTTCTCTCTCGGCGCCGCCCGCGCCGACGTTCTCAAGGCCGATCGGGCCGATGATCGCGTTGATGCGGACGAGCTACCGGTCCTTAAGATGCCGAGCCGCGAGGAAATCGAGGCGGACTATGCCCCGGGCGGCCTGGTCAATCGCATGTATCCCACCTACGAGCCGCGCGATGAGCAGATCGCGATGGCGCTCGAGGTCCGCGACGCGCTCGTTACGGGAACGCATCGCGTGATTGAGGCGGGGACGGGCGTCGGCAAATCGATGGCTTACCTGGTGCCTTTTGCCGAGGCCGCGCGCCGCAACAACATCACGGTGGGTATCGCGACTAAATCGAATAATCTTGCCGACCAGCTCATGTATCACGAGCTGCCCAAACTTGCTGAGCAGCTGGACGGAGGCCTATCGTTTTGCGCCCTCAAGGGCTATGACCACTATCCATGCTTGCGCAAGCTTGAGCGCATGAGCCGCGGCCAAGTCGAAATTACGACTAAGCGTGATCCTGCCGACACGCTTACGGCAGTCGCGGTCATCATGGCGTACGTGTGTCAGTCGGCCGATGGCGACCTCGACTCGCTCGGCATTCGCTGGCGCAGCGTCAACCGTCCCGACTTTACGACGGCGTCGCGCGAGTGCGCCCGTCGCCTATGCCCGTTTTTCCCCGATAAATGCCTAGTCCACGGCGCCCGCCGTCGCGCGGCGCATGCCGATGTGGTGGTCACCAACCATTCCCTGCTGTTCCGCAATGTTGCGGCCGAGGGCAGGATTTTGCCGCCGATTCGTCATTGGGTAATCGACGAGGCCCATTCCATCGAGCGCGAGGCACGCCGTCAATGGGCGCGCGTGGTGTCGGCGGACGAATCACGCGTTCTGTTTGAGCGTCTGGGTGGCTCGAGCACCGGCGCGCTAAGCCAGGTTTCCCGTGATTTGGCAACCTCCGAGGGCTCTACGCTCTATCTGGGCCTTACTGCCAAGGCGACGTCGACGGTTGCGCGCGCGAGCATGGCAATCGCCGACGTGTTCGATGGCGTTCGCGAGCTCGGCCGCCGTGCCCGTGGGGGTTATGACAATGCCAATCTATGGATTGGCCCCGAGCTGCGCGAATCTGACGACTGGCATGATTTCTTACAGTCGGCCTACGCTGCCATCGGCACATTGGAACAAGCTGACAAGAGCGTCGACGCGCTGGTACAAGCCGTCGCCGCCGACAAGCCCGAGGTTGTTGTCGACCTGGGTGATATCTCGCGCCGCCTGCACGAGCTGGCCGAGAACCTCAAGCTCATCATTGACGGCACCGATGAACACTACGTGTATTCGCTGCAGGTCAATCGCAGGCTGCGTGCCGGCGGCGAGTCGATGACCGCGGAGCGCATCGATATTGGCGAGGCCTTGGCAACCGAGTGGCTGCCCGAGGTTCACACGGCTATCTTTGCCTCGGCGACCATGACGGTGTCCAAAAGCTTTGAACACTTTAACCATGCGGTCGGCCTCGATCGCATCGGTGCTTCAACATCCTCATCGCTGCACTTGGACTCGAGCTACGACTTCGATTCGAACATGGCTGTAGTCGTTGCGGGCGATATCCCCGATCCGCGCGATCGTGAGAGCTATCTTACGGCGCTCGAGCGCGTGCTGGTCGACGCTCATCTTGCCATGGGCGGCTCGGTGCTCACGCTGTTCACCAACAGGCGCGACATGGAGGAGCTGTACGCTCGCGTCGAGCCCAAGATGGCTCGTGCGGGTCTGGAACTCAACTGCCAGCAGCGCAACTCATCTCCTCGCCGCCTGCGCGATCGCTTTATCAACGAACCGGCCTCGTCGCTCTTTGCGCTTAAGGCCTTTTGGGAAGGGTTTGACGCCAGCGGCGAGACGCTGCGCTGCGTCATCATCCCCAAGCTGCCGTTCTCGAGCCCCACAGACCCGCTCTCATGCGAGCGCAATCTGCGCGAAGACCGCGCCTGGGCGCGCTATTCGCTGCCCGAGGCCGTGCTCGAGGTTAAGCAGGCGGCCGGTCGCCTCATTCGCTCATCGACCGATTGCGGCGTACTCATCTTGGCCGACCCGCGCCTGGTGACGAAGGGCTACGGCAAGAAATTCTTAACGTCGCTGCCCACGAGTTCCTATCAGCGCATCGAATCGGCACAAATCGGGCACTATCTACAGCTGTGGCGCGCACGCCACGAGCGGCGCCGCTAAAGCGGACAGACGAGGGATTTTGCCATATCGCACAGACGCTCTGACAGGGCGGGGTCATCCAAGATGCGGATGGCCCCGCCCGCTGCGATTACCTGGCTTAACAGCCAACGCTCGGAGCCGTAGCGCACATTCACTGTCGAGCTGTCCGCCCCATTGGGTTCAATCGACATGATGCCGGGCCAGTCTAGGCGCTCTGCCAAGGCGCGCGGCATGAGAAGCTTCGTGCTCCGCTCCGCCTGGGCGAGGGAGTCGTGGAGGGTCGCGGGCTCCGGTGCGTGGCGCACGACGGAGTCGTCGGTCAAGACCAGGCCCTCGATTTTATCCATACGATAGGTACGCTGTTCATCGACCGCGACATCCCAGGCAATCAGATACGTTTGGTCGCCGTTTGTTGTGATGCGCAAGGGGTCAACCAAACGCTCGCGCGCCTGTGTGTCATCCATCGAGCGATACGAGATGCGGCAGCGAACGCCGTCCCGAATGGCGCAGCTCAGCTGCTGCCAGTGCGATCCGTGGGCGACGGTGTCAAAGACGCGCTGGTTGTATCCGAGCTCTTTGGGAAGAAGAGCGTGTCGAATCCGAGCTGCCGTCTGCGGCTCGATCCCCAACGATTCAAGTTCGT
>DXLQ01000091.1:0-5974 GCA_019414685.1 Collinsella sp. | reverse complement strand
ACTGGCGTCCCTCGACAACGGTCAGCGATCCATCGGCCTCGACCGTGGCACTGATGTAGGTTTGGGTCATGGAGTAGCCGTCGGCGTGCGCGGCGGCAGGCAGCAGCAACAACGCAAGCGCAACGAGCGCGCAGACGGAAGCGAATCGCGCAAACAGGCGGCGCTGCCGACAGGTTTTGGCAACGGGGGCGTTCATAGGCACATCCTTTGTCTGTGATACCAGCAACGCCATTGTCCCACGTTTACGGGCGCACATGACGAACATCTAGGCCAGCGGAGTATCAAACGGGACGAAAGTCACGCCCGCGGCCGGCACCTGGGGACGTTCCTTATCTGCCGGCAATCTGGGACACTCCTTGGCATAGCCCGCTCCGGCAATAGATACCACTTCATAGCTCCGTCACAGGTGTAGCGGCTTTGTGTTGCCGCACGCGCACTGATTGAGTCCGCGAGCAAGGGGCATAAAGCAGTTGAGCGAAAACGGTTTGCCCCTTTGCCGTTCGCTTGAGGATCATGTCCCCCTTTTCCGCGGAAACCCCGGCAGTTGCGAAGAGCTGCCGGGGTTTCTGTCGTTTGAGGGGTTGGGCTGGCGGGCGGCGATCGAGCTATCGAGCCGGTGGTCCGGCACGCGCAACGCGCGGCCTCGGCAACTTGCAGGCCACGGCAGCGTCTCCCCCACCGCGCCCCGCGCTATACTCGTCCGCATGGATATCAACGCATGCAACATAGCAACACACGCCGCGGACGCACCAGCAACGGCAGCGCCCATCCCCGTCGTGGGCCGCTTTGCCCCGTCGCCCTCGGGCCGCATGCACCTGGGCAACGTGTTCAGTTGCCTGTGTGCGTGGCTTTCGGCCCGCAGCCAGGGCGGCAGCATCGTGCTGCGCATCGAGGACCTGGACGATCGCTGCAAGCGCCCGGAACTTGCCGCTCAACTGATTGACGATCTAACCTGGCTGGGGCTCGAGTGGGACGAAGGCCCCTACTACCAGCACGATCGCCTGGATCTGTACGAGGACGCCCTGCGCCAGCTGCAAGACGCCGGCCTCACCTATCCCTGTTTTTGCACGCGTGCCGAACTCCACGCCGCGAGCGCGCCGCACGCCAGCGACGGCACGCCCATCTACCGCGGCGCCTGCCGAGGCCTTTCTGCCGAGGAGGTTGCCCGCCGCAGCGCCCTGCGCGCCCCGGCCACACGCCTGCGCGTGCCCACCGTCGACGACCTCGCAGACGACGTGATCGAATTCGTTGACCGCACGTACGGAGCCCAATGCGAGGCACTCGCCACCGAGTGCGGCGACTTTTTGGTGCGCCGCAGCGACGGCGTTTTTGCCTACCAGCTAGCCGTGGTAGTCGACGACGCTGCCATGGGCGCCACCGAGGTCGTGCGCGGATGCGACCTGCTGGGCTCCACGCCGCGCCAGATCTACCTGCAGCATCTGCTGGGACTGCCCACACCGCACTACGCACATATTCCGCTGCTCATGTCACCGGACGGCCGCCGCCTTTCCAAGCGCGACCGCGACCTAGACCTGGGCGAGCTCCGCACCCGCTTTGGCACACCCGAGGCGCTGTTGGGATGGCTCGCCGGGCAAACAGGCATCGCGCCGGACACCACGCCGCGTACCGCCGAGCAGCTGGTCGAGCACTTTAGCTGGGACGTCATCCGCGCGCATCGGGAGAACATCACTGTAACGGTCGAGTAGCCAGCCACCCCGCCTCTACGCAACATCCCAGGGCTGGAGTTCGTCGCCCAGGCGAACGATGCAGTCGTAGAGCACGGTATGGCGCTCGGCCGGGTTGACATCCCGATGAAAATGCCCGTAGTACCAGCGCTTGTAGTCCAGACGGTCCTCCAGCTCGTCAAAAAACGTGGTGAGTCGATCGACATCGGGATAATTCCAGCCGGGCGCCGGATAGAGCGTGGGCGACAACATACGCGTGGAGCAGGTGTGGGTGATCACGTAGTCGACCTTCCAGCCCACGCTGTCGAGCTTTGTCCGCGCCTCCTCAAAGTTGCGCTCGTCCGGCAACTCCTGCGGCCACCAGCTGGAATACGGAATGCGGTATTCCTTGTCCACGCTCGTGGCGCCGCCCATGGTAAAGATCGTTGAGCCATCAAGCTCAAAAACCTCGCCGCGCGTCAGGCGCCGTATGGGAGAGGTATCCGACAGGCGCTGCGTCAGCCCGCCGTGCCACAACTCCATGGGGCGCTCCGCCCAGTGATCGAAACGTTCGTGGTTGCCGTCGACGAACAGCACGGTATAGGGGCGCGACTCCAGCCAGGCGATATCGGCACATTCCTCGGCAGAGAAATCCCACGGAAAGCCAAAGTCGCCCGCGACAATCAGATAGTCGTCGCTCGTCAAACTATCCCCAAGATCCCAGTCGCGCAGCTTTTGCATGTCGAGGCCGCCGTGAATATCGCCCGTCACATAGACCGTCATCGGATTACCACTTCCCTGTAAGTCGCTAGCCCACATTCTGCACGATCACTAAGCCAACCGTTCCAGCCCTTCCATCCCTTAGGGCTTACCCCTCGTTCTTCCATCCAAACGGGTCGAGCACCCAAAAGATCAAATCGAGCGCGCCACCGGTCATCATGGCGCCGGCAAGGGCCATGCAAACGTGCAGAGAGCTAGCACTTCGGAGCACGTCGAATGGCCCCAGAACAGCCAGCAGCGCAACCGCTGTGCCGGCAAGGCGCAACGCGAGGCACGGCCACGCGTCCTTGACGCACTTCTTTGCGAGATGCTTGGTGTTGTCACTCATCAATATCGAACTCCTTAGAGGGTCGTTGTTCAGATACATGCCGCCGCGACAGAGCGGGGCGGCAGGGTAAGTGTCACATGCTGTGCGGACATCAATGGAGAAACCGCCTGCTCGACCAACCTTTGACGCCGTTTTGCACCGGCACCACATCCCCCGCTATCGAGGTCTAATACTTTTCCCACCGCTACCCAAAAACTCATCCAACGTTAATCTTGGCTCAAGAATCGCTTAATCTATAACCTGCACTATAGAGTTCGACCAAGGGCGGGGCGGCGCCGCGCAACGCAGACCGCCGAACGCAACGCTCGCGCCCGGGCAAATCGCCCGGCGTCGCGCCCATCGAACGAAAGGACAGGTCATGGACGACCTCGAAAAAGTTGAAACCATCCGCACCAAGTGCAACGTGAGCTACACCGATGCCAAGGCCGCGCTCGACGCCGCCGACGGCAACGTTTTGGACGCCATCATTTGGCTCGAGTCGCAGGGCAAGACGCAGACCACGTCGGCGCACGCCGCCACCGAGTCCGCGCCAGTCGATGAGCCCTCAGCCGAGATGGTCGCCGCGCAGGCCGCCTACGAGAAGTCGAGCGAAAAGACCGACTTCTCCAAGAAGATGGACAGCGTATGGGAGTACCTCAAAAAGCTCTTCCGCCTGAGCCTGGACACCAAGTTTATCGCCACGCGCCGCGATGCAATCATCCTCAACATCCCCATCCTGATCCCCATCATCGCCCTGTTTGCCTGGGGCGCTACGATTTGGCTGATGCTGATTGGCCTGTTCTTTGGCATGCGCTACCGCATCGACAGCGACGGCGACGTGCCCGGCAGTATCAACAACCTTATGAATCACGCCGCCGATGCCGCGGACGACATCAAGCAAAATCTGAACGACGACAAGTAATCGCAGACGGGGGCACGCATGGCACGGATCCTGATCGTAGAGGACGAGGAGAAAATCGCCCGCTTTGTGACGCTCGAGCTGGAGCACGAGGGCTACCAGGTGGAACACGCCGCCGATGGCCGCACCGCCGTGGACCTGGCGCTGGAGCGCAACTACGATCTTATTCTGCTCGATGTGCTGTTGCCGCAGCTCAACGGCATGGAGGTCCTGCGGCGCGTCCGCAAGCACAAGGATGTGCCGGTGATAATGGTCACCGCGCGCGATGCCGTGATGGACAAGGTGGCCGGGCTCGATGCCGGCGCCGACGATTACCTGACCAAGCCGTTTGCGATTGAGGAGCTGTTCGCACGGATCCGCGTGGCGTTGAAGCGCTCGGAGGCCGTGCGGGCGGCTTCGGGCGTTGGCGGCATCGGGACGGGCGCGGCAGGCGGCACGGGTGTCGGCGCCACTGCGATGCCCCCGGTCAGTGACTCGACCCAGGTTTCCGCCTCGCTCTCCCCCGCCACGCTCGCCGTGGGCTCGGTTGCGCTCGACCCCGACCGCCGCGAAGTCACGGTCGGCGGCTCGCCCATTGCGCTCACGGCCCGCGAGTTCGATGTCCTCGCCCTGCTTATGGCGCATGCCGAGACCGTGCTCACGCGCGAACGCATCGCGCACGAAGCGCTGGGCTACGAATACATGGGCGACACCAACAACGTCGACGTGCACATCGCGCATCTACGCGCCAAGATCGAGGACGCCGGCGGCGCCCGCATCATCCAGACCGTGCGCGGGGTGGGCTATGTCTGCCGCGCGTAACGCCGAGGCCAAGCGCGTCACCTCCATCGCCCGCGCCATCAACTGGAGCTATATGTGGCGCCGCCTGATGAGCTACGTCTGGCTCGATCTGTTGCTGGTGGTGATTGCGGCGGCGATCCTCGTCTATGGATACAACCAGACACTGCCCGACAGCGCGTTTACCGCAGGATGGATCCCCGGCGCCACCGTTCGCGGCATGTCGCTGAAGCCCGCGCGCGGCTGGGACCTGACAACGCTCACCTATACCGTCGAGCTTGCGCGTACCACCAAGACCTTCCCCCTCGCGCAGGACCTCATCGCACTTTGGCCCCTCTATATCGTTGTTGTAGGTTGGCAGGTCATCAGCATGCTCGATATGCTCGGCGGCGCTCGCCGTGTGCGCCGCACCATGGCGCCGCTCAACGACCTGGCCCTGCGCGTGGACGAGCTCGGCCGCATGCAGCTCTCCGGCGGCAAGATGGAAACGCTGGAGCAAGCCATCGAGCGCGCGAGCGTCGACTCGCCGAGCGTCACCACCGGCGACGCCGACCTGGCAAGCATCGAGGTCGCACTCAACCGCCTGCTGCGCCAGATGCAAGAGGCCAAGCTGCAGCAGATGCGCTTTGTCAACGATGCAAGCCACGAGCTGCGCACGCCCATCGCGGTGATTCAGGGCTACGTGAACATGCTCGACCGCTGGGGCAAAGACGACCCGGACGTGCTGGCGGAATCCATCGCGTCCCTCAAGGCCGAAAGCGAGCACATGCAGGAGCTCGTGGAGCAGCTGCTGTTTTTGGCGCGCGGCGATGCCGGGCGCACGGTCCTGCGGCGTGCGCATACCAACTTGGCTGCACTGGTCGGCGAGGTTTGCGAAGAATCGCAGATGATCGATGCCGGGCACACGTATCGGCTGGCCTTTGACGCTGCGCTTATCAGCGACCCGCGCTGCGACGCGTCCGTCGATGTCGCGCTCGTGAAGCAGGCTCTGCGCGTGATCGTGCAAAACGCCGCCAAGTATTCGGACGCGGGCACGCCCATCTCGTTTGGCGTAGCGCCGGATGCGGGCGCGGGCACGATCGACATAAGCGTTGAGGACGAGGGCATCGGCATGAACCAGGAATCCGCAGCTCACGCGTTCGAGCGGTTCTACCGCGCCGACAACGCGCGCGATGCCGGAGCGCAGGGCTCGGGCCTGGGGCTCGCCATCGCCAAGTGGATCGTCGATAGCCACGGCGGCGTCATCGGCGTGACCTCGGTCGAGGGCGTCGGCAGCCGCTTTACGATTCGCCTGCCGCGGTAGGAAGCCCCTCGGCATAAATAAAGGGATAGGGCCACGCAGCCCTATCCCTTTTTGCTAGCTATGACAGCTTGTGCGCTACTCGCGGCACAGGTGCACGGCGAAGCCGGCGAACTCGCGCTTAAAGTACACGAGCTTGGTACCACCGTCGGGTAGCAGCGCGCGCGACTCCTCGTTGACCTCGAGCCCGCGCTCGGCAAACCACTTCTCAGCTGCATCGATGTCGT
>DXLQ01000090.1:0-6149 GCA_019414685.1 Collinsella sp. | reverse complement strand
CTTTCTATGATGAAGCGCCTGCCCGGCTATCACGACTTGCAGCGCGAGCATCGCTGGGAGGATTTGGGGCCGGTTACCTCGCTCAAAAATGCCAACGTGCTGGTGCTGGGCGCAGGCGATATCGGCGGCCACTTTGCCACGCTCTGCCGCAGCATGGGCGCACACGTCCGCGGCATCAAGCGCCATCCGCTCGTCTACCCCATTGTATTTGAGGACATGGACGGCATGGATGCCCTGTCTGAGCGCCTGGCCGAGGCCGATGTCGTCGCATCCTTTATGCCCAGCACACCCGAGACCCGCGGCCTGGCGAACGCCGAGTTCTTCGCCGCGATGAAGCCGGGCGCCTTCTTTGCCAACGGCGGTCGCGGC
Organism: Collinsella sp.; assembly: GCA_019414685.1. Taxonomy (GTDB): domain Bacteria; phylum Actinomycetota; class Coriobacteriia; order Coriobacteriales; family Coriobacteriaceae; genus Collinsella. Next base: position 5,780 of record DXLQ01000090.1, on the reverse strand, counting down.
GATCTTGTGGTCGCCGAGGACTTGGTTGCCGCTCTGGAGTCGGGACATCTCGCCGGCGCCGCGGTCGACGTCACCGACCCCGAGCCGCTGCCCGCCGCAAGCCCGCTGTGGGATGCGCCCAACATGCTCATCACGCCGCACGTCTCCGGTTGGTTCCACTTGGAGGCTACGCTCAACAATGTGGTCGACATTGCCGCAGAGAATCTGCGTCACTTGCAGGCCGGCGAGACCCTGCGCTGCTGGATCGAACACTGATTGTTCCGGCGTTTTCCAAACGCCGGAACCCCTCGACGCTGCGAGCCCGCCAGAGCGGCAATCTGCCTTTCAATCGTCGGGCATGACCAGAAGGTCAATGCCCTCCTCTTTCAAGGCACCTTGCTCACTCTGGCGGGCTCTCGCTGACTTTTGTTCAACCTGCGGCGCTTTGCTGGCGCGGCCCTACCTGTGGGCTCTCGCTGACTTTTATTCGACCTGCAGGGTCTTCAAATTGCTAGAGCGTTGCTAAGTAATTCTTTGCGTCTTCTGCGCTCATTGCTGCGACGGGTGCGTGTGAACAGAGTTTGGCATCGTTGGTGACCAGAAGGTCTGCCTTTGCGCGCATTGCTGCCGCAATGATTAAATCGTCTTCGTAATCGCTATGGAGCTTACGCTGCTTGCTCGCCATCCATATGTCACTCAGGTCGCAGGGTACCGGCGTGGCAAGTTGCGACAACACGTCGAGGCAATCCCATGCAAGTGATGTCGCCGCCACGGCGGCATCTTGGGATAGCGAGCCATGCTCGCGCCGATACCACGCCTTATGTTCGCTCGAAATCAAATAGAACAGATCTTTGGACGATGTCGCCGCATACAGCAAATCCACCTGCGCCGTGCATGCATCGCGTAAAAACTCAATCGCCACCGAACGACCACGTCGTGAGGGAATGAAGTAATCGAGCCACACGTTGGTGTCAACCAAGATGCGCCTTGGAGCCTCACTCATAGAGCCAGCTCATCTCCTCGCCGTAGCGATCCGCGTAGGCGTTCCGTTTGAGTTCTTCATCGCCCGAGGGCTGAGCCTTGACCATATCGATTCCCGACTCACGGCAAGCGGCAGCGAACAGCTTCGACCCCTGATCCATGAGCTCGAGCTTACGTTTAGCGGCCTTTTCGCGCTCGCGCTGTTCCGCCCGGACACGACTGGGCAGCAGGATATCCTCGAGCGCACCGGGGCGATCGGCCAGCGACGCTGCAAGCTGCCAGAGCGCTCGCACCGCTTGGCTCGGCGTCATACCGGCCCTGGAGAGAGCGGCGTCCCCGCTCCTTTTAAGATCGGCATCGAGACGTACGTTGATCTGAGCGGCTGTTGTGGTCATGACCCCTCCTTAATACTTTAAAATCATCATAAAACTCTATGGTAGATACGTAAAGCACGTATAGCATTTATTAGCATTAGCCGCACTCTGTGCACAAAAAGCCGCCGAGGTGCACTGCACCTCGGCGGCCACGTACCACCGATCTAGCTCGGTTTCACCCTTTGCATTTGCCCAGATAAAACCTGCAAAATAAACCTGTCCCTTTTAGCAGGTTTTAGAGCTCCACGCTTTCGGCGCCGTTGATGGTTAGGTTTCGCTCGTAGAAAGCCGTGAGGGCGCGGATGGCGTACATCACGTCGCGCACGCCGCCGGTCTCGTAGCTCGAGTGCATGGCCAGCTGCGGCAGGCCCACGTCCACGGCATGCATGCTCGCCTGCATATTGGACAGATTGCCGAGCGTGGATCCGCCGGCCATATCGCTCTTGTTGGCGAAGGCCTGCGTGGGCACGTCGGCGTCATCGCAAATAGCTTGGAACACCGCGCGGCTAAAGGCATCGGTACAATAGTGCTGGTTGGCCGCCTCCTTGATGACGATACCGCCGTTGAGCACCACCTGGCTGCGGGCGTCGCACTTCTCGGCGTGGTTGGGGTGCACGGCATGCGCGTTGTCGCAGCTCACGAGCATCGATGCGGCAAGGGCGCGATGATACGACTCGTCGTCAAAGCCCAGCGATCCGTTAATGCGGCGCAGCGCGTCGGCCAAGAACGTCGACATGGCGCCCTGCTTGGTCTCGGAGCCAACCTCCTCATTATCAAAGCAGCAAAAGACCGAAACGTCGTGCGCATTCTCGGCACCCAAAAATGCCTGCAGCGAGGTGTAGGCGCAGGCCAGGTCGTCGAGCTTGGGCGTCGAGATAAACTCGTCGGCCCAGCCCCAAATGCGCGCATCCTGGCGGTTGACCAGAAACAGATCGCGGCCCAAAATTTGCTCGGGCTCAACATCCAGCTCGTCGGCGATCAGGGCGTCAAAGTCGCCCTGCTTAAGGTCACCGGCGCTGATGAGCGGACACAGGTCAACGGCTCGGTTGGGAGCAAAGCTCTCGTTAACGCCACGGTTCATGTGGATGGCAAGGCTCGGGATGATGGCGACTTCGCGCTCGGTAGCGAGCAAACGACTCTCGATACGGTCGCCCTCGCGTACCAGCACGCGGCCCGCGAGTGCCAACGGACGGTCGAACCAGGTGTAGTCGATCATGCCGCCGTAGGCCTCGGTGTTCAGGCGCAGCGTCTCGCCCGCGCCGTCGAGCTCGGGCACGGCCTTAACCTTAAACGTCGGCGAGTCGCTGTGCGACGCCGTCAGCTGAAAATGGTAGTCGCCGGCAACGCCGTCCTCGCCCCACGTCGCGGCCAGGTCCTCGCCCACCTTAAAGGCAACAACGCTCGAGGTGTTGCGCTGCGTGTAATAACGCCCGCCCGGCTCGATGTCCCACGCCGCATTCTCGGGCAGGTAGGTAAAGCCTGCCTCGTCGAGCTCGGCCATAATGGTCGCCGCCGTATGGAACATGCTGGGGCATGCCTCGATAAAGTCGATAAGGTCGTTGGCGGCCTCGATATCATCGGCCGTCACATGCGCGCGCTCGGGCGTTTCCTGATCCGTCATGCTCTCCCCTTTCGCTGGGTTGATGGTCCCTTCCAGCATACCCCGCCGCGCCAGCGCCGCACTCTTCATTCCGTGTTTAATCCCGCGCCGCTCGCCAAGTTGAGCCATCATGCCCACGCTCCTTTTGCGACAATTACGCTAACAGGACGAGAGGAGCCGTCATGAAGCCACGTAACATTGCCATCGCCTGCGGTGTCGCGGGAGTCGCCGTCGGCCTTGCCGCTGCCACCGGTATCGTTTATCACAAGCAAATCAAGTCCGCCGCGTCGCTCAAACGCTTGACCGGCTACGCGGATGGCTATGACCTGTACGCAATCGACATCGCCTACGACTACGATCTTGATCGCATCATCGCCGCTGGCGTGCGCGACGACCAGGCCTACATCGATGCCGTGGTGGCGCAGGTGCTGCCCGGTGTGCCGGTACATGTCCAGGCGCCCCAGTTTGCCTGCAGCGCTTTTGTCGCCGTAGATGCCGAAGGCCGCGTGCGCACCGGTCGCAATTACGACTTTAAGGACGACACCTCGGCGCTGCTGGTGCGCAATCACCCACGCGACGGCTATGCCTCCATCGGGTTTGCCGCCCTTAACAACCTGGGCGATAACACTCCGCTTGACTCCGTCGGCGGACGCGCCGCCGCACTCATGGGCCCGTTTGCCCAGCTCGACGGTGTTAACGAATGCGGCGTGTCCATTGCCGTACTCACCCTGGATTCCCAGCCCTGTGACCAGGACACGCAACGCCCCGTCATCAATACCTCGCTCGCCATCCGCCTGGTGCTCGACCGTGCCGCCACCACGCAAGAAGCTGTCGACCTGCTTTCCGCCTACGACATGCACGCCATGGCAGGACGCGATTACCACTTCTTTATCAACGACGCCGCCGGTGACGCGCGCGTAGTAGAGTGGGATCCGCGCGATCCGGACCGTGCTTTCAAAGCGACTCCTGTACGCCAGGTTACGAACTTCTACGCCTGCTATGGCGACGAAGTGCTGCCCAACCAAAAGAATGGCGAGCTGGGCCATGGTAAAGAGCGCGCCGTCGCAATCGCCGATGTCCTTGACGCCCATGTCGGTGCCCAGGACGAAACGATTGTCTGGAAAGCCCTGCGTGCCGCAGCGCAAGAACCCAATCCGGAAGACATCACCAGCAATACGCAATGGTCGGTCGTCTTTGACAATACCGAACCCGCCGCCGCCATTACGCTGCGCCGCCACTGGGGCGACGTCGACGCCTTCGCACTGTAAGGACCCAGGCTCGTCGACCTTACGCTCGCCTGACGTTGCTTACATTTCCATACGCTTGAGCTAACATGTTTACCCCCGTATCAACAGTGTGCGGGGGGTAAACTTATGCGCATGTTATAACTTGCCCGGAAGGATTCATCATGCTCAGGATCGGTCTTCTTACCAGTGGCGGCGACTGCCAGGCGCTCAACGCCACCATGCGCGGCATCGTCAAAACGCTTATGACCAATAGCGAAGAGCCTATCGAGATTTATGGCTTTGAGGACGGCTATCAGGGCCTTATCTACAGCAGGTTCCGCGTCATGACGCCCGCCGATTTTAGCGGCATCCTCACCCGCGGCGGCACCATCCTGGGCACGAGCCGCACACCGTTCAAGCGTCTGGATACCCCCGAGGCCGATGGTGTCGAGAAGGTGCCGGCGATGGTCCACACCTATCATAAGCTGCAGCTCGACTGCCTGTTTATGCTGGGCGGTAACGGCTCCACCAAGACCGCCAACCGCCTGCGCGAAGAGGGCCTCAACGTTATCGCGCTGCCCAAGACCATCGATAACGACACCTGGGGCACCGAGCTGACGTTTGGCTTTACGAGCGCCATCGACGTCGCCACCAAGTGCATCGACGACATCCACACTACCGCCTCGAGCCACGGCCGCGTGTTTGTCATCGAGATCATGGGCCACAAGGTTGGCTGGATCCCGCTGTATGCCGGCGTCGCGGGCGGCGCGGACGTCATCCTGATTCCCGAGATCCCCTACGACATGGACAACGTCATCAAGACCATCGAGCATCGCATGGAAACCGGCAGCCGCTTTACCATCGTGGCCGTCGCCGAGGGCGCCATCTCCAAGGAGGACGCGGCGCTGTCCAAGAAGGAGTACAAGAAGAAGCTCGCCGAGCGCACGAGCCCGTCGATCGTCTACGACATCGCCAAGGAGATCGAGGCCAAGACTGGTCGCGAGACCCGCGTCGCCATCCCCGGCCACACGCAGCGCGGCGGTCAGCCCGACGCCCAGGACCGCATCTTTGCGACCCAGTGCGGCGTCGAGGCAGCGCTCGGCTGCCTGCGCGGCGAGTTTGGCTATATGATTGCCCTGCGTGATGGCAAGATGTGCCACATGCCGCTCGAGGAGGTCGCCGGCAAGCTCAAGTTTGTCGATCCCCAGAGCGATCTGGTGCGCGAGGCCAAGGCGTTGGGCATCAGCTTCGGCGACGAATAGCCTCGGCTGTAACCGCCCCCATCGGAGGCCCCAGGGCTTACCTCCCAAATCGTCCTCGGACATGTCAGGACCCCGCCGTGCGCTTCGCGCGGCGGGGTCCTTCCGTCCTGCGGAAAGATTTGGGGGGTAAGCCCTGGGGCCTCCTGCGGTAACTAGGGAGGCCGAGGCTATTCGTCTTCTTGCTACGAGTGCCTGGGGTAGGATGCGGCGTGCATTTTTGGGAGTATTCAGCAACCGAGGGTGCCTGCATACTGGATTTTGGGCGAAAAGCAGGCACCATGGGCCGCATCCTGTAAAAAAACGAGCGGCTCTAGAGGCGTTGGGACTCAGAATCGGGGCTTTCAGCGCAGTTTTGCAC
>DXLQ01000009.1:27589-36871 GCA_019414685.1 Collinsella sp. | reverse complement strand
ACGGCAATGCCAACTACAACTCCGCGACGGGCGTCTGGGTTCGCCCCCGCCCCGGCTTCCTCGTCGGCTAGCCAGCCGAGTGCTCTATACTTCTCTTTCGATGCGACCGCCTTGCGCGGTCGCATCCCTGCCCGCGCAGCGGGCCGTTTTTTTCGCCACTATTTCCGGGAGGTGCCATGAGCGGCGTCTACCAGCGAAACCGCGAGGTGTCCGAATACAAGTTCTTCACGCAGGCCATCGCCATCCGCGTGGAGGTCAACAAGCTGATGGCCTCGTCGTCCGTGGTTCCGAAGGCCTACCGGCTGCTCAACGCCGTGCCAACGGTGGAGACGGCGCGCAGCATCGTGTACAACGTCAACCGCGCCGACAGCTTCTACCCCAACAGCTCGTTCAACGCATTGGAGCGCAAGCGGTACCTGACGCTGGCGATAGCCGACTGCGAGCAGCTGATGCTGGATATGCAGTGCCTCATGGACATAGGCCTGCCCGTGAACGCCAACCGCTTCGAGGCACTGGCCAACATGGTCGATGAGGAGATCAAGCTGCTCAAGGGCGCGCGCAAGAACGTGCGCGTCACCGGCAAGAAATCGACCGAGGAGCGCATAGCGGAGGCCGCGGCCGAGCTAGAGCGCCTTCGTTCGCTATAATGGGCGGCGGTCCCGCCTTGTATATCGGTACAATTGGTGGCTGCGTTCCGTCATGGGTGGCTCGTCGTCCAACGTGTGCTACGTCAACAACAACGGCAATGCCAACTACAACTCCGCGACGGGCGTCTGGGTTCGCCCCCGCCCCGGATTCCCTTATTGCCAGACCGAGTAGGCCCCAGAGCCGAAAGCAGAGCGCGAAGAGGAAGGAAGGCGCGACCGTCGGGCACGCGCCCGTAAATACGCACCCCGCGAGGGTGGCCGGACGCTGCTTGCATGGCGCGGCGCTCCGTGGCTTCGCCGCGTTTCATGGCCATACCTCAAGCGGCTGTCAGAGCCACATTGCAAGCCGTGCGGGGTGCTCTCTATGAACTCAGAGCAAAGAAGGGCCGCACGCCGCAAGCGCCGCGAGGAGAAGCGGGCCAAGGCAAAGGCCGAGCGCGTCAAGGCGTGCACGCTTGAGACCGTGGCCGACCTCAACAGCCTGTGCAAGGCTTCAAAGCAGGCCGCGCGGGGCGTCATGTGGAAGTCGTCCACGCAGAGGTACATGAGAAGCTACCTGCGCAACGCCGTCCTGTCCCGCCGCGACCTTTTGGAGGGCCGCGACATATGCCGGGGCTTCATACGGTTCGACCTATGGGAGCGCGGCAAGCTGAGGCATATCAGCGCCGTGCACTTCCCCGAGCGCGTGGTGCAGAAGTCGCTGTCGCAGAACGCGCTCGTGCTCGCGATCGTGCCCACCCTCATAGCCGCGAACTCCGCGAACATCAAGGGGCGCGGCACCGACTACGCCCTGAAGCTGCTCAAGCGCCACCTGGCAGACAACTGGAGGAGGCACGGCGGCGATGGCTACATACTGCTCGGCGACTTCTCCGACTACTTCGCCCGCATAGTGCACGGCCCCGTCAAGGAGCAGGTGGCTGCCGCGCTGCTCGATCCGCGAGTAATCGACCTTGAGCACCGCCTGATTGACGCGCAGGGCGAGGTGGGCCTGGGGCTGGGCAGCGAGCCGAACCAGATATGCGCCGTGGCGCACCCCAACCGCATCGACCACTACGTGACCGAGATGCTGCGCCCCGAGGCGTACGGGCGGTACATGGACGACTTCTACCTCATACACGAGAGCAAGGAGTACCTGCAGGTTTGCCTGCTGCTGATAGGGCGCAAGTGCGCCGAGCTGGGCATCGAGCTGAACCCGCGCAAGACGCGCGTGGTGAAGCTCACGCGCGGGTTCACGTGGCTGAAGAAGCGCATCTTCTACACGGAGACGGGCCGCATAGTCGTGAAGCCGTGCCGAGACTCCATAACGCGGGAGCGCCGCAAGCTCAAGAAGATGGCCCGCATGGTCGCCGATGGCATCATGACCCCCGAGCAGGTGGAGCAGAGCTACCAGAGCTGGCGCGGAGGCATGAAGCGGCTGGACGCGCACCGCAGCGTGCGGGCCATGGACGCGCTGTACCGCGGCCTGTTCGGAAATCACGCGGGGGGGGGGTTGCTCAATGCAATCCAAACCTGGAGGCGACACGGATGGGAACATGCCCCTACCCTAGCAACGGAAGGAGCGACCCATGACGGAACAGGAAATCGCCGGGGAGATCAACGGCTACAAACAGCAGCTTGAGCAGAGCGACTACAAGGTCATGAAGGCGGTGGAGCGCATCTTCTCCGCATCGTCCATCACCGACCTGCTCTCGGCCATCGCCGCAGCTGCCAAGGAGGTGGCCGAGATCATCTCGCAGCGCCAGACGTGGCGCGACCGCATCAACGAGCTGGAAGCCATGGAGCCCGACCAGCCGGACGCGCCGCAGGAGTAGCGAGCGCCCCTTCGGGGGCGCTTTTCTTTTGTCCGGCGACACCTCGCGGACAATCGCGGCAGCGATTCGAGGAGGTGAGAAAACGAATGACCGACGTGCTGGAAATCTTCGCGCCGTACGGCCCCGGGTCGCTTTTCGGCGCACTGCTCGTCCTAGTGGTCCTGTACTTCGGCAAGCAGTTCCTCGAAGAGTTCAAGGCCCAGAACGAGCGCAAGGCGAACATCGACCTCAAGCGCGAAGAGCGAAAGCAGGACGAGGTGAACGAGCGGGCGCGGCGCGACCGCGAGCGCAGCCAGATGGAGGGCCGCATCGCCGCGCAGATGGAGCACAGCAACGCGCTGATGGAGGCTATGAAGGCGCTCATGGAGTCCGTCGTGACCTCCAATGAGGTGCTGCACGCCGACCTGGCGAACAGCCAGGCGCGCAGCCAGGGCATGGCGGCGAAGGTCGACCACATCGCCGACCGCGTTGACCTGCTCTACAAGGAATCGGCTCGATAGAAAGGAATCCGAAATGACAGAAATGCAAGCAATCGCAGCCATCGTGCTGTCTTTCGCCGTGCCGTTCGCGGTGCAGCTGATCAAGACCGAGGCCATGACCGGCAAGGCCGCGCGCATCCTGGCGCTGGGCTGCTCGCTCCTGGCGGGCGTCGTGACCGGCTTCGTGGGCGGCGTGCCCGCAGACCCGGGCGCATGGGTCACGTGCGCCTTCGCCGTGGTAGGCGGCGTGCAGGCGGCCTACACGCTGTTCAAGTCGGTAGGCATCACATCCAAGTGGCTCGACGCCCTGCTGGGCGTGACCGTAGGCGGGAAGGAGTAGGCAATGGCTAAACTGTTCGTCATCTGCGGCCACGGCGCTGGCGACCCCGGCTGCTGCGCAGGCGGCTTCACCGAGGCCGAGCGCGTTCGCGCCCTGGGCCAGCGAATCAAGGAACTGGGCGGTTCCGAGGTCGAGCTGGGCGATACGTCCCGCAACTGGTACGCCGACGGCGGGCTTAACCGCCTGAGCACCGACGCGCCAGTGGTGGAGCTGCACATGGACGCCAGCGGCATCGCCACGGCCCACGGCGCGCACGTCATCATCAAGGAGGGCTTTGAGCCTGACGAGTACGACAATGCGCTGGCCGACAAGCTGGCGGCGTTCATGCCCGGGCGCTCCGAGAAGCTGGTGCGCCGTTCCGACCTCGCGAACCCGAACCGAGCCGCCGCGCGCGGCATCAACTACCGCCTGTGCGAGAACGGCTTCATCGACAACGACGGCGACCGCGAGAAGTTCAACGGCAACCTGGACGAGCTGGCGCGCATCTACCTGGAATGCTTCGGCATCACTGCTGGAAGCGCCCCCGCAGCCGTCCCGCAGCCGCAGCCTGCGCAGCAGGAAACGACCGAGAACTTCGGCGGCACCTACCGCTGCACTGTGGACTACCTGCGCGTGCGCGACGCCCCCGGCCTGGGCGGCACCGAGGTGGCGCACTATTCCAGCGGCGAGACCGTGGCGCTGGATAACTGGTACAAGATCGCCGACGGCTACGTCTGGGGCCGATACACGGGCTACAGCGGCGCAACGCGCTACATCGCCGTGGGTAAGGCCACGGGCAAGCCAGAGGCCGACGACTATCTGGTGAAGGTGGGATAGGCCATGCCGTACCCGAGCCCCGCAGACGAGGAGCGCAACGGCGGGTGCGGCCCCATCCTCGCGGCGGTCGTCCTGCTGTTCATCGTCCTGGCCGCCGCCAGCTGCGCGTCGCAGGCCATGGGAGCGCAAGACGTGACCGTGAGGCAAGCCCGCACGGACGGCCCCATATACGACCTGCCCGAGGGCATCGGCCAGGAAATCGTGTGCGACGAGCACAACCGCGAGTACCTGCTGCTTACCACCGAGCAGGGCGGCGTGTTCCTCATGCCGTACATGGACGAGGACGGCGAGCAGGAGATCATGCCGCAGGCCTAGAACGCAAAGAAGCCGCCCCGTATGGAGCGGCTTCTTTCTATCTGACGAGCAATACGAACGCCCGCCTAACGACGAACACGCGTATGTGTTCGCCTACTGAACAGTTGGTGGAGCTGGTGTTCATTCGGTCGAACACCTCGCCACCTGGACCTATAGCGCCAGGCAGCGACGCATTATCGCCCAAGCCAGCAGAATCGTCAAACGTGAACGCCACGCGCAGGCCGTCGTCATCGTCGGGGCCGCCCAGCACCACGCGCGCCACGAACGTGCGCAGGAGCTGCGCGTCGTCCACCTCGGCGGCGGCCATGCCCTCAAGCCAGAACAGCGCGCGGTCGTAGTCAAGGCGGGCGGCCTCAAGGGCCTCGGCCGTGCGCAGCTCGTCCTCGAGGAGCGCCTGCCGCTGCTTCAGCGCGTCTATGCGCTCCTTGCCGCCCGGCGGCGCGATGCCCGACTCGATGGCCGTCCATATATTGGAGAACGCCGCCTCGATCTTGGCCAGCTCGCCCTTTATGGTCTCGCTCAAGGGCTTCTCGTCGGCGCGCTCCTCCTCGGCGTCGGCCAGCATGCGAGCGATGCGTTCGCGGCTGTCGGCGCTGCCCAGGGCCTCGCGCACGGCGTCGGCCACGCGCTTCTCCACGACATCGCGGCGCACGGTGCGCCCGCAGCTGCGGCAGCGGTAGTAGTGATAGGGCCTGCCCGACTTGCCCGTTCCGCTGGTGCCGGTCATCAGCCCGCCGTCTCGCCCGTCGTAGAGCTTGCCCGTGAGCGGGAAGTCCCACGCTTCGGTCTTGGCGCGGGGCCTGTGCGAGTCCTCAAGCATCCGTATCACCCTCTCCTCGTCATCCATGGGAACGATGGCGGGCATGCCGCCGGGCACGACCACGCCCGCGTAGCGGTACTCCCCGCCGTTCTCCCGCCGCATCAGTATGCGGCGCACCGTCTGGAAGCGCCACTTGCCGCCGCGCTTGGTGCGGTACGGCTCCCAGGCGCGCACCACGTCGGCCACCGACTTGCCCGACAAGACCATGCGCACGCCCAGGCGGATGGCGGCGGCCTCCTCCTCGTTGACCACGTAGCGCCCGTCCACTATGTCCCAGCCGTAGCGCACGCAGCCGTTGGCCATGCACCGCTCGGCGTTCTTCTGTATGCCGTCGCGTATGCGCTCGCCGTCGAGCGCGCTCTCGTACTCCGCCAGCACCTCCAGCATGCCCAGCTGCAGCACGCCCGCCGAGCCGTCCGAAATGTCCTCGCCCGCGTACAGTATCTCGACGCGGCAGCGGCGCAGCATGATGCGCGCCAGGGCCATCTCGTCGCGGTTGCGCATGATGCGGGTCACCTTGTATATGACCACGAAGTCGAACAGCCCTCGCTTGGCGTCTGCCATCATGCGCTGGAACTCCGCGCGGTCGGTGTTGGTGCCAGTCTGCGCGAAGTCGCAGTAAGTGGCCACCACGCGCAGGTCGTTGGCCTCGCAGTACGCCCGCGACTTCTCAACCTGTATCTCTATGGACTCGCCGCGCTGGTTGTGGCTTGAGAAGCGGGCATATATCGCCGCACGTCCGCCCATGGCTACGCCCTGTACAGCTCTACGGGGTCATCGTTAGGCGTTGCCCTGTAATTCAGCACGTTCAAGGCTATAGCGCCGTCGATAATCTTGAAATACGCGCCATAGTACGCATGGTTGCGCCAGTAATGGATAACGGCCTTCCCCATCGACCCGTCGCGAAGGTACGACACGGTGCCGTGCGAGCCGTTATCGTTCTTGCCGTACGAGTTGAAGCAGACCTCCACCGGGTACTTGGCGTTTTTCCCCGTCTTCGTCAACGGGTGAAGGCTCAACGTCACACGGTTTTCCGGGACTGTCACAACTGAATCAACGGCTTCAACCCGCGCGAAGTTCGTGCGGAGGCTTGGCAGCGACGGCACGCCTGTGACAGCGGGCGTGAGCATGCGTTCCAGTTTCGCCACGTTCGCCTTCACGGCCGCAACCGCATCCGCATCGCCATAATAAGAGCGTTCGTCGGCAAACACCTGGCCGGTCTCGCGCTCATACTTGACCACCGTATGGCATAGGTACGGCTTATTATCAAACGGGAACGGCCCCAAATCGTATTCCGGACACGCCATGGCGGGCGGCACCTCGTGCTCACGCAAGATGCGGGCTTCCTCGGTGCGCTGGGCTTCTTCCTCTGCGCGGCGCTTTTGCTCCGCCTTTCGTTTCTCCTCGGCGAACTCGCGCATGGCGCGCTTTTCATCTCGCGCCGCTTTCGACGCATGCAGGAAATCAAACAAGCCCATGGCTACTCCATCTCGTCGGCGGCCTGGAACCACACCACCGTGCCCACCACGCGCACGGGGCCGTCGTCCATGCCGAAAATCATGTCCTCGTAGTCCTCGAAGCTGTCAGCCGACAGCATCAGCTTGGTGCTGCCCTTGAACCAGCGGCGCATGACCGCGCGGTAGTCCTCGGTCTCCACCACGGCGATGGACCCGTTGGCGGGCTGGCGGTCGGGGTCGACCAGCACGTGGCTACCCTCGGGTATGACGCGGTTCATGCAGTCGCCCTCGACCTCCAGGGCGAACGCGCGCGGATGCCCGGCGCACACCGAGGCGGGCACCTCAACGCGGTGCGCTATCTCCTCCTCGTCGGCGAGCGCGCCGGCGTGCACGCGCCCGAGCGTGAGCAGCGGCACGGTGGCGCTGCTGGCCACCACGGGCATGGCACCGGCGGGCATATAGGGGCTGCCCTTGGGCTTTTTGGTCACGGGGTCAATCTGATCCATTCCGCCGTCTTCTATAAGGTGTGACTTACTAATCTGATAGCAGGCCGCCATGCGCTCAATAGCTCCCATACGGGGTTCGGAGCGGCCATTTTCCCACTGCGAAACGGCGTTACCTGTCACACCTGCAATCTCACCCAGTTCATCCTGGGTAACGTCGAAAATCTGCCGTAACTTCTTTATGTTGTCGGATATCGGCATCTTAACTCCTTCCAGGACTTAAATTTATTTTCAATTTTACCAAAATTAATCTTGACCGTGTTCTGAAGATTAATTACAGTTATGGACAGAAAGGAGGGAGTATGAAGTCACTCAAGCAGGCGCGCATGAGCAAGGGCGTAACCAAGAAGGCAATGGCTGAACATCTGGGCATTTCAGGACCTACATACGATGTTTATGAAGACCACCCCGACCGTATGCGCATCGAGACGGCTAAAAAGGCCGCCGACTTCTTGGGCTACAAACCCGAAGAAATTTTTTTCGCTTCAAACTGTAATTAGATTTACCTATCAGAAAAGGAGACACACCATGACCACCAAGAGCCACCAGCCCGAGTTCGTCGCCGAGATCATCGGCAAAACGCTCGACCACCTCATCGACGACCGCAAGCGCGTGGCCGTCAACTTCGAGCTGGCCGAGAACGGCTGCATGGAGGAGACGCACGTCAGCCTCAAGCGCCGCATCGCGGCCATGTGGGGCTTCCAGACGAGCGGCATCGAGCTTCTGGAGGCGAGCACGACCTGGTTCGAGCTCGGCGGCATGCAGTTCAACGTCTACAGCTCCGTGCAGTTCAGCGTGAACGGCAAGGGCTGGAGCACCGACTTCAAGACCATCGCGCGCGACACCGCGTACGACGAGAAGGAGTAGGCCATGCTGAACGAGGTGACCGTACGGGGGGGGGTTCACCGCCCTCAACGTGAAGAGCGGCAAGTGCGTGCTGCAGTTTGAGCTGGACCCGAAGTTCCGTGACTTCATCCCCAAGCTGGTGGAGTTCACGGGGCAGATGCTCAACATCCACGTGTACGACGACCAGGAGGTGATGTTCGTGGATAGGGACACCGGTGAGGTCGCCTACGAGGACGCCCCGCTGCTTCTGCCGGGCGTCGCGGGCGAATGACCCCGATACAGCGCGCCATGTGCGACGAGTGCGCCGCCATGATGCGCGAGTTCTACAAGGACCCAGAGAACGAGAGGAAGTTCCAGGAATGGAAAAGATCAAGGGAAAGAGGGTGCGCGTCGCAGCCGGCAAGCGAAAGACGCGCACCGCAACGGTTCACTTCCGAACCGAGACCAGTGTAACACCCGAGCAGCGCCGCGAGAGGCTGCAGGCCGTTTTCGCCGCCCTGTTCGTCTGCGCGTGCATCGCCGCCACATGGGCGCTGGAGGCAACAGTATGGCCGAGGTAGACGCCAAGGCCCAGGCCCTCGTGGCCAAGGCGTGCGGCTGGGTTGCCTCGAACCCCGATACATGGGCGAAGCTGCGCCGCATCTGCTACCGCCTGATGCTGGAGGGCCACGTCATCCAGCGCGACAACGTGTACACCCTGGCGTGCCAGAACGGCATGACCGTGAGCGAGGCCAGCGAGTTCAAGCGCGACCACAACCTGTGGAGCGTGCTGTCCCGCTACATGGTGCTGCAGCGCCCCTCCATGCTGGCCGCCGTGAGCTTCCGCCGCACGCCGGTGGACTCCGTGGACCTGGTGGGCACGTGGGAGGCCATCGTGGGCCCAGCCGTTTTCGCCGCCTCCACGCTAACCGAGGCGCAGGGCATCTACGACAGGGGCGCGCAATGAGGTGCACCGTCACGGTCGAGGGCCGAATGCCGAGCCTGAACGACTACATCAGCGCCGAGCGCGCCAACCGCTACAAGGCGGCGGCCATGAAGAAGCGCGAGACGGCGCGCGTGAGGGCGGCGGCCATGCAGCAGCGCGCGCCGCGCTTCGAGCGCCGGGTGACCGTGCGCACCACGTTCTACGAGCCCGACATGCGCCGCGACGCCGACAACGTGGGCTTCGCGCGCAAGTTCGTGCTCGACGGCCTGGTGGCGGCGGGCGTAATCAAGGACGACTCCCGCAAGTACGTGGAGCAGTGCCCC
>DXLQ01000009.1:25230-27579 GCA_019414685.1 Collinsella sp. | reverse complement strand
CCGACAGGGGCGCGCCCCGCGTGGTCGTGGAGGTGAGCGACGAGTGACCCGCCGAGACAAGGGCAGGCCACACAGGGCGTGGCGCAAGGCCGACCTCGACCGCATAGCCGAGCTGGCGGGAAAGGTGCCCGCCCGCGAGATTCGCCGCGAGCTGCGGCTGTCCAAGAACCAGTTGGATAACGCGCGGCGCGTGATCAACGCCAGCGGCGGCCACGTGTCCCTGCGCTGCTACCGCCACCGCCTGGAGCTGTGCCCGTCGTGCGGGTGCCGCAGGGCGACCCTCGGCAAGGACGGCATCTGCGAACCGTGCAGACGCCAGCAGCAGCTTGAGGCCATAGAGGCCCGCATAGCCGAGCTGCTGCCGAGGCTGACCGCAGAGGAGCGCCGCACCTACGAGCGCACCGAGTGCGGCCGAGAGAGCCGCGCCGACCCCATGCCGCAGGCCCCAGACACCTCGGGCATGAGCCGCTACGCCGCCGACAAGGCAGCAGAGGCGCACGACGAGGCCATGGAGCGATGGCTGTGCCGCTACCTTTACCGCAGGGTCAAGGCGGCGCAGAAGCGCAAGGAGCGCATAGAGAAAAAAGTTCCGAAATCCTGAAAAGTTTTTATCACTTTTAGTTTTCCCAGTTAGGAGACCCAAATGCTCACGGAAATCATCAGCAAGACCGTCGCGGACAAGACGGTGGACAGCATCCTGAAGCGCATCGAGCGCGCCGTCCCCGTGCCCGAGCCGGGCGACGGCGGCTTCGACGCCGCCATGCGCCAGGCGTTCAACATGGGGGCCGCCTGCATGGCCGCGCAAATCAAGAACGGCCCCGTGCCCACCAAGCGCATCGCGCTCATGGGCGAGGTGGCCCGCGTGGCGTGCCGCGCCCGCCTGGTGGGCATGGAGTGCCGCGTGGTCGTAGACGAGGAGGCCCGCGCATGCAATCGCTAGAGGAGGTCGCGATCTGCGACGTGTACCCCTACGAGCGCGCCGACGGCGAGCCGATGAACCCGCGCGACTTCACCACCAGGGAGAGCGCCGAGCACATCGCGGGCCTGGCCGCGCAGTTCAAGGCCAACCGCCTCAACCCCGGCCAGCCCGTCATGAAGCCCATCCTGTACAAGGAGGGCGGCATCTACTGGATCATCGACGGCGAGTGCCGCGTGCGCGCCATGAGGGCCATCGGCACCGAGCGTTTCCTCGCCGAGGTCTACGACGACCTGGACGACGCCGAGCTGGCGCGCGTGGAGGCCGCCAAGGCCATGGTGGAGACCGACGCCAAGCTGGGGCTGACCGCCGAGGAGAAGTCGCGCGGCGTGCAGACCATGCTGGCGCTCGACATTCCCGACGAGGAGGTGGCCGTGGCCGCCCGCACCGACGCGGGCACCGTGGCCAAGGCGCGCCGCGCCGCCCGCAGGGTGCAGGACGCCGCCTACGACATGACGCTCGACCGCCTGGCCGCCATCGCCGAGTTCGAGGGCGACGACGAGGCCGTGGCCGAGCTGCGCGACTGCAAGCAGTCCGAATGGCAGCGCGTGTACGCGGGCCTGAAGGCCAAGGCCGAGCAGA
The DNA here is from genome assembly GCA_019414685.1 of Collinsella sp. Classification (GTDB taxonomy): domain Bacteria; phylum Actinomycetota; class Coriobacteriia; order Coriobacteriales; family Coriobacteriaceae; genus Collinsella. Next base: position 26,021 of record DXLQ01000009.1, on the reverse strand, counting down.
GGCGCAACCGCGCCGAGGTGGTGGCGGTGCTTGCCGACGCGGGCGTCGAGTTCGTCGACGAATGCCCCGAGGGCTTCGCCGCATGCCGCACGTTTTCCGACTACCGCCCCGACCTGGCGGCGCTGGACGCCTACGTGGCCGACAACGCGGGCGCGGGGCTTCTGGCCGAGGAGACGTCGTTCGGCGTGACCCTGCTGGAGCCGGTGGCCGAGGGGGCCGACGAGGCCGCACAGGCCGCAGCCCAGCGCAAGGCCGACTTCCAGGCCGCCTACGAGGACGGCGCGAAGGCCCGCCGCGAGTGGCTTGCCGCCCACGCGGGCGACCTCAAGTCGATGCGCCGCACGGCTCTGGCGCTGACCGCGTTCGCCATGGAGGCCGAGGCCGTGGAATCGTTCGAGGAGCTGCTGGGCCGACCCATCGACCGCACGCCCACCGAGCTGGCCGTGGCCATGGGCTTGCGGGCAGCGTGGAACATGAGCGGCTGGACGGCCTGGAGCCTCATGGAAGGCGGCAGCTCCGTGTACTTCAACCGAGCGACGGTCGAGAACGTGACCATCACCTACGAGGCCATGAAGGCCGACGGCTACGAGCCGAACGCGGCCGAGACGGAAACCTACGAGGCGTGCATGGCGCGCCTGGGAAGCGAGGAGTAAATGAGCGAAGCAGTTGAGGCCGAGATCATCGAGCCCGAGGAGGCGTCGGAGCTGACCGTGGCGTACTCCCCCGCCGTGATCGAGGCCAACTTCGACGCCCTGGAGGCGCACGTGCGCAGGCTGGTGGCCGACTACGAG
>DXLQ01000009.1:0-25220 GCA_019414685.1 Collinsella sp. | reverse complement strand
GAGGGCGCGACCTACGACATGGGCAAGGACGAGAACGTGAAGGCCGCCAAGCGCGACCGCGCCTACCTCAACGGCATCGCCAAGGAGATAGACGAGCGCCGCAAGGCCGTGAGCCGCGAGTACACGAAGCCACTGGCCGCGTTCGAGGACAGGTGCAAGGCCGTGGCGGGCATCGCGAAGCAGGCAGCCGACGGCATCAAGGCGCAGCTGGACGAGGCCGAGGAGGAGCGCCAGCTGCGCGCGTACGCCAAGCTGCGGGAGCACTACGAGGAGTTCGCCGGGCTGCTGGCCCCCGTCGTGCCCTATGAGCGTTTCCACGAGAAGCAGTGGACCAACAAGACCTTCGGCGAGGTGAAGGCATTCAAGGCCCTGGAGGCCAAGGTGGAGCGCCTGGCCCAGGACTGGGAAACCCTCAAGGCGCAGTTCCAGGGCGAACCGTTCTACGACGAGGCCGAGCGCGAGCTGTTCGCCACCCTGGACCTGGGCGCGGCCATAACGGCGGCGCACAAGGCCGAGGGTGAGCGCCGGCGCATCGCCGAGCTGAAGGCGGCCATGGAGCCGGAACCCGTGGAAGAGCCCGAACCCGAACCCGAAGCGGTGCCCGAGCCCGCGGAATGCCAGCCCGCAGAGTTCCCGCAGCCGCTTGAGCAGATGCCCGAGCCGCAGCCCGCGCCCATGCCCGCCCCGGTGCCGCCAGCGCCGCCCGCACCGGCACCCGTGGCCATGGCGGGCGACCCGTGGACGGTCGTGGTGCCGTGCGCCACGCGCGAGCAGATGCAGGGCGTCGCGGCGGCCCTCAAGGCGCAGGGCGTCGTGGGCACCATCATGCACGGCACGGTGGGCCAGGTTTACGAGCGGATGAACGGAGGCTACTAGCATGACCCAGGAACAGCAGTCCATCGACCTCATGGCGGCCGTTGCCCGCGTGCAGCGCGCCGTGGTGGTGCCCAAGGCCAAGTACAACGCTTTCGGCAAGTTCAGCTACCGCAGCTACGAGGACATAGTGGCCGCGCTGAAGGAGCCGTGCGCCAAGGAGGGCCTGGCGTTCTTCATGACCGACGAGCTGGTGCAGATAGGCGACCGCTACTACGTGAAGTCCACGGCGTGCGTGTTCCCCGCCGAGGGCGGCGAGGGCCTGCTGCAGGTGAGCGCCTACGCCCGCGAGGACGAGCACAAGAAGGGCTCGGACGACGCCCAGGTGACCGGCATGGCGTCGAGCTACGCCCGCAAGTACGCGCTGTGCGGCGCGTTCGCCATCGACGGGCAGAGCGATCCCGACGCCATGGAGGAGCAGCCCGCGCCCGAGGAGAAGCAGCCGCCCGCAGACGGCCCCTTCACGGCCCACTGCCGCAGCTGCGGGGCGCGCTACCAGTTCGCCAGCATGCCGCAGTACATGGAGTTCGTGGCCAACAGCCCGTGCTGCCCGCGCCCCGACTGGCAGGTGGAGTAGATGCAGGCGCTCACCGAGGAGCTGGACGAGCTGACCGACAGGCTGGAGGCCGAGCTGAAGACCTGCAAGGAGTCGGGCTGCCAGTACGCCGAGAACGAGGCCGAGTACCGCAAGGCCCTGCGCATCGCCATCCTGAACGAGCGCCAGAAGGGCACGCCCGTCACCATCATCGGCGACGTGTGCCGGGGCCAGGAGCAGATAGCGGAGGCCAAGCGCCGCCGCGACTGCTCCGAGGCCATCTACAAGGCCTCGCAGGAGGCCATCAACGTAATCAAGCTGCGTATCCGCATGGTAGACGCGCAGATCACCCGCATCTGGAACAGCGGGGACGTAACCCAAGGAGGGTATCTATGAGCATCAACCGCGTGTGCATATCCGGCAACCTGACCCGCGACCCCGTGCTGCGCTCCACGTCTGGCGGCATGTCCGTGCTGTCCATGGGCGTGGCCGTCAACGACCGCCGCAAGAACCAGCAGACCGGGCAGTGGGAGGACTACCCGAACTTCGTGGACTGCACGCTGTTCGGCACCCGCGGCGAGAAGCTGGCGCAGTACCTCGCCAAGGGCAGCAAGGTGGCCGTCGAGGGCAAGCTGCGCTACCGCAGCTGGAACGACCAGCAGACCGGCCAGAAGCGCAGCGCGCTGGAGGTCGTGGTGGACGAGCTGGAGTTCATGAGCGGCCAGCAACAGCAGCATGGCTACGCGCCGCAGCAGTACGCGCCCCAGGCGGCCCCGCAAGCGCCGCAGGCCCGCACGTACGGCCAGGGACGCCCCGCCCCGGCACCTGCGCCGCAGCAGCCCGCCTACGCGCCGCAGCCGGCCACTCAGCAGGCGTACGCGCCACAGCAGCCCGCGCCGCAGCAGCAGGCCCTGCCGCAGCAGCAGGCCATGCCGCAGCAGCAGGCCATGCCCGATCTGTACGACGAGGATATCCCGTTTTAGGGAAGGCGACGGCGACACTATGGGCATGGTTATACACGACGACTTCTGGGCGGCCGCGCAGGCCATGCCCGAGAAGCAGCGCGCGCCGTTCATCTACGCCATCGTCGAGTACCGGTTCACGGGCAAGGAGCCGCAGGGCAGCCCCGCGTGGCTGCCTACCTTCCTGGTGCTCAAGGGCAGGCTCGACATGGGCGACGAGAAAAGCGAGCGCGCAAGGAAGGCGGCCAACGCCCGCTGGGGCAACAGGCCGGGGAAGGAAGACGCGGTGGACGATGCGGCGGCACGGGCGCAAGCCGATGCGCAAGCACATGCGGGAGCATATGCGGATACAGATGCAGTCGCACATGCGCAAGCAGATGCGGATGCACATGCAGGCGCATCGAGTTGCGGCAATGCAGAGGTTGAGGTTGAGGTTGAGTATATAGATAACCCCTTAATCCCCTTTGACGAAATCGTGCATGCGCTCAACGAGGCAGCCGGCACCCGCTACCGCTCAAGCAGCGCCAAGACCCGCAGGCTGATACACGCCCGCTGGGCCGAGGGCTACCGCCTCCCCGACTTCCTGGCCGTCATCGACACGATGGCAGCCGAGTGGGCGGGCGACCCGAAGATGGCCAAGTACCTGCGGCCCTCCACGCTGTTCTCGCCGAAGTTCGAGGACTACGTGAACCGCGGCCCGAGGACCCGGAAGGAGGCCGACGGCTATGCCGAGTACGACTGAGTGCCCCCACTGCGGGGCGCAGCTGGAGGTCCGCTACGTGGTGCTGGCTGGCCGCCGCACCTTCTGCGGCTGGAAGCCGTGCGGCTGCCCGGGTGCCGTGGCGGAGCGCGACGAGCGTTCGCGCCTTGAGGCCAGGGCCAAGGCCGAGGAGGCCGCAGCCAAACGCCGCCGGGCCTACGAGCGGGCCGGAATCAAGCCCCGCTTCATGACGGCCGCCTCCCCCATGGCCGAGGGCATCGCCGCGAAGGTTGAGCAAGGGCGCGGGGCGTACATCTGCGGCCCCGTGGGAACCGGCAAGACCCACCTGGCGAGCGCCGTGGCGCGGCTCCTGGTGGACGGCGGCACCAGCGTGAGGGTGACCGACATGCTGGGCGTGCTGGCCGCCATCAAGGGCACCTACGGCGGCGACGGCACCGAGGACGGCGTGCTGTCCAGGCTCTCCCGCGTGGGGTGCCTGGTGCTGGACGACCTGGGCAAGGAGTCCCCCACCGACTGGACGCTGGGGCAGGTGTTCCGCGTCGTGAACGACAGGTACGAGAACATGAGGCCCGTGGTCGTGACCACGCAGTACGGCAAGGGCGACCTCATACGCCGCCTGGCCAAGAACGGCGACGAGGAGACGGCGGTGGCCATCGTGAGCCGCCTGTCGGAGATGTGCGACAAGTACGAGCTGCAAGGCAAGGACAGGAGGCTATCGAATGGCAAACGTTGACACGCTGCCCGAGATCCTGCGCCCCCTCATGGAGGGGCCGAGCATCGAGACGCCCAGGTGCGCCGTGTGCGGCGCGCCGTGGCCGCTCAACCGCCACCACATCGTGAGGCGCGGGGCGGGCAAGCTGTTCCGCGACGGGCGCGAGGTTCCCAAGCCCACGGTGATGCTGTGCGGCAGCGGCAACGGCAGCGGCTGCCACGGGCTGGCGCACGCCAACCGGCTGCACTTCCGCTGGGTCAGGGCCGAGCAGAGGTTCAACCGCCCCGCCCCGCCGGGCTCGGGGCGCTGGGAGTACCTGCTGCTGCCGGAACCGACCAAGTACGCGGATGCCCTGGCCATGGACGGCTGGGGTCGGCTGCCGAGGGGCAGGCGGTGCATGTGAGCGGGTACGAGCCTTCAAGCGGGTGGAACCTCCCGCCCGGGTGCTTCGAGTCCGACCCCAGGGCACCGTGGAACCGGCCCGACCCGTGGGAGGGCCGCACGTGCCGGGAGTGCCGCTTCTGCGGCCGCGTGCAGGGCGCTGGCGGCGAGGCCGTGTGCGTCTGCGACGCCATGACGGGCGGCGGCCCCGACGTGGAGGCTATCGACGAGACGGACGAGGCATGCGAGTGCTTCGAGTTCGAATAGGAGACGAAACGATGAAGAAGATCTACGCGGTGGCCACGGAGAGCGACGTGGTGCTGGCGTTCGAGAGCAGATCGGACGCAGACGAGTACGCAGGCGAGCACGACGGCATGGCGGTGCTGCCGGTGCCGTGCGTGGGGGCCTACGAGTACCCCAGCGAGAAGCCGGCCACCGACTGGGACCGAATCGCCGACGCTCTGCCGAAGGGAGGCGGACAGGCATGAGGCTGTACATGTGCGCATGCGAACGCTGCGGCAAGGAGGTGCCGGCGACCCTGGCGGGTTACGCCAAGATGGTGCTGAGGAACAGCGCGCGAATCGACGGCAAGGCAAGGGCCTTGTGCCCGGAGTGCGCCGAGAGCCTGCGGGCGTGGTTCCTCGCAGGCGCGGTGAAGCCGGAAGGAAGGGAGTAGCCATGGAGCAGCAGACCGAGAAGCCGAAGCGCCGACCCAGTATCGAGGTGCGCTGCCCGAAGTGCGGCATGCGCGAGATCTGGCACCACCTGCCAAAGGGCGGCGACCGCTGCCGCTGGTGCGGTCACCTGTTCGAGGACTTCACCTACCGCAAGGTCGGGCCGAGCGCGAAGGAGGGGGCGCGATGACGAACTGGGAGCACCTTTTCGGCGCGCCCGAGCGGGCCATCCACACGGAGGTGGAGTTCCACTCGTGGCCCTTCTTCATCGCCGTGTATGAGACGAGCCGCATGAGCAGCTGCACTACCAGCAAGCGGCTGCTGGCCAGCTTCTGCGAGGAGGCCGACTACCTGGAATGGCTCAAGGCCGACTACGACGACGGCACCGTCGAGTGGGAGGAGCGATGAACCGCCCGGGATGCAACTGGGGGTGCCTGCTGTTCATAGCGGCGGCAATCGCCATAGACGCGGCGGCCATCTACGCCATAAGTGCGCTGGCGCTCGGGCTCATGGCCATGGCCGTGGCGGCGTGCGGATAGGGGCAACCGAATACGGAAACAGGCAGAGGGCCGTCCTTCGGGGCGGCCTTTTCCGTGCCCGGCGACACGCTTGCGACCATATGGGCCGAGAGATAGGAGACGCATGGCCAGAGGCGAGACATACGAGGAGTTCACGGCGAAGTTCAAGCCGAAGAAGACGACCGACGACTGCTACACCCCGCCCGAGGTGTACGACTGCGTGCTCGACTGGGCGCACCGCGAGTACGGGTTCGACCTGGCGAAGGTCGCGCGCCCGTTCTACCCGGGCGGCGACTACGAGCGCGAGGAGTACCCGGAGGGATGCACGGTGGTCGACAACCCGCCGTTCTCGATTCTGAGCAAGATCGTCAAGCACTACCAGGAGCGCGGCGTGGGCTTCTTCCTGTTCGCCCCTACCCTGACGTGCATGAGCGTCAGGGGCTGCTGCAAGGTCGTGGTGGGCGCGGCCGTCACCTACGCCAACGGCGCGAGCGTCAACACGTCGTTCGTGACCAACCTCGACGCAGCCCAGGCGCGGAGCGCCCCCGAGCTGCGCGCCGAGCTGGATGCGGTCATAGAGCGCCTGCGCCGCGAGAAGAGCAAGGCGCTGCCCAAGTACGAATACCCCGACGAGGTCCTGACCGCCCCCATGCTGGCCCGCTACTCCAAGTACGGCATCGACTTCCGCGTCGGGCCGCAGGAGTGCGCCCTCGTGAGGGCGCTCGACGTCCAGCGCGGCCAAGGCAAGGCGATATTCGGAAGCGGCTACCTCATCAGCAGAGCGTGCAGCCGCAGAGCGTGCAGCCGCAGAGCGTGCAGCCGCAGAGCGTGCAGCCGCAGAGCGTTTCGCGCTTACGCCGCGCGAGCGCGAAATAATCGCGTCGCTTGGCTAGCGCGAAACTAATCAGGAAGGAGGCCGCAGGTGCCCAAGAAGGACAAGCCGCTCACGGCGAAGCAGGAGGCGTTCGCCCGCGAGATGGCCAAGCCCCGCGCCAAGCAGCAGGACGCGTACCGCGCGGCCTACGACTGCAAGCGGATGAACTACAACTCGATAAGCTGCGCCGCGTCCAAGCTGATGCGCGACCCACGAATCGCGCACAGAATCCAGGAAATCCGCGACGCGGCCGCCAAGGACTGCCGCTGGGAGCTGCAGGACGCGGCCGCCCCGCTATTCGAGGTGCTGGACGGCGCGCTGCCCATCTTCCGCCGCCAGGCGGCCGAGGGCAGCATCAACGGCGACGCGCGCCTGGCCATAACCGAGAGCGTGAAGCTGCTCAACGACATGTTCGGCGTGGACGGCGCGAAGGCCGCCATGGCGGAGGCGGGGGTGACTATCGTTGACGACCTCGGTTAGGCTCTCGGACGTCGTGGCCTCCGTGTTCGCCGGCGTGTGGCGCTCCATCAAGGCGCACGAGTTCACGCACTACTGGTTCAAGGGCGGGCGCAACTCCACCAAGTCGTCGTTCATATCCATCGCCATCGTGCTGCTGATCATGCTCAACCCGGAGGCCAACGCCGTCGTGCTGCGCAAGGTCGGCAACACGCTGCGCACGTCCGTGTACGAGCAGATAGGCTGGGCGTGCGACGTGCTGGGCGTGGCGCACCTGTTCGACTTCGGCCTGTCCCCCATGGAGGTGACGTACCGCCCCACCGGGCAGGTCATACGCTTTGTGGGATGCGACAAGCCGAAGAAGCTGAAGTCCGCGAAGTTCCGCACCGGCTACTGCGCCGTGGTGTGGTTCGAGGAGGTAGACGAGTTCGACGGCATGGACGAGGTGCGCAGCGTGCTGGCCACGTTCCTGCGCGGCGGCGACATGTTCTGGGTGTTCTACAGCTACAACCCTCCCCGCTCGGCTCGCAACTGGGTGAACAAGGAGGCGCGCGACCTGGAGGCCCACCCGGGCGAGGACGGGCGCTTCATATGCCACACCACGTACCTGGACGTCATAGACGAGCACCCCGAGTGGATAAGCGCCGCGGCGCTGGCGGAGGCCGAGCGCAGCCGCCGCAAGACGCCCGACTCCTACCGCTGGCAATGGCTCGGCGAGGTCATCGGCACGGGCTCCGAGGTGTTCCCCGACGAGCTGCTGGACATACGCCCCATCACCGCGGAGGAGCGCGCGTCCATCGCCCTGCGCTCGTTCGGCGTGGACGCGGGCAGCGTGCACCCCTGGGTGTTCATGGAGGCGGGCTACGACGAGAACGAGCGCGTGCTGTACCTGCTGGACGAGGAGAGCCGCCAGGGAACCGAGGCCATCGACGTCAAGACCGCCGAGCTGGTGGCGGCCAAGCTGCAAGCGGCCGAGGACCCCGCCGCCGACGTGTGGTGCGACAGCGCGGCGCGCGGCATGATCCTCTACTACCAGGAGCAGGGCATCGGCGCGCAGAAATCGCTCAAGCAGGGCCTGAACGCGCCCAAGAGCCGCATCAGGTGGATGCAGAACCTTACGCGCATAGTCATCGACCCCGACCGCTGCCCGCTCGCCGCCAAGGAGTTCCCCGAGTTCGAGTACGTGTCGAACGGGCAGGGCGACATAACCGAGACACTGCCGAAGGTGAACGACGACGCGATAGACGCGGCGGGCTACGCCGCAGGACTGTGGATAAGGAGCAACCTCTGATGGAGAAGCGAGGCAACACGGGCTACGCCGAGGCGTGGCTGCGCCGCATGGGATACCAGCCGGACACCCGCATGCAGGGCATGGTGGGCGTGTGGTTCGGCTGGTTCGCGGCGAACAACGGCTGGTACCACTACAGCGAGCGGCGCGGCTTCCGCGTGTACAAGCGCGAGCGTGCCAGCCTGCACCCGGCGGCGCTCGTGGCCGACGAGTGGGCCAGCCTGCTCATGAACGAGAGCACGATCATCTCCAGCACGAGCGACGAGCGCCGCGCCTGGATGGCGTGCTATTTTGCCAACCCCACGGCGACGGGCGGCGGCGAGGGGCCCGAGGACGGCCAGGCCGCTCCGCAGCCGACAGAGGACGGCGACGCGCCCACCTCGTTCGCCATGGACAACGCCGACTTCATAGCCCGCGCGTTCGCCATGGGAACGGGCGCGTGGGTCATCGAGCCCAGGGGCGTGACCGACAGCGCCTACACGCCCGACGCCGAGCTGCGCATCGTGCGCTACGACGCCACGCAGATAATCCCGCTCACGTGGAGCGCCGACGACTGCACGCAGTGCGCGTTCGTGGGCCGCGTGGAGGTCGCCGGGCGCGACTACGACCAGTGCCAGGCGCACGTGCTCGTTGGCGGCACCTACCACATCCTCACGCAGCTGTTCGACACCCGCACACACAAGCAGGTAGCGGTCGAGGGCATCAGCGCCGACATGGACACGCGATGCACCCGCCCGCTTTTCGCGCTCGTGCGCCCCGCCGTGTCGAACCGCTTCTACGACTACTGCGCGATGGGCGCGAGCGTGTACTGCAACGCCGTGGGGGCCATGAAGGTGGTCGACGAGGCCGCCACCTCCCTGCTTGACCACATCCGCGTGGGCCGCCCGCGCACGTTCGTGGACAAGACCCTCATAGAGGCCAAGACCGACAAGGGGCCGGACGGCAGCCTCACAAAGACCTACTACGCCTTCGGCGAGGCCGACGACACCATCTTCAGCATGAACCCCGGCGACGAGGGGTCGGCCAAGATTCAGACCGTCCAGAGCGACCTCAAGGCCGACGAGAACGCCAGCGCCATCAACACGGGCCTGCGCCTGCTGTCGGTGGCGTGCGGCTTCGGCAACGGCTACTTCTCCTGGGAGTCGCACACGGGCCTGAAGACCGCCAAGGAGGTGGCGGCCGACAACTCGCAGCTGATGCGATCCATCCACCGCCACGAGAACGCCCTGCGCAAGTCCATCGTGCGGCTGGTCAACGGCATGGCCGACGCGTGCCGCAGCATCAAGGGCGAGGCCGTGCCCTACGGCGACGTCACCGTGGACTTCGACGACTCCATCATCAGCGACACGCAGAGCGCCCGCGAGATGGCCATGAGCGAGGTCGGCGCGGGCATCATGGCCCCGTGGGAGTACCGCCGCCGCTTCTACGGCGAGACCAAGGATGAGGCGCAGGCCAACGTGCCCGAGCAGCAGGGCGGCGCGTTCGACATGCTGGGCGACGGGCTCGCCTGATGCTGGGGCCGGACTACATAGAGCACTTCACCGACGCGGCGCAGGGGGCCATGGACGAATACACCCTGCGCCTGGCGTGCATCTACGCCGCGCTCATAGGCTCCATCGACTTCGAGGGCGACAGCGCCTACTCGCAGGCCGCCCGCAAGGCGGCGCTTGCCGCCAAGGACGTGCAGAAGGCCATGAGCGAGGAGGGCCGCAGAGCCGCGCGCGAGGCTGCCAAGGCTGCGGCCGAGGCCGTGGCCAAGAGCGCCGAGGCCGACCTGGCCACGCTGGGCACGGCCATGGGCGCGCTGTCCAAGACGATGCAGTGGAGGCTCCACAACTCGGCGCGGGCCACGGCGGCGGGCGTTCAGGAAGTGGTGAGCCGAGACAACCTGAAGATGCCCGCCAACGTGCAGCGCGCGTACCTCGAAGTCGTGGCGCAGGCCGTGGCGCAGGTGAACTCGGGCATGGCGGGCTACGAGCAGGCCACCCGCGAGGCCGTGCTGAAGCTGGCGCGGCGGGGCGTGTCCGTCGTGGACTACAAGAGCGGGGCGTGGGCGCAGGCCGACGTGGCCATGCGCCGCCACGTGCGCACCCAGGTGGTACAGGCAGGCAGCCGCAACACGCTGGAGCTGCTTGAGGAGACGGGGCACGACCTCGTGCAGACCTCCTCGCACGGCGGCGCGCGCGAGAGCCACGCCAAGTGGCAGGGCCGCGTTTTCAGTCTGTCGGGCAAGTCTAAGAAATACCCGCCGTTCTACCGCGAGACGGGCTACGGCTCGGTCGATGGCTTGTGCGGCGCGAACTGCAAACACGACTTCGGCATCTACGTGGAGGGCCAGCCGCTGCGCTACGAGCGCGACCCCGACGGCGGCGACGAGAAGCGCGAGGAGCGATACCAGGCAGAGCAGAAGCAGCGCGAGCTTGAGCGCGGCATACGCGCCGCCAAGCGCGAGGCAACGGCCCTGGAGGCCGCCGGGCTCGATAACACCAAGGAGCGCCTGCGCCTGGGCAAGCTGCAGAAGCGCCAGCGCGAGCACATAGCCGCCCACCCCTACCTGTCCCGCGAGCGCACGCGCGAGGCCGCCATGGAATCGAAGGCGCGCATCTACCCGCTTGCCACGGACAAGACCTGGGTGCGCGAGAAGTTCATGCCGGGCAAGGGCGCGGGCACCGCCGCAGACGTGAGCCGCCGGGCCGTGAACGGCAGGGCCTACCACGACAAGGTGACCTCGCTGCCCATCCCAAAGCGCGCAAGCGAGGCCGTGTACGCCGAGAGCCGCCGCATCCTGCGCGACCGCGACGGCACGGGCTACGAACGCATGTCCGTGGTTTCATGGAAGAAGGGCGAGCGCGTCACCGATACCTTCGGGCACGGCCTGAAGAGCCAGGCGTGCGGCCTGACCGCAAAGCAGGTGGAGGCGTGCAGGCGCACCGAGGGCGGCGTGGTGCTGATACACAACCACCCCATGAGCTCGCCGCCGTCGTGGACCGACATACGCACGGTGGCGGAAAACGACTGGGTGCGCAGCTCGGTGGTGGCGTGCCACGATGGTACAATCTACGAAATCAAGGTGAACGACCCCGGCGTGGTGAAGGCGTACGAGAGAATGCGCCAGCAGATGAAGGCGCTTTACCCGAACGCGGGCGGCGCTGCCATCGACCACTACACGACGGAAATGCTCTACAAGCAGAACGAGGAGGCGAAATGGTTCAGGCTGACAAAAAAGAAGTGACCCCCGAGGACTGGGTTCTAGTCATCGACGACCACGTGCCCGAGTTGAGCGAGGACGAGAAGCTGAGCGAAAAAGAACGCGAGGAACTTTTCGCCAAGTGCCGCAAGGTTCTGCGCGACGAGGGCCTGATGCACTAGGCATCACCGACAACCGAACAGCGACACGGCATCAAGGCCGCCCACGAACGGGCGGCCTTTTCTTTTGCCTGGCGACACCTCGGGGAAGATGCGGTCACGCGATGGGGCGGCGACAACGGCCCCGCACGCGACCACGGCGACAACGGTGGGCCATCCAAGCGCGCAGGGAAGCGCGACAACCAAACACGGAAGGAGCAAGCGATGGCTGAAGACAACAAGCCCAAGGGAAACGAGGGCGGCGAAGGCCAGGGCACCGAGCCCCAGAAGGAGGTCGTGTCCTACGCGAAGTACAAGCGCGAGACCGACGAGTACCAGGAGCAGGTGAAGGCCCTCAAGGCCGAACTGGAGCAGCGCGACAAGCAGATCGAGGAGTTCACCTCCAAGGCGGGCAACGCCGAGGAGCTGCAGGCCGCGCTCGACAAGGCCAAGGCCGACAACGAGGCGTACAAGGCCGACGCCGAGAAGCGCGAGGCCGACATGCGCCGCGACTTCGCCATCGACACCAAGCTGGCGCAGATGGGGGTGCGCAACGCCAAGGCGGCGCGCGCGATCATCCCGAACATCGCCGACGCGAAGCTGGACGAGCAGGGCAACCTAACGGGCATCGACTTCGAGGCCCTGAAGAAGGACAACGCCTACATGTTCACCGACCAGCCCCGCGAGAGCGCGGGCGGCGACCCCAAGGGCGGCGCAGGCTCCGACGGCCTGGCCGACTTCCGCGCAGCTTTCGGACTCACCGACGAATCTTCAAAGGAATAAATCATGCCAAACAACATCGAACTGCCCAAGGGCTACGAGAACGTGCTCATGGAGGCGTACCGCAAGGAATCCCTGACCGCAGTGCTTGAGAGCGCCGCGCCGCAGGGCAACATCGCGCAGATGGAGCAGCTGGGCGAGTTCTACTACCCCGTCTACTCCATGGGCGGCCTGGGCGACGTGCAGGCCAACGGGCGACTGCCGCAGAACAGCGGCGCGTCCCTGACCTGGAAGCCCATCAGCGCCAACTACGACCGCGGCACCATCCTGGAAATCGACCAGAAAGTGGACGCCCAGTCCTTCAACCTGGCGTTCGGCAACGCCGCCGCGCACTTCAACCGCACCAAGGTGGTGCCCGAGGGAGACGCGTTCGTGTTCTCCACGCTGTGCGCAGGCACCGGCATCACCAAGGAGCAGAAGACCTACGCCGACGGCGCGGACATGCTCAAGGGCTTGAACGCCGCCATGTGCGACATGGACGAGAAAGAGGTGCCGGAAGAGGGCCGCGTGCTGTTCATCACCCCCACCCTGCTGGGTATGGTGAAGGACCTGGACACCACCAAGTCCCGCGAGGCGCTGGACGGCTTCTCCTCCATCGTGAAGGTGCCGCAGTCCCGCTTCTACAGCGCCATCGACCTCTTGGACGGCACCACCAAGGACGAGGAGATCGGCCACTACAAGAAGGGCACCGGCGCGGTGGACATGAACTTCCTCATCGTCCACAAGGACGCCGTGGTGCTGCGCTGGAACTTCGCGCACGGCAAGGTCATCGACGCCGAAGACAACCAGCAGGGCTTCGGCCACCTGTTCAAGTACCGCAAGTACGGCGTGTGCGGCGTGCGCGAGAACCTGGCGCACTACATCACCGCAGGCATGAAGGCTGCGTAGGAAGGAGGCGCGACATGCGCACCGTTGGACTGGCCTTCGAGAAGGAGGCCCCGAAGAAGGCCAAGCCCGCCAAGGGCAAGGCGGAAAAGCCCGAGGCGAAGGCCGCAGACGAGCAGCCCGCCAAGGGCAAGGCGGAAAAGCCCGAGGCGGCCGAGGACGATGGAAACTAGAGCCCCGACCCACGAGGACTACCTGGCAGCCGGGCGCGGGGAGCTGTCCGCCGAGGAGTTCAAGGCGGCGCTCCCCCACGCCACGGCAGCCGTGCGCGACCTGATCTTCCCCAACGAGCCGGACGGCTCCGAGGAGTGGGCGCGCGCGGTCATGGCGGCCTGCGAGGTCGACGCCGCGTACGGATGCTCGGGCGGCATCATGGAGGGCGGCGGCTTCACCGTCGGCTCGTTCTCGTGGAACCCCGGTACCGAAGGGGCCAGCACCTACCGCAGCGACATGGAGGCCGCCGTCCGCCGCGAGCTGCTTGGAACGCCGCTGCTCTACGCGGGCATCGGGGGTACCAGATGATGCGGGTGCCGCGCTCGGCGCGGCCCTCCACCATGTTCGTCAAGGTTCCCAGGGAGGGAGGCTACGGCGGCGAGTTCGAGAACCCCGTCGAGGTGCGCCGCGTGCGCTTCGAGCCGGCATCGGCATGGCTCGTTCGCGAGTACGCCCTGGGCGACGGGGCGCAGGGCCTCGTGATAGCGGACGGCGCGGACAGCCCGGGTATGTTCGACGTGCCAGTGGGCAGCCGCGTGAGCATCGACGGGGGCGAGTGGATGAACGTGGCGAGGTGCACGCCCCGCCGCGCGTTCGGCACCCGTCCCCACCACTGGGAACTGGAGGTGAGGTAGCCATGCCCGCAGCAGTTACGGTCGACCTGACCAAGCTCATGAAGCGTTTCAGCGCGAAGGAGCTGGAGGCCAAGCAGGTGAAGTTCGCCATGAGCGTGGCCGAGGACATGAACGCGTTCACGCCAGAGGACACCAAGCGCATGCACAACTCCATACAGGCCGCCTCCGACTTCAGGCAGGGCCTCGTCATATGGGACGCCGACTACGCCGCCTACGTGCGCGACCTGCCCGACAGCTCCATCAAGCACGGCAAGAACCCGAGGGCCAAGGCCGACTGGCCGAAGGCCGCGAAGGAAGCACACGGCGAGGACTGGGAGCGCCTGGCCGTCGACCTCCTGACCGAGGGGGCGTGACATGGCCCCGGACGTGATGGAGGCGGCGAAGGCCGCCATAGAGGCCCTGGGCTACGGCCCGGTGCTCCTCACCCGCCTGGCCGCCTCGCGCGGCCACGACGACGCGGTGGTGCTGCGGCCCATGCCCACCACCGACGTGGTGCGCCACATGGACGGCACCCGCCGCGTGGGATACGTGCTGCAGGTCATCGTGAAGGACACCTCCGAGGCCAAGGCCATGGGCGACGCCTACGACCTGGCCGACGCGCTGGACGGGGCCGACCTGCCCTCGCCCACAGGCTCCTACGGCTTCACGAGCGCGTCGCTGTACACCGAGCCGCAGGAGATAACGCCGCCCGAGGGCGGGCCGTACCTGTGGGAGTTCCGAATCAAAGCGACCATAACCATAGAGAAGGGATAACGATGGCAAAGAACCAAGACCTGGGCTTCGCGCCCAACTACATGAGCGCGCTGGAGATCGACACCACGCCAGACGCGGCCAGCCCCACGTGGGCCATCTTCTCGCGCGGCATCACCGAGGTGAAGCCGACCACCAACGAGACCACCGAGACCAAGGACTACTACGACGGCTACGGCACTCCCACCGACAAGGTGAAGAGCGTGCAGCCGCAGTACGAGGTCACAGGCGACCGCTGCTACGGCGACCCCGCGCAGGACTTCGTTGCCAGCCTGGCGCTTGAGACCGGCGAGGGCCGCACGGGCCACTTCCGCCACACCGACCCCAACGGCGACGTGGTGGAGGGCGACTGCACCTACCTGGGCCTGACCGTCGGCTCGCAGCAGGGCGCGGCGTCCGACCCCGGCGCGTTCTCCTGCACAATCTCGGGCGCTGGCGCTATGCGCTACATCCCCGCCAACAAGCTCAAGCAGCCCACGGGCGTCACCTGCACCGCGCCGACCGGCCCGGCCGTGGGCAAGTCCATGAAGCTCGCGCCGACCGTCACGCCCGCCGAGGCGAACGCCAAGTGCTTCTTCGCATCGGGCAACACCGACGTGGCCACCGTCGACAGCGACGGCAACGTGACGGGCGTGGCCGCAGGCGAGGCGGTCATCACCGTGCGCTGCGCGTCCAAGCCGAGCATCTGCACGCAGGTGAAGGTCACCGTGGCGGCGAAGTAGCCGCAGGCGACACCAGACATAACCTCCTGGACATGGGGGCGCGGGCTAGTGAGCGGCCCGCGCCCCTTTTCTATGCCCGACGCTCACCGTTCACGAAAGGGGCAACAAATGGAACTTCTGAAAAACATCCGCGCGTACGAGGACGTGTTCTTCGAGGACCCCGAGGAGAACCCCGACACGCCGCGCTTCCGCGTGTGGTTCGACGACAAGCACATCGAGGAGTACCTGGCCAAGGTCGGCAACGCCATCGACCGCGCGCAGGCCAACGAGCAGATGGCCCGCGAGGCCGACACCCCCGAGAAGGCGGCCGAGGCCAACGCCGCGCAGGCCCGCCTCATGAAGCGCACCATCTCGACGTTCATCGGCACCGAGGGCTGGGAGCAGCTGCTCGCGTGGATGGGCGGCGACGAGGGCCCCATCGCGCCCGAGGAGAACATCCGCATCCTGGGCGAGGTCTTCGCCACGTTCCTCAACATGTTGGCGCGCCACGCGACCAGCGAGCAGCTGATGGCGTGCGGCCTTGCATACAGCGAGCGCGCCGATCAGGTCCAGGCGCTCAACCGCGCCCAGCGCCGCGCCAAGGCCAAGCGCAAGAAGAAGGGCGGCAAGTAATGCTGCCAGCCGCGCTCACGGCCGAGCGGGTGCGGCTGCCCGACGGCACGAGCGCCACGCGCTACCCGTGGAACGGCGAGGAGGTGCTGGTGCGCGACGACGCGCTCACGATCATCCGCGTCATCGAGGTGCTGACCGACGAGGGCAAGTCCGACGACCAGCGCAGGGACGAGTTCCTGGCGCTGTTCTTCGTGGACTGGGCGGACGCGTGGTGCGCATGCGACTACGACGCCGCCGAGTTCGTGCGGATGCGCGACGCGGCGGTATGGGACATGTGCGGACTCGACCTGAGCGGCGACCGCCCGCACGAGACCCCGCTGTGGGACTTGGAGGAGGACGCGGCGCGCATACGCACCAGTTTCCGCCAGGCCTACGGCATCGAGTGGGACGAGGTGCGCGGTCGCATCAGCTTCGCCGAGTTCGTTGCACTCGTGGGCGGTTGCCCGCAGGACACGCCGCTCGGCGCGGCCATCCACTACCGCAACCCGGCGACCAAGCCGAAGCCAACCAAATACAACAGGCAGGAGGTCGAGGCCTGGAACGCCGCCCACAAGGCGTTCGAACTCGGCAAAGGCCGCAGCTCACACGGCTCTGAGGAAGGAAGCGACGCGGCGATGCGCGATGTGTTCGCCGCGCTCAAGAGAGCGACGAGGTGAGCATGGACGGCAACGTCATCATCAAAGCGGTGCTCGACACCGTTGACGTATCCAAGAACATCAAGGCCCTGGAGCGCGACCTCCAGGGCATCTCCTGGAAGAACATAACCGAGGGCGACGAGAAAGCCGCGAAGCTGTCGTCCTCGTTCAAGAAGGCCGGCACGGCCGCCACGGTGACGCTGACCGCGCCCGTGGTGGCCGCCGGCAAGGCCGTATTCGGTGTGGCCAGCGACTACGAGCAGGCCAACGCCCGCATAGCCGCCGCGTTCGGCGTGTCCGGCGAGGAGGCCGAGCGTTTCAGCGGCATAGGCAAGCGCATATACGAGGGTGGCTGGGGCCAGTCCCTGGACGAGGTCAACGATGCGCTGATCCAGTGCAAGTCCACCCTTCGCGACGTGTCCGACGAGGACCTGCAGACCGTCACCACCAACGCACTCATGCTGTCGGACACCTTCGGCGCAGACGTGAACGAGTCCATACGCGGCACCAACGCCCTCATGGAGGGCTTCGGGCTGTCCGCCACCGAGGCCAGCGACCTGCTGACGGCGGGCATGCAGCGCGGCCTGAACTACACCGACGAGCTGGGCGACAACCTGAGCGAATACTCCGTGCGATGGGGCGAGGCGGGAATGAGCGCCAGCGAGTACTTCTCGCTGCTCGAAGCGGGCACGTCCAACGGCGCGTACAACCTGGACAAGGTGGGCGACTACCTCAACGAGTTCCTGACGGCGCTGTCCGACGGCCGCATGGAGGAATCCATCGGCTCGTTCAGCGAGGGCACGCAGGAGGTCTTCGAGAACTTCAAGAACGGCAGCGCCACCGCCGAGGACATGCTGCAGGCGGTGCTGGGCGACCTCACGCAGATGCCAAACGAGTACGACAAGGCCGCGCTGGCCTCCACCCTGTGGTCCTCGCTGGGCGAGGACAACGCCATGGGGATGATCGAGTCCCTGGCGGGCGTGCAGGACAGCTTCGGCGACGTGGCGGGCGCTGCGCAGCAGGCCCAGGAGGCCGCCTCCGACAGCTTCGCCGTGAAATCGCAGGAGGCCATGCGCGAGCTGCAGGGCTCCATCGAGCCGCTTGGCGAGCCGCTGCTCAACATCGCCACCAACGTGGCGGGCGTCGTCAAGTCGTTCTCCGAGTGGTTCGCCGGCATCGGCGAGGGCGGCCAGACCGCCGTGCTGGCCATAGCGGCCATAGTGGCGGCCATCGGGCCGGTGCTGTCCACCGTCGGCACCATCATCAGCGTGGTGCCGCAAATCGGTGCTGCCTTCTCCGCCGTAGGCAAGGCGGGCACCGCCGCGCTGGGGCTCATAGCCGCGCACCCCGTGATAGCGGCAATAGCGGCCATCATCGCCGCAGTGGTGCTGCTGTGGAACAACTGCGAGGAGTTCCGCGACGCCGTGACCGCCGTGTGGGATGCCGTGTGCGCCGCGTTCCAGGTGGCCGTCGGCGTTGCCGGCGGGGTCGCCGAGTCGATAGGCGCGTTCTTCTCCGGGCTGGGCGCGACGCTCGCGGGCGTGTGGGACGGCATCTGCAACGTTGCGCAGGTGGCCGTGATGCTGCTCGCGGAAATACTCAACCTAGCCATCGAGACGCTGCTCATACCCTGGAACTTCGTCTGGGAGAACTTCGGCGGCGTGCTCACGGCGGCGTGGGACCTCATATGCGGTGCGGTCGGCACGTACATCCAATACGTGAGCGACGTGATAAGCGCGGCCCTTGAGGTGATTCAGGGCGTGTGGGATACGGTGTGGGGTGCCGTCAGCTCAACCGCTTCCAGCGTGTGGGATGCCATCACCTCGGCGATAGGCGCGGCCATCGACGCCATCAGCTCCACCATATCGGCGGTGCTGTCGGCGATACAGGCCGTGTGGGACTCCGTTTGGGGTGCCGTGAGCACCACGGCGTCGAACGTGTGGACCGGCATAAGCTCGACCATATCCGGCATCGTCAACGGCATCCGCGACACCATCTCCAGCGTGTTCAACGCCGCCCGCGACACCGTGGCTGGCATATGGAACTCCATCAAGAGCGCCATCGAGACGCCGATAAACAGCGCCCGCGACACCGTGCGGAACGTAATCGACTCCATCAAGGGGTTCTTCAACTTCTCGTGGTCACTGCCCCACCTGAAGCTGCCGCACCTGTCCATCTCCGGCGGGTTCAGCATCGACCCGCCGAGCGTGCCGCATTTCGGCATCGACTGGTACGCGAAGGGCGGCGTGTTCAACGGCCCCAGCGTCATCGGCGTAGGCGAGGCCGGCCCCGAGGGCGTGGTGCCGTTCAACGAACGCGGCGCGCGCCCGCTGGCCGAGGGCATCGCCAAGCTGCTCGACGGCAAGGGCGGCGCGGGCCACGGCGACACGAACGTGACAATCAACGTGTACGCGACCGTGCGGGAGGAGGCCGACATAGAGAAAATCTCCCGCCAGATAGCCAAGGAAATCAAACGGCAGGAGTGCTTCGCATGATATACAACGGCTTCGACTTCGCGCCGTGGTTCGACACCCGGCTCGTGACCCGCTCGCTGCTGCCCGAGTACGAAATCGCCACGCGCGACGTGCCCGGGCAGCCCGGCTCGCGCTTCATGCGCGCAGAGCTGAAACCCCTGACAATAGACGTGGCGGCGGCCTGGAGGGCACGCCCCGCCGACGATATGGCGGCCCTTCGCCGCCTCATGGCCTCGCGCCTGCTGTGCCTCAAGGAGGCCGAGCTGTGGCTGGACGACGAGAGGCACCTGGGCCTGCGCTACATGGCCGTGCTGACCTCGCCGGGCGCGCTCGACACGTTGTGGCACACCGGCGAGGCCACGCTGACGTTCACGGCATACGACCCCGTGGCCTACGGGGCCGAGGGGCGCGCAACCGTGTCGGGCACCTCGGGCGTGCAGGTGGGCGGGACGTTCCGCACCTACCCCACCGTGACCGTCAGGCCCGGCGGCAGCACGTCGGCGCTGCGGCTGACGAACATGGGCACGGGCGAGTTCGTGCAGATCGACAAGGCGGTGACGGCATCGAGCGCGGTGGTCATCGACATGGCCACCCCGCAGGCCACGGTGGACGGCAGCCCCGCGCCCGTGACCTTCGAGAGTGACTTCTTCCCGCTGGAGCCGGGGGCCAACAGCCTCAAGCTGTCCAGCGGCACCGCGACGGTACAGTGGACGGAAAGGTACGTGGGCTGATGATTCTGTGGGCATGCGACCGCTGGGAGGCGTACAAGGGACCCATCAAGACGCTGTTCGAGTGCGAGGACACGCGCGAGGTCAACGGCGAGAACGCCCTGAGCATCACAACGCTGGCGCGCCTGGACAAGGGCGACCGCCTGGTGTGGCGCGACCTCAAGGGCCGCTGGCACGAGAACATCGTGGACGGCGTGGAGGAGGAGCGCGCAAGCGCGGGCATCCTCTACACGTACTACTGCCCAACCTCGGCGCAAATCGAGCTCCTGGGCGACTACCTGGAGGACAAGCGCCCCTACGACGTGAGCGCCTACGCCGCGCTGGCCTCGGCGCTGTCCTCCTCGCGCTGGCAGGTCGGAACCGTGGCCGACCTCGGGCAGGCCGGCACGAACTTCTACCACACCAACGCATGGGCGGCCATCCACGACGTGGCAGACACTTGGGGCGGCGAGCTGTCGTTCGAAATCCAGGTGAGCGGCACCAAGGTGACCGCACGCCGCGTGTGCATGGCCAAGCAGGTCGGCGAGGACAACGGCAAGCGTTTCACCTACGCCAAGGACCTCGTGAGCGTCAAGCGCAGCGTGGACGAGGGCAACGTGTGTACCGCCCTGTACGGCTACGGCAAGTCCCTGCAGACCGCCGACGAGGACGGCAACCTGACGGGCGGCTACGATCGCAAGCTGACCTTCGGCGGCGTGAACGGCGGGCAGAACTGGGTGGGGTCGGCCGACGCGCTGGCGCGCTGGGGACGGCCCGACGGCAAGGGCGGCAAGGCGCACGTGTTCGGCGACGTGGAGTTCTCCGACTGCGAGGACGCCGCCGAGCTGAAGAAGCTCACCGAGGCGCAGCTGGCGAAGTCGTGCGTGCCCACCGTGTCCTACACTGTGGACGCCGTGGCGCTTGCGCGCGCCGGCGAGGGCTTCGAGGGCGCGGACGAGGGCGACCTGGTGACCGTGGTGGACAAGGTGTACGACCCGCCGCTGCGCGTGCGCACGCGCATCACCAAGGTGGTGGAGGACCAGCTGCGCCCCGGCGAGGTCACCTACACGTTCGGCAACTACCAGACGGTCGCCGAGCTGATGGCCGCGCAGAAGTCGGCCGCCAAGTCCACCGCCTCGACCATCCGGGCGACCGTGACCGAGGCCGTGAACGCCTCGAACAAGGCATCGACCGGCAAATGGGGCGAGAGCCTGGCGGCCGCCGAGGAGCGCCAGAAGGCGTACACCAAGGAGGTCGGCGGCGCCGCCCAGGACTACACCGACCAGATAAGGGACGAGCTGGACAAGGCCCTCAAGGAGTACGCCGACAACGGGGACACCACGCTGGAGAAGGCGCTGAAGAAGTACTCCGACGACGGCAACCTGACCCTGGACGAGGTGCTGCGCCTGTACACCGACACGTCGATAGAGCAAAGCGAGAGCGTGCTCAAGCAGATAGACGAGGCCAACAAGGAGTACCTGGAAGGCGTCACGGGCAAGTTGGACGAACGGCTGACGAGCGCCGAGGGCGAGGTGGATGGGCTGCAGAAACAGCTCGACCAGCTGCCGACGGATATCCGCAAGAAGATCGTTGACATGCTCAACAGTGAGGTGAACACCACGGGTGGCTGGGTGTACGAGGAGCCCGGCCAAGGCATCCTGGTGTACGACAAAAAGCCCGAGAGCGCCACCAAGTGCGTCAAGATAGGCGGCGGAATCATCGGCGTGGCCAACTCCAAGTACTCCAGCGGCGCGTGGAAGTGGCGCACGGCCATAACCGGCGACGGCGTGACCGCCGACGAGCTGACCACGGGCCGCATCAAAGGCGGGAACTCGTACTGGGACCTCGACAGCGGGGCCTTCTACCTGCGCGACGGCTCCATCTTCATGACCGACAGCAACGGCAACAGGGTCTATATCAACGCCACCAACGGCTTCCAGATATACGACAAGAACGGCTCCATCATCGCGGGCACCGTGCTGGTGGGCAGCACCTCCATGTTCCGCTGCAACATGGTCGGCGCGTCGTCAACCAACTACATCACCACCGGCACGACGACGAACAACCACCCGGGAGCGTCGTTCGTGAACGGCTCGACCGAGTACTGCACCATCGAGGCCGTCCACGCGAAGGACAGCCCCACGGCGAGCTCGACCGACGGCGTGGGCATATCCGCCTGCGGCTACGGCTTCCTGGCAGTCAACCGCTACTACCGCCAGACGTGGCTGACGACCCCCTACTACGCGGGCTACATGAGCCATCCCGACGAACAGCTGTACATGAGGAGCGGCAACAGCAACGCGGGCGGCTCGGCGTACGTGAGGCTGCAGGAGAACTCGAACAACTACCTATACCTGGATAACAGCCGCGCAGACATTGGGTCGTCGGGCACCGCCAGGATACTCGCCCCGAAGTTCGCCATAGGAACCAGCCCGAGCAGCGGCGGCACCTACGGATACACGGGCTCCACGCAGTTCATCGGGCGCATCACCAACAACGGCAACAACTGGACGTGGGGCACCATCAACGTGGTGAACGGAATCATCACCGGCATGAGCAGCATCACGGGAAACCAGACCAGCAAGAGAGGAAACAGAATGTTCTACCACCTTGTGCAGCAACCCGAAGCGCCGCAGGCGCTCGACGGCGCGCCGAAGCCGCCCGAGGCGCTTCCGGTGTTCGAGTGCATCAGCGACCCGGCCACGGCGCGGGCCATCGTGGAATCGGAAGACGTGTTCGAGTTCGACGGCAAGGGCGGCTTCACGCTCGTATCCAGCCCCGTGGCCGTCATGGACGCGGAAGGCGGCGAGGCCAACGCCGTTGACTTCTCGGCGCTCACCGACGAGGAGATATGCGGGGTCCACAGAGCGCAACCCGGCGACATATCGCGGACACTTGCGGCCGAAGGAAAGGAGTGAGGCATGGCAACGCACGAGCTTACGCTCAACCTCAAGAAGACCAACATAGCGCCGCCCGTCATCACCGTGCACCAGGGCGACAGCGCCGAGGTCCTGAAGGCCGCCATCTACGACGGCGACAAGAAGGCGGCCCTGACGGGCTGCAAGGTGCACCTCATGGCTGCGAAGCCCGACCACACCTACGTGGAGCAGCAGTTCACTGGCATCAGCGACAACGTGGCCACCGTGACGGTCGACCCCGCCGTCTTCGGCGTGGCCGGGCTGCTCAAGGTGTGCTACGTGCGCGTGCGGAACGCGGCAGGGCTGGACGCCACCACCGAGAACGTCCTGGTGAACGTGCTGCCCTCGGCGAGCGCGTCGGGCGAGATATCCGGCCCGTACGTCGATGCGGTGGAGGCGATCATCGCGAACCTCGAAGGGCAGCTAGCCGACGTGAGCGCGCTGAACGCGCAGATGCAGAAGGCCGAGGCCTCCCGCGCGAGCGCGGAAAACCAGCGCGCCACGAACGAGAAGGCACGCCAGACCGACGAAACCAAGCGCGCAGAGGCCGAGGAGAAGCGAGCCACGGCGGAAAGCGACCGCGTGACCGAGGCGTCGCAGTTGAAGACGGCCTCGCAAGCCGCCACGGCTGCGGCAAACGGCGCGGCCTCGAACGCCGACGCGGCGGCAAACATCGCCCTGCAGATAGCCAACAGCGTGGCGCAGGGCAGCGCGGGCAGCTCGGACATGGCCAAGCAGAAGCAGCAGATAGCCGACCTGTACGGCAAGCTGGCCGACGCCACGGGCGCGTTCATCTACGACGACGGCACCGTGTACTGCCCCGCCTCCAAGGCCAGTGCATCTGGCAGCACCATCACGTTCGGGAGCACCTGCACGGCGTCCGGCACAACCCTCAACCTCAAGTAGAAAGGCAACGAAATGGCACAAGCGAAAACCCTGTCGGTGGGCGGCATCGGCTACGAGGTCATCGACGATACCGCGCGCAGCAACGCGCAGACGGCGCTCAACAACGCCGAGTACAACCGCCAGGGCCAAATCGGCAAGTACGGCGGGCAGAACATCGCCACCATCCTTGCCGGGGAGATCGGCAGCGGTACGGTGTACGACGCCCTGCACAAGCGCATCGCCGCCGGCAACTTCGCTGGACTGCGCGTCGGCGACTACATCGACGTGCCGCTCGTGAGCGCGTCAAACGTGGCGGCCCAGCAGTCCGTGCGCTCCCTGCTTGCGCACTTCGACCCGTACTACCAGTGCGGCGACAGCGCCAAGGGCCACCACATCGCGTTCATCGCGTCCGCGCCCGTCGCCGTGGCCAAGACCGTCACCGGCGTGGCCAACGACAGCTACCTGATGTGGAACACTGCGAACACCAACCAGGGCACCGCAGACGTGAAGAACCCGTACCTGAACAGCAACCTCAAGGCGTGGGAGAAGCTGTTCGAGGCGTGCCTGCCCGAGGGGCTGACCAAGTACCTGCTCACCCAGCGCGTGCTGCTTGAGGAGCGTTACAGCGCGAGCGGCGCGCTCAGCGACTCCAACAGCTGGAGCTGGCAGGACATCGGCAAGGTGTGGTCGCCCTCCGAGATAGAGGTGTACGGCTGCCCAGTGTGGGGCACCAAGGGCTACAGCGCGGGCTTCGACTGCCAGTTCGACCTGTTCCGAGACACCGCGCACCGCATCAACGGAAATCGGTACGATTGGTGGCTGCGTTCCGTCGTGGGTGGCTCGTCGTCCGACGTGTGCTGCGTCCGCAACCACGGCCATGCCTACGACTACTCCGCGACGGGCGGCTGGGTTCGCCCCCGCCCCGGCTTCCTCGTCGGCTAGCCAGCCGAGTGCTCTATACTTCTCTTTCGATGCGACCGCCTTGCGCGGTCGCATCCCTGCCCGCGCAGCGGGCCGTTTTTTTCGCCACTATTTCCGGGAGGTGCCATGAGCGGCGTCTACCAGCGAAACCGCGAGGTGTCCGAATACAAGTTCTTCACGCAGGCCATCGCCATCCGCGTGGAGGTCAACAAGCTGATGGCCTCGTCGTCCGTGGTTCCGAAGGCCTACCGGCTGCTCAACGCCGTGCCAACGGTGGAGACGGCGCGCAGCATCGTGTACAACGTCAACCGCGCCGACAGCTTCTACCCCAACAGCTCGTTCAACGCATTGGAGCGCAAGCGGTACCTGACGCTGGCGATAGCCGACTGCGAGCAGCTGATGCTGGATATGCAGTGCCTCATGGACATAGGCCTGCCCGTGAACGCCAACCGCTTCGAGGCACTGGCCAACATGGTCGATGAGGAGATCAAGCTGCTCAAGGGCGCGCGCAAGAACGTGCGCGTCACCGGCAAGAAATCGACCGAGGAGCGCATAGCGGAGGCCGCGGCCGAGCTAGAGCGCCTTCGTTCGCTATAATGGGCGGCGGTCCCGCCTTGTATATCGGTACAATTGGTGGCTGCGTTCCGTCATGGGTGGCTCGTCGTCCAACGTGTGCTACGTCAACAACAACGGCAATGCCAACTACAACTCCGCGACGGGCGTCTGGGTTCGCCCCCGCCCCGG
>DXLQ01000089.1:2831-6401 GCA_019414685.1 Collinsella sp. | reverse complement strand
CGTAGGGTAAATCTCCGATCGCAAGGAGACACAAATGGTGAAAAAGTCACCGGAAAACACTACTCCCGCAATTGTGGACAACGTAGAGGCGCTTGAGGCTAAGCTCGCTCAGATGCGAGAGGCCCAGGCGCTTTTTGCTACGTACACGCAGGAGCAGGTCGACAAGATCTTCTATGAGGCCGCCATGGCCGCCAACAAGGCTCGTATCCCGTTGGCGAAGATGGCCATCGAGGAGACCGGCCGCGGCGTTCTTGAGGACAAGGTCATCAAGAACCACTACGCCGCAGAGTACATCTACAACGCTTACAAGAACACCAAGACCTGTGGTGTCCTGGAGCGCGACGAGGCCTACGGCATCACCAAGATCGCCGAGCCCATCGGCATCGTGGGCGCCGTCATCCCGACGACCAACCCCACCTCCACCGCGATCTTCAAGACGCTGATCAGCCTGAAGACCCGCAACGGCATCATCATCTCCCCGCACCCGGCAGCCGCCAAGTGCACCATCGCCGCCGCCAAGCTCGTGCTTGACGCCGCCGTCAAGGCCGGCGCCCCCGAGGGCATCATCGGCTGGGTCGATGTCCCCTCCATCGAGCTGACCAACATGGTCATGCGTGACGTCGACATCATCCTCGCCACCGGTGGCCCGGGCATGGTCAAGGCCGCCTACTCCTCGGGCAAGCCCGCCCTGGGCGTTGGCGCCGGTAACACCCCGGTCATCATCGACGACACCGCCGACGTGCTGCTCGCCGTCAACTCCATCATCCACTCCAAGACCTTCGACAACGGCATGATCTGCGCTTCCGAGCAGTCCGTGACCGTCATCGACAGCATCTATGACCAGGTCAAGGCTGAGTTCCAGAAGCGCGGCTGCTACTTCGTCAAGCA
The DNA here is from genome assembly GCA_019414685.1 of Collinsella sp. GTDB lineage: Bacteria > Actinomycetota > Coriobacteriia > Coriobacteriales > Coriobacteriaceae > Collinsella. The sequence continues at coordinate 5,513 of DXLQ01000089.1, read as the reverse complement.
GGGTGCCGAGATGGAGGCCCTGCGTGCCGCCATGTTCAAGAACGGCGCTCTCGACCACCGCATCCCCGGCATGGCTGCCGCCAAGATCGCCGAGCTCGCCGGCATCGAGGTTCCCGCCAAGACCAAGATCCTGATCGCCGAGGTCACCTCCACCGACCCCGCCAAGGAGGAGTTCTCCCACGAGAAGCTCTCCCCGGTCCTGGCCATGTACCACGCCAAGGACTTCCAGGAGGCCGTCGACAAGGCCGAGCACCTGGTGCTCGCCGGTGGCCCGGGCCACACCGCCTCTCTGTACGTGCACCCCGCCCAGGCCGAGAAGATCAGCCTGTTCGAGCACGTCATGAAGGCCTGCCGTATCGTCATCAACACCCCGTCTTCGCACGGCGGCATCGGTGACCTGTACAACTTTGGCATGAAGCCGTCTCTGACCCTGGGCTGCGGCTCCTGGGGCGGCAACTCCGTCTCCGAGAACGTTGGGGTGAAGCACTTGATCAACGTTAAGACTGTGGCCGAGCGCCGTGAGAACATGCTGTGGTTCCGCGCTCCCGAGAAGGTCTACTTCAAGAAGGGTTCCACGCCCGTCGCCCTCGACGAGCTGGGCAACGTCATGGGCAAGAAGCGCGCCTTCATCGTCACCGACCAGTTCCTCTTCAAGAATGGCAACACCCGCGCCATCGAGGCCAAGCTCGACGAGATGGGCATCGCCCACGACTGCTTCTACGACGTCGAGCCCGATCCGTCGCTGCAGTGCGCACGTCGTGGTGCCAAGCAGATGGCTCTCTTTGAGCCGGACGTCATCATCGCCGTCGGCGGTGGCTCCGCTATGGACGCCGGCAAGATCATGTGGATGATGTACGAGCACCCCGAGTGCAAGTTTGAGGACATGGCCATGGACTTCATGGACATCCGCAAGCGCATCTTCACCTTCCCCGAGATGGGCAAGAAGGCCTACTTCGTCGCCGTCCCGACCTCCTCGGGTACCGGCTCCGAGTGCACGCCGTTCGCCATCATCACCGACAAGGAGACCGGCATCAAGTGGCCGCTCGCCGACTACGCGCTGCTCCCCAACATGGCTATCGTCGACGCCGACAACTGCATGACCGCCCCGCGCGGCCTGACCGCTGCCTCCGGCATCGACGTCATGACCCACGCCATCGAGTCCTACGTCTCCATCATGGCTTCCGACTACACCAAGGGCCTCTCCGAGCGCGCTGCTAAGCTCGTCTTTGAGAACCTGCCCTCCAGCTTCACGAACGGCGCCAAGGACCCACACGCCCGCGAGGAGATGCACAACGCCTCCTGCATGGCCGGTATGGCCTTCGCCAACGCCTTCCTGGGCCTCAACCACTCCATGGCCCACAAGCTCGGCGCCTTCCATCACCTGCCCCACGGCATCGCCAACGCCGTCATCCTGACGCGCGTCATGCGCTACAACGCCGCCGAGGCTCCCGTTAAGATGGGTACCTTCTCCCAGTATCCTTACCCCAACGCGCTGCATAACTACGCCGAGATGGCCAAGTACTGCGGCATCGAGGGCAAGGACGACAAGGAGGTCTTCGAGAACTTCATCACGAAACTCGAGGAGCTCAAGGACTTCATCGGCGTCAAGAAGACCATCGCCGACTACGGTGTTGACGAGCAGTACTTCCTCGACACCCTCGACGAGATGACCGAGCAGGCATTCAACGACCAGTGCACCGGCGCTAACCCGCGCTACCCGCTCATGAGCGAGATCAAGGAGCTCTACCTGGACGCCTACTACGGCCGCGAGCCTCAGGATTACGCCGTCTGCTAGTTTTAGCACGGTTTTTAACGGCGGGGGTGCACGGGTGTTTCATACACCCCCGCCGTCGCTTCTATCGCATCGTTGAAAGGATGCAACCATGCTGCTACCCGATTCCAAGACCGAGCTCGTCCGCCGTGGCAACAAGGTCGTTTACGACCTGGGCGACAAGATCGTCAAGGTCTTTAACGAGACCAAGCCCGTCTCCGACGTGTTCAACGAGGCTTTGAATCTTGCCCGCATCAATGAGTGCGGCATCCGCAGCCCCAAGGCTCTCGAGGTTTCTCAGCTCGAGAACGCCAACGGCTGGGCGCTCGTGACCGAGAAGGTTCCGGGCACCACCCTTGCCGAGAAGATGACTGCCGAGCCCCAGCGCTTTGGTGAGTACCTCGAGATGTTCGTCGACCTCCAGATCGAGATCCACGGCTACACCTCCCCGCTGCTCAACCGTCAGCGCGACAAGTACGCCCGCATGATCGACAGCCTTGATCAGCTCAATGCCACCACGCGCTACAACCTTCAGGAGCGTCTGGACGGCATGACCAAGGAGTTCAAGGTCTGCCACGGCGATTTCAACCCCTCCAACGTCATCGTCGGCGACGACGGCCAGCTCTATGTGTGCGACTGGGCACACGCCACCCAGGGCTCCCCTGCTGCCGACGTTGCCACCACCTACCTGCTCTTTGCCCTCAACAGCAAGGATCAGGCTGAGGCCTACCTGGAGCTCTACTGCGACCGCGCCGACATGCCCATGCAGGTCGTACGTCAGTGGACGAGCATCGTCGCCGCTTCCGAGCTCGCTCGTAAGCGCAACGTGAACGATGAGTTCCTGAAGAACTGGATCGACGTCGTCGATTATCAGTAATATCTGAGCGATTTATTTCGCATCGGAGGCACAA
>DXLQ01000089.1:0-2731 GCA_019414685.1 Collinsella sp. | reverse complement strand
TCGGCAAACTTAAAGCCAGGACGCTCGTCACGGTCATCGACGACAACCTCGATACCCTCGGCGCACAGGCCCTCGACGATTTGGTCGCAAACGTTAGCGCACTCCTCCTTCTTGGGATCGAGCGGAATCACCGCGACCTCGTACGGGGCAACGGAGACCGGCCAGACGATGCCGTGTTCGTCGTTGTGCTGCTCCACGACGGCAGCAAGCGAGCGGGACACACCAACGCCGTAGCAACCCATGATAAGCGGCTTCTCCTTGCCGTCCTCGTCCATAAAGGTGGCGCCCATGGCCTCGGAATACTTGGTACCCAGCTGGAAGACCTGCGAGACCTCGATGCCGCGGGCAGCAGAGAGCGGCTTGCCGCAGTGCGGGCAGGGATCGCCGGCAACGACGGTTACCAGGTCGGCCCACTCGTCGACGGTAAAGTCGCGCTCGGGGCAGGCACCGGTAAAGTGATAATCGACCTCGTTGGCACCGCAGGCCCACTGCTTGGACTCGCGCAGGCTCTCGTCGCACACCAGGCGAATGCCCTCGGGCAGGTTAACCGGTCCGATAAAGCCCTTATGCAGACCGTAGGTCTGGAGCTCCTCATCAGTCATCATGCGATAGGCCTTGCCAAAGACATGCTCGGCCTTGCAATCGTTGAGCTCGTGGTCGCCCGGAACAATGGCCACGACGGGCTTGCCCTCGGCGTCGAGGAGTGCCAGAGACTTGCGCGTGCCGTTCTCGGGGAAGCCGAAGAACTTTGCAACGGCCTCGATGGTGCCCATGCCCGGAGTCTCGACCTTGGTAAGCGTACCGTCGCCAGGACCCTCGGTCACAACGACCTTGGTGCTTGCGGCCTCGTCATCAGCAGCAAAGCCGCAATCATCACAGTAGACCAGCGAAGCCTCGCCGGCCTCGGCCAGCGCCATGTACTCGACGGAGGTGTCGCCACCGATCTCGCCGGAATCGGCGACGACGGGCAGAGCCTTGATGTAGCAGCGCTCGCAGATATTGGCGTACGCCTGCTTCATCTTGTCGTACTCCTCCTGCAGGCTCTCCTGCGTGGCGGAGAAGCTGTAGGCGTCCTTCATGATGAACTCGCGACCGCGCATCAGGCCAAAGCGGGGACGGAACTCATCGCGGAACTTGTCCTGGATGTGATAGAGATTCACCGGCAGCTGCTTGTAGGAACGCAGTTCATTGCGCACCAAGGCGGTCACGGTCTCCTCGTGCGTGGGGCCCAGCACAAACTCGCGGCCGTGGCGGTCATCAAAGCGCACGAGCTCCTTGCCATAGGCATCGATACGGCCGGACTCGCGCCACAGCTCGGCATCGACCATGATGGGCATCATGAGCTCCTGGGCGCCGGCAGCGTCCATCTCGTCGCGCACGATGTTCTCGATCTTGCGAATCGAGCGCCACGCGAGCGGCAGATAGGAATAGAGACCGGCGGCCTCCTTGCGGATCATGCCGGCACGGAGCAGCAGGCGGTGACTGGCGAGCTCGGCGTCCGCCGGATCCTCTTTAAGCGTCGGCGCATAGAGCTTAGACATATACATTGCTCGGGTCATTTATTTCTCCTCAATAAGCTTGTCGACCTCGGCCATCAGCGCGTCGACAATTTGATCCTCAGCTACTTTACCAATGATCTGGCCATGCGAAAAGAGCAGGCCCTGACCACGTCCGCAGGCAACACCCAGGTCGGCGTCAGATGCCTCTCCGGGGCCGTTGACCGCACATCCCATCACGGCGATCGAAAGCGGCGCGGAATAGTTCTTAAGCCGCTCGGTGACCTCCTCGGCGATGGGAATAAGGTTAACCTGGCAGCGGGCGCACGTGGGGCACGAGACAATCTCGGGACCACGGCGACGCAGGCCCAGCGACTGTAGAATTCCCCAGGCGACCGGCGGCTCCTCAACCGGATCGGCCGTGAGCGACACACGCATGGTGTCGCCGATGCCTTCGGAAAGCAAGATACCCAAGCCTACAGAGCTCTTGATGGTGCCCTGAAGCTTGGTCCCCGCCTCCGTCACGCCCAGGTGGAGCGGAACATGCGGTATCTCGCGCGACAGGGCGCGATAGGTATCAAGCGTCGTCTGTACGCTATGGGCCTTGGCGGATAGCACGATGTTGGTAAACCCACGGTCCTCAAAGTGCCGCACAAAGCGTTCGCTCGACATCACGAGCTTTTCGGGCTGCGTGAGGTCGTCGCGCTCGGCGATATCTTGCTCAAGCGAGCCCGCGTTCACGCCAATGCGAATCGCGCAGCCCGCGGCACCCGCGGCATCGATGACAGCGTCAACCTTGGCCCAATCGCCGATATTGCCGGGGTTGATGCGCAGCTTAGAGGCACCAGCCTCGACAGCGCCAATGGCAAGCTTATGGTTAAAATGGATATCGGCGACGATTGGCACCGGAGACTCGGCACAAATCGTGCGAAAGCCCTCGAGCGCAGCCTCGGTAGGCACGCTCACGCGCACGATATCGCAGCCAGCCTGCGCCAACGCGCACACTTGCGCAAGCGTTGCCTGGGCATCAGCAGTATCGGTGCAGGTCATAGACTGAACCACGACCGGAGCGCCACCACCGATCTGCACGCCGCCCACATGCACGGGGCGCGTCAACTCGCGAGGCAAAGGATGGGATAAAGACAATCCAAACACTCCCCTACAGAATAAAACGAAGGATGTCGGAACGAAGCATATAGACAAACAGCAGTGCAAAGAGCGCGATGCCGACATAG
>DXLQ01000088.1:0-6461 GCA_019414685.1 Collinsella sp. | reverse complement strand
CCTCGGTGTACAACCCCGAGCCGTACGCGGCCTTCTTCGATGCCATCCTCATCGGCGAGGGCGAGGAATCGCTGCTCGAGACCTGCCAGCTGCATCGGCGCCTGCGCGACGAAGGAGTCCCGCGCGCGCAGATTGTTGAGCAGCTTGCATCCATTGCCGGCAACTACGTGCCGTCGCTCTATGAGATTCGTCACGACGAGCCCTGCTCGCCGCATGGCTACACCGTGCCGCGCGAGGGCAAGGATGCTCCGGCCGTGGTCTACAAGCGCGTCGTCGAGGATTTCGGCGCCACGAATCCGCTGTCGCAGTCGTGCGTGCCCTATGCGCAGCTGGTTCACGACCGCCTGTCTATCGAGATCCTGCGCGGCTGCGCCCGCGGCTGTCGTTTTTGTCAGGCCGGCATGACGTATCGCCCGGTGCGCGAGCGCTCGGCCGACCAGATCGTCTCGTCGGTGATTCAGGGTCTGGAAAAGACCGGCTATGACGAGGTGTCGCTGACCTCGCTCTCCACGACCGACCACTCCTGCATTCGTGACGTGCTCGGCAGGCTCAACCGTCGCCTGGAGGATACGGGTATTCGCGTGTCTATTCCGTCGCAGCGCTTGGATTCGTTTGGCGTGGATATGGCCGAGTCGGTCGCCGGCGAAAAGAAGGGCGGCCTGACGTTCGCGCCCGAGGCCGGCAGCCAGCGCATGCGCGACATCATTAACAAGAACGTGACCGAGGAGGACCTGGACCGTGCGGCCAAGGCGGCCTTCGAGGCCGGCTGGAACCGCATGAAGCTCTACTTTATGATGGGCCTTCCCGGCGAGCGCGACGAGGACATCGTGGCCATCGCCAATCTGGCCGATCACGTGCTGGAGCTTGGTCGTTCCGTGGTGCCCAAGGCTCGTCGCGGCTCGATCTCGGTGTCCATCTCGGTTTCGGTCTTTATCCCCAAGGCTGCCACGCCGTTCCAGTGGTGCCCGCAGCTCGACTACGACGACGTCAAGCGTCGCCAGAAGTTGCTTATCACGAGCGTTCGCAACCGTGCCGTCCGCGTGCATTACCACGATGCCGAGACTTCGCTCATCGAGGCCGCGCTGTCCCGCGCCGGTCGTGACATGACGCCCGTCATCATCGATGCTTGGCGCGCGGGCTCTCGCTTTGACGCCTGGGTAGAGCATTTCTCGCTCGATAACTGGAAGGAGGCTGCTGCCAAAAACGGCATCGACCTCAATGAGCTCGTGCACCTGCCCTACGAGTTGGACTGGCGCCTGCCGTGGGAGCATGTGAGCCCCGGCTGCACGCGCGGCTTCCTCGAGCGCGAGTACCGTCGCTCACTCGAGGGCGTCACGACTCCCGACTGCACCCGCACGTCGTGCACCGGCTGCGGAATCTGCCCCACGCTTCACGCCAAGAATGTATTGATGGGTGATCGCGCATGAGTGAGCGCCTGACCGACACCCCCACGCTCTTTAGGCTTCGTGTTCGCTATGGCAAGCGCGATCGCCTTAAGTACCTGGGCCATCTCGAAGTAATCCATACCATTGAGCGCATCGTGCGCCGCGCGGGACTTCCCTATGCCGTCACGCAGGGCTTCTCTCCGCACATGCGCGTGGGCTTCTCTTCGGCGCTACCGGTGGGTACGTCGTCGACCTGCGAGTGGTATGACCTGTTTATGACCGAGTTCGTGGCGCTCGACGAGGCGTTTGGGCGCCTGGCTGCGGCGTCTCCGGCCGATCTGGCGCCCATCGAGGCGGCGTACATCGACGTGCGCACGCCGGCGTTGACGGCGCAGCTCACGCGTCTGTCGTATCGCATCGACCTGCACTTGGATCCCGAGGCGCCCGTAAGCGCCGACGAGGTGCGCGCTGCGATTGACATGCTGCGCGCGGACCATGGCATCGACTACGCGCGCGGCAAAAAGAGCAAGCGCTTGGATTTGGATCACACGCTCGTGGGCTATGAGCTCACGGCAGGGGAGCGCCCGGACCATTTGGTGCTCATGCTCGACACCCATGCCGACAACGAGGGCTCCATGCGTCCGGAAATTTTGCTTTCCGCTGCTGATGTTTTGTTGCAGGGCTTGACCCCGGGCGTGGATGCACCTATTGTTTCCACCGGTATGCAAGACCTCGTGACCATCTGCTCCTACGATGTCGAGCGTCAGAATCAAGCATGCGAGGACGACGAGGGCCGACTCGTCAGCCCCATACCTGTGCGAACTTGTGGATTTGCTCCACATACTCGTTGACGGGGGTATTTTCGCCTGCTACTATATTCGGCTGTTGCACTAACTGATGCATGAAGGGCAAGTAAACATGTACGCAATCGTTAACACGGGCGGCAAGCAGTACAAGGTCGCCACCGACGATGTCATCACCGTCGAGAAGATCGAGGGCAATGAGGGCGACAAGGTCACCCTGCCGGTCATCTTCCTCAACGATGGTAAGAAGATCGTCACCGATCCCGACAAGCTGGCCAAGGCCAAGGTTACCGCTCAGATCGTTGAGCAGTTCAAGGGCGAGAAGCAGCTGGTCTTCAAGTTCCACAAGCGTAAGCGCTATCGTCGTCTGAAGGGTCACCGTCAGCAGCTCACCAAGCTGAAGATCGTGAAGGTCCAGGCTACGTCCCGCGCCAAGAAGGCTGTCAAGGCAGAGGCCGAGGCTGTTGCCGAGGCTCCCGTCGCCGAGTAGATTACACTCGTAACGAAAGAGTAGGTATACACAATGGCACACAAAAAAGGACTCGGTTCCTCCCGTAATGGCCGTGACTCCCGCGGTCAGCGCCTTGGCACGAAGCGCTATGCCGGCCAGACGGTAACCACGGGCACGATTCTCGTCCGTCAGCACGGCACTCACATCCACCCGGGTGAGAACGTTGGCCGTGGCAAGGACGACACGCTGTTCGCGCTGGTCGACGGTACCGTTGAGTTCCACAAGGGTATCAAGCACAGGGTCAGCGTACGCCCGCTCGCGAACGCGTAATTCACCCTTCATAGAGCACATATGTGGGAGGCACTTGAGTTTTAGGATTCAAGGGTCTCCCTCTTTTTGTAGGAGGCGATTCTGTTGTCACAGTTCACCGATATCAGCCGCATTAACGTGTGCGGCGGCGACGGCGGAGCCGGATGCATGTCGTTTAGGCGCGAGGCATTTGTCCCCAAGGGCGGCCCCGATGGCGGCGACGGCGGTCGTGGCGGCAATGTCGTCATCCAGGCCGATGCTCAGCTGTCTTCGTTGATCGATTACCGCTTTAAGCATCACTTTCGTGCCGAGCGCGGAACGCACGGTCAGGGCGCCCGCCGCAACGGCAAGAGCGGCGAGGACCTCATTTTGAAGGTCCCCATGGGCACCGTGGTCCGCGAGCTCGATCCCGAGACGCAGACCCCGATGTTCGAGATTGCCGACCTGGTGCACGACGGCGAGCGCGTTGTCGTGGCGCCCGGCGGTGCCGGTGGCCTGGGCAATACGCACTTTGTGACGTCGGTGCGCCGCGCGCCCGCGTTCGCTCAGCTGGGCGAACCGGCCGAGGAGCACTGGATTGAGCTTGAGATGAAGCTTATGGCCGATGCCGCACTCGTGGGCTTCCCCTCGGTGGGCAAGTCCTCGCTTATCGCGCGCATGAGTGCCGCCCGTCCCAAGATCGCCGACTATCCGTTTACCACACTCGTGCCGAACCTCGGCATGGTGCGTGCCGGTGAGTATTCTTACGTCGTTGCTGACGTTCCTGGTTTGATCGAGGGTGCGAGCGAGGGCAAGGGTCTGGGCCATCAGTTCCTGCGCCACATCGAGCGCACGGCCCTGATCATGCATGTCGTTGACATGACGGGTGGTTTTGAGGATCGCGACCCGGTTGAGGATTACCGCATCATCAACCGTGAGCTCGAGCAGTATGGCGCCGAGCTTTCGGAGCGTCCGCAGATCGTCGTCGCCAACAAGTGCGATGCGCCGGGCACGGCCGACAAGATTGCCGACCTCAAGCGTGCGGCGCTCGACGACGGGCATATGTTCTTTGCCGTGTCCGCCGTTACGGGTGCCGGCCTCAATACGCTGATGCTTGCCGTGGGCGAGCAGGTGGCTAAGCTGCGAGCCGAGCTGGCGGTCTCTGATGAGCCGGTCGATCTGCGCGACGAGGAGTGGGAGCGTCGCCGTCTGCAGCGCGAGAAGCGTTTCCGCATTGTCCAGGAGGAGCCCGGTGCCTTCCGCGTGGTCGGTCGTGCCATCGAGCGCATGGTCATCCAGACCGACTGGGAAAACGAGGAAGCCGTCATTTACCTGCAGCACAAGTTTGCGCGTATGGGTGTTGACGACGCGCTCGAGAAGGCCGGTTGCCGTGCGGGCGACGAGGTCCGCATTTGCCAGCGTGCCTTTGACTTTGAGGGCGCTGAGGACTTCTCGGAGTACGAGGAGCTCGAGGACGCTGGCGAGGACGTTGCCGTTGAGGCCATTGACGTGGCCGATGCTGCGGATGAGGGCGTCGAGGCTATCGATGCGGCTGATGCCGCGGACGATGCCGAGACCTCGGAGGGCGAGTAAGCCATGTCGCTGCGCGGTGGAATCGGTTTGCCCGAGCTACCCATAAAAGAGGGCAAGGAGTTACGGCTTGGCATTATGGGCGGCACCTTTGACCCGATTCATTACGGGCACCTGGTGACTGCCGAGCAGGCGCGCGAGTCGCTCGACTTGGACGCTGTGCTCTTTATGCCGGCGGGCTCTCCCGCCTTTAAGCTTGACAAGCCGGTGACGCCTGCCGAGGACCGTTATGCCATGACGGTCCTCGCCACCGCCGCGAACCCGGCCTTTTTGGCGAGCCGGTTCGAGATTGACCGTCCGGGCGTAACCTATACGGCCGATACGCTTCATGCCCTTCGCGACTTTTACCCGCCGCAGGTAAAGCTCTACTTTATTACGGGCGCCGACGCGATTATTGATATTGTGACCTGGCATGATGCCGAGCGAATTGCTGAGCTTGCTACCTTTATTGCGGCGACGCGACCGGGTTTTGATATCGATACGGCGCGTGCCCGAATCAAAGAGTCGGGGCTGCCGTTCGATGTGCGCTATATTCAGATTCCGGCGCTGGCGATCAGCTCGACGAACATTCGTAAGCGAGTTGCCCGCGGCATGAGCGTGCGCTATCTTACGAGCGAGTCTGTGCTCGGCTACATTCGCAAGCGCAGGCTATATGCCGATCTGGGTCAAGAAGATTTTGAGTGATGGGGGCTACGTTGTCGGTAGAGGATCAGTTTGAGGGCGATGAGCGCGCGCTGCTCAAGCGCATTCAAGAGCTGCTCGATGTTCGCATGAAAGATAAGCGCAAGCGCTATGTGCATTCGTTGGGTGTTGCCGAGACCGCACTTCATCTGGCCGAGGTCTACGGCGTTGACCGCTTTGATGCCGCTGCCGCCGGCTTAATTCACGACTGGGACAAGGTGCTTTCCGATGACGAGCTCGTGGCCCGCGCGATTCACTATGGCATCGAAGTTGCCGGCTCTCCTTCCGCCGCGACGCCGCTTTTGCATGGCCCTGTTGCCGCCTATGAGCTTCCGCAGCTTTTCCCCGAGCTGTCGCCGGCTGTTTTCCAGGCTGTCGACCGTCACACCGTGGGTGCCTGCGATATGACGCCGCTCGATATGGTGGTCTTTGTGGCAGATGCCATCGAGCCTAACCGTCACGGCGACTATGTCCATGCGCTGCGCAAGATGGTGGGGAAGTCCTCGCTCGATGAGTTGTTCTTCTCCTGTTTTGCGCAGGGTCTGGTCTATGTGATCCAGTCCGGGCGCTATCTTTATCCCACGGCTATTACGATTTACAACCATTACGCCCAGCTGCGCTAGCTCGGGCTGTCTAGAAAGAGGTATTCCATGGCCGACGAGACCATGACCGACGAGCAGATTCTTGAAGGTGTGGAGCACAAGAGCTTCGTTGCCACGTCCGACCGCACTGCCGCCTCGCTGTCCGCGAGCGGTGTCGCCGCCGAGGATGTCGCCCGCGCCGCCGCGCAGGCCGCCTACGACAAGAAAGGCGAGGACGTGCAGGTGCTCGATCTGACCGAGCTCTCCGACGTGTGCGACTACTTTGTGCTCGCCACCGGTACCAATAACCGTCAGGTCGATTCTATCGTCGACGAGATCGAGGAGAAGGTCGCCGTGGCTTGCGGTGAGCACCCGTTCTCTATCGAGGGCCGCGAGCAGAAGACCTGGATGCTCATGGACTACGGCTCGGTTGTCGTCCACGTCTTCACTCCCGAAGCCCGCGACTTCTACCGCCTCGAGAAACTCTGGGGAGACGCCCCCCAGCTCCCCCTCAACCTCCTCTAGTAGCTCATTTGAGACGGGGTTTAGCTACCCTCACGCATATCGCCGGGCAGGTGCGGTTTCCGCACCTGCCCGGCTTTCTTTTTGCCCAAAGGCGGTTAATCGTTGAAGCGGGATTGGCGGCCGAAGGAAAGGGCGGTGTCGCCGAATTTGTCTCGGA
>DXLQ01000087.1:0-6768 GCA_019414685.1 Collinsella sp. | reverse complement strand
ACGCCTCCGAGGAGGCCAACGAGGCCGATGAGGGCCAGGTCTTTGAGCAGGGCACTGTTGCCGGCAAGGAGGTCGAGAAGGGCACAACCATCTCGTACAAGGTCTCCAGCGGCCCGGATACCACGTCCGTCCCCGACCTGACCGACATGACCGAGGCCCAGGCGCGCAACGCCCTCGATATGGCGGGCTTTGGCGTCGACGTGAGCTACCAGGAGAACGACTCCGTTACCGAGGGCACCGTCATTAGCTGGAACCCCAGTGGCAAGCAGAAGCCCGGCGCCACGATCACCGTCGTCATTGCCAAGAAGTCCGGCAAGGCCAGCGTTCCGGGCAACCTGTACGGCAAGAGCATCTCTGCCGCCGTCACCGCGCTCAACAACGCCGGTTTCTATAACATTGGCTTCTGCGACCAGAACGGCAATCCCGTGAGCGGTAACGAGGATGCCACCGTTACGGGCGTCTCCCCCACCGGTAAGCAGTCAACCGACAACACGATTACGCTGACGGTTTCGATTTCTGGCTCCGATTCGGGCGACGATTCCGGCACGACTAACTAGTCGAGGACCCATCACCCGCAGCGGCTAGGGCCGCAAACATATTCGCTCAACGGCGCCCGCTTGCTCCCCCGCAAGCGGGCGCTTTATTTATCGACAGACCATGGCCCCTTAGCAACGCAAAGAGGCCCGCAAAAGCGAGCCTCCCAGGTGACAACAGAATATGTAATGCAGTAATTACTGGCCGCAGAACTTCACCATGATCTCGACCATGGACTCTTGCCTATGGACAAAATGTCCATAGGCAAGGAGATGAAAGAGTAAGGACAACGCCCTCTAAAAGAAGGCCGTATATGAAGATTGCATATCCCTTTTGCCTTCATATACTCAAGAAGCACCCCTCGAAGCGCTCCTGAGAGGCCCCCTTGGATGCAACCCAGGGGATCCAGATTCTGGTAGACATCGGCGCAGCAAAATCCTGCCGCGCAGGCACGAACGGACATCTTGACTCCTAACGCAATGCGGGGCGCCCCAAGACACCCCGCCACGACAAAAAACTAGTTCTCGTAGACCAGCGGGTGGCCCCAACTGCCCTCGATCCTGCAGGTCTCCGCCGCAAAACCGGCAGCGAAGTCCAAGCTCTCGCGAATCGCGGCCTCGCCGCACTCGCCGGCCTTCTTCTTGGAAAGATAGGTGACCAAAAACGCCGTCAGCAGTGAATCGCCGGCCGCCATAGCGTCTTTGAGCTCCTCGGGCGCCACGGGCTTGATGCCCTGCTCGTAGAAGTTTTCGCCGTCATAGGCGACGGAGCCCTTGCTCCCGCGCGATGCGCATACGATTTGAGGGCCAAGGGCCTTCACCCACTCGAGCTTCGCCTTGATATCCTCCAGGGAAGCGTCGCCCATGGACATAAAGGCGTACGTCACAAATGGCGCAATCTGCCCGAAGTACTCGTCGGTGGAGTCATCGGAGAAGTCGAAGCTGATAGGCACGCCGGCAGCCTTGATCTTGGGGAGCTCGCGCTCGGTGAAGCAGTAGTTGCCGCTGTGCACCAAATCGAAGCCGCTGACGTACTCGGCGGCGAAGCGGTCTATCACGTAGCGCATGTCGCCACGTATGCCGCCTTCATTGGAGCCCAGGAAGATACGGTCCCCGGTCTCGTCAACGGTCACGCGAGCGGCGCCGTTGACGCCCAGGACCTGCTGGCAGCGAAGAAGCTCGACGCCCTCGTCCTCGAGCGATGCTATAACGTGCTCGGCCTCCTCATCTGATCCGAAGATTCCCATGTAGGCGCTGCGATCGACGCCGAGCTTCTTGGCGAAGACGGCGAAGTTAACTGCATTGCCGCCGGGATACATGGCCTTGATGTGCTCGTACTTATCGACAACGTTGTCTCCAAAGCCAAGCACGCTTATAGGATAGGCTGCCATGGTTATCTCCATTCAGGTAAACCGCCGTGGTTACGGCGAGCAGACGGGGCGCGAGGGATTCGCACGTCTCAACGCGCCTCGCGCCCCGTTTTAAAATCGCTAGTACTTCTCGATGCCCATGTAACGACGCACGTCCGGGTGATGGTCGAACACCTTGCCGCGAGCGGAGCGCAGCTCACAGTTCATCGCGTAGAACAGGATTGGATCAAGGAACGCGCGAACGCTCGCCGGTACTTGGTCCATGCCGTACTCCATGGCGTCGAGCACCATAAGAGTGTCGGTATGGGTCTCGAGGAATGCGAGGGCGCGCTCATCCATGGCTCGGCACTCACTAGAAGACATCTGCAGGAAGTAGAAGACTCCGGGCTCGGTCACCTCGAAGGGGCCGTGGAAGTACTCGCCGGAGTGGATATAGGCGCAGCTCTGCCACTGCATCTCCATAAGCGAGCAGATAGCGAAGCCATAGGCCTGGCTAAACACGGGACCGGACCCCAAGATATACAGGAACTTGTGGTCCTGGCACAGGGCGGCAAAACGGTCGCAGAGTTCGGCGTTGACCTTCTCGCGAGCTGCAGGCAGGATCTGGTCCATCTTGGCGATGCCTTCGTACATGTCGGCAAGGTCGGCATAACCTTCCTGCTGATCCAGGAGCTCGGAAGCGAGAGCCAAAGAGATGCCGGCGGGCACCTCCGTCTGCGGAACTCCCTCGCCCCACGGATATACCCAGCACGTCCACTCACCGTTATCGATGCCGGAACCCGCGTTGTCCGTCTGCACGATAACGGTCGCGCCCGCCGCCTTGGCGATCGAGCACGCATCGATTACCTCGGGGGTGTTGCCGGAGTGGCTGCAAGCGATGACAAGGGACTTTTCGCCCAGGCGCTTGGGACGCATGATATCGAACTCGCGGGCGGTATACGCCTCACTGGCAAACGTAGTCGCCTCGCGCTTGAGCAGCTCGTGGGCGGGCAGCAGGTCGATGAGGGAGCCGCCGCAGGCAACCCAGAAGACGCTATCGAAACCGCCCTTTTCAGCGATTGCGTCGGCGATAAGATCATGTGCGTTCATTGTTATTCTTCCTTTCGATACGGCGGACGAATCCGCCAACGTTTACTGCGAGTCTTCTCGTCAAGCGTGTTGACTTCCCCACGCGAATGGGAGCTACGCGCTAGTCGACAAAATACCTCTCGAAGGCGTCCATGTTGTGCCGGTCCGCTGCTGCGGGATCATCGAAATACCTTCCATCGGTGATCTCCTGGCCAAGATAGCCCTCGAACCCATGCGCGTTGAGGACGCGTACGAAATCGTCCATACTGTGCTTTCCATCGCCCCAAACCAGATGGCCATATGGGTCGCCATCAATGAAGCGCATGTTCCTTATGGCACCATCGCCAAACTCGGCAAACCACTCTTCAAGGCTCTCGCCGGCGACTCCCATAGCGGTAGTGTCCACCATTGGAGTAAGGTGCGGGCTGGCTACTTGGTCAAGCATGCGCCTGGCGTCCGCGAGTGTAACCACCAAGTTGCTCTCTTCCGGCCTCAGGCTCTCCATGCAGAGGGTCACGCCGTGCTCGCCGGCATAGTCCGCAAGAATCGCCAAGTGCTCGGCAGAGCGCTTCCAAGCCTCCTCGCGGTCCCCGTCCCAATCGCCCCAACCGGAGTTGATGGACATATACGGGGCGCCGAGCACCTCGGCGAGCTCGATGCCGTGCTTAAAGTAAGCGAGGCTCCGCTGCGCGTGGAGGGGCTTTCTGGCAGCGTACTGCCACGGATACACCACGTTCTCCGGACACAGGGAGCTCACGGAGAGTCCGCGGGACTCGATCTTGCGGCGAAG
The DNA here is from genome assembly GCA_019414685.1 of Collinsella sp. GTDB lineage: Bacteria > Actinomycetota > Coriobacteriia > Coriobacteriales > Coriobacteriaceae > Collinsella. The sequence continues at coordinate 3,007 of DXLQ01000087.1, read as the reverse complement.
CTCGTCGGCCTCGAAATACCCCGTGTGGTCCAGCGTCACGTGCGGCTCGGCCGCCCAAAGCTCGATGGTTTTGAAGCCAAGGCGCTGCTGAGCATCAAGGAAGTAATCGAGCGACCACATGATGTAGTGAATGTTCATGCCGGCGACCTGCTCGCGACGCAGACGGGGTGTGGAAGCGCTTAAATCCATGCTGGGCACCTCCTACATCGGCAGTAGGCCGGAGATCACAGTCGCGACCAATCCGAACAGAACCATGAAGATAAAGAACTTCCAGATGGTCTTCCACCATTGCCCGAAGGAGATCTTCGCCACGGCAAGACCCGCGACGGTCATGCCCGCAACGGGGCTGATGGTGTTGACGGTCTGGTTCGCGAACTGCAGAGCGGTGACGGCAGCCTCGGGATTGAGGCCCATAAGCTCGGTCAGCGGGCCCATGACGGGCATGGTGAGTGCAGCGAGGCCGGAGCTGGAAGGAACCAGCAGCGAAAGCAGGCCGAGGACGATGTACATGAAGGTGGTATAGATGAAGGACGGAGCGCCCGCAAGGAGTCCGACGAGCCAGTTAAGAATAGAGTCGATGATCATTCCGCCCTCTGCGACGACCAGGATGCCGCGGGCGATGCCGATGATGCAGGCTGCGTAGGCGAAGTCGGCGATTCCGCGGACGAACTCCTCCGCAATGGTCTTCTCGTCCAGGCCGCCGAGTATGCCGGCAAGAAGGCCCATGGCCAGGAACACCATGGAGATCTCGTCCATATACCAGCCCTGGGTAACGAGGCCCCACACGATAACGCCCATGCCGACCGCGAAATCAATGAGGACGAGCTCGTGGCGAAGCGTGAACTCCTCTTCGATAGAGGCATCGGTGACAGAGAACTCGATGCGCTTCTGCTTATCGTCCTCATAGGTGATGGAGGACTTGGGATCGAGCTTGACGCGGCGCGCGTAGCGCATGGCCCAGAAAATGCCCGCGGCGGTGAAGATGACCCACAGGATGGCGCGGAGCCAAAGCTGGGGATTTCCCTCGATGCCGATAACGCCCTGGGCGATCAGCACGTTGAAAGGATCAATAGTGGATGCGCAGTAACCAAGGTTGGGGCCGAGGAAGCAGATGATGAACGCGGTCATGGAGTCATACCCGATGCTCAGCATGATGGGGATGAAGATCGCGTAGAACGGCAGCGCCTCCTCGGACATGCCGAACGTGGTGCCGCAGATCGAGAGCAGGATCATGGAGATGGGGATGATCAAGATGTCCTTGTTCTTCAGCTTCTTGATCACGCGGCTCATGCCGGCGTTTAGGGCGTTGATCTTGGTGACGATGGCGAACGATCCGCCGATCAGCAGGACGAACGCGACGACATCGGCCGCAGCCTGAATGCCCTTGGCGGGAGCCTGCAGGACGGCATCGATGCCCTGTCGCAGATCGACGGTCTCCCCCGTCTCCGAATCGGTGCAGACCTTGTCGACCTCTTGGTACGTTCCGGCTACGGCGACTTCTCGCTCGCCCGCGGCCGTCTGAATGGTCTGGCGGTCGAACTGACCCGATGGGACGATCCATGTGAGCACCGCGAAGAACACGATCAGCATGAACGCGATGGTGTACACATGGGGAAGCTGGAGATGGAATCTGCGCTTGGGCTTCTCCTGTTTGGCATCCGACATTCTTAACCTCCTGCCAGAGCAACGATGCTTGCCAAAAATCCTTCACGTATAGGCAAACATCTTAGGTTGTTCTATGTATAACCTGCATGAAGGCGTCGGTTAAGAAACATATTAGGTTGTTCTATAAGTGGTAACTTTTACGCGCTAAACGGACCTGCCGCGGCAATACGAGAACAGCGCTGTGTGAGACAGAGCCGCTAGATATCGAAGCTGTAGCGCGAACCCACGTAGTACTGTCTGCCATAGCAGAAGCGCTCTCCGTTGGAATCGAGAAAGCCCGCGTTCATGAAGAACAGCGGCTCCCCTACTGGGACCTTGAGCTCGCGGGCGGCATCAATTCCCGCACGGGCGATCTCCAGCCTGCAGGGATCGGACGAGCAGGGATACCTACCCGTACGCTCCCCCACGGCCTCGAATATCGAACAATTGGAGAGACCGATATCTTTGAGAAATTCGAATCCATCGACAGGGTAGTAGTTGTTCTCGAACAGGACCGGCACGCCGTCTGCGGTACGCACGCGTGAGACCAAGATGAGGTCAGAGCCTTCATCCAAGCCAAAGAAAGAAGCGAGGTCGCGATCGGCGGCAACGGTCTTGCGGGCAACGACGCGAGCGCCCGCCTTCATGCCGTTTTCAGCGCATGCTTGGGTAAAACTCTGAACATCGTCCTTCTGATGCACCTTGCGAATTATCTTTGTCGCGGTCACAAACGTACCACGCCCCTGCCGCTTGGTGAGATACCCCTCGCCCACAAGCTCCTCTATTGCGCGGCGAACCGTGACCCTTCCCACGCCGTACATCTTAGAAAGCTCAAGTTCCGTTGGAATCTGCGAGTCAACGGGATATGTCCCCTGTTCGATATCGCTCTTAAGCAAATCGAGCACCTGTTGATACAGCGGGGCGGAAGAGCCCCCATCCAGATGCGCATCCACAAAAACTCTCCCTTTAAGGCGTTCGCGATCTCAACGACTCCATTCTACCGCACACGGAAAAATGAGGTTAAACACATAGGGGCCCTGCATGTTTGAGCGGATCGGGAATCTGGTCGCTGATTTCGTCCGCATTTGCTTGCGAAAAACCAAAACGCTCCTCGCGCTTGGCGAACACGGTGAGGCCCGCCGCCTTGCACGCAGCGATCGATGATGCTCGTGTGATGTTGGCTTCCTTCCTTTGCTTGCGAGGCGCGTCACTCGTCCTGCTGAGCCGCGGGCCCATCGTTCGGCGTGGCCTGCCTGCGCGGGGCATGCCGGGAATTGATGTAGTCGTATGCGTAGGCGATCTCCGTGACGGGGACCTCCACGTGGTAATGGGCGGAAATGTCAGAGAAGCTCATGCGGAATGC
>DXLQ01000086.1:0-7172 GCA_019414685.1 Collinsella sp. | reverse complement strand
GCATTTACGGGCTTCCCGCGGGCATCGGCGACCCCATGTTCGACGGCATCGAGAACCGCATCGCGCAAATCGCCTTTGGCATTCCCGCTGTAAAGGGCGTGGAGTTTGGCATGGGCTTTGCCGTGGCCGCCATGCGCGGCAGCGAGAACAACGATCCGTATCGCATCGATGCCGAGACCGGCGAGATCGAGGTCGAGTCCAATAACGCCGGCGGCATCCTGGGCGGCATCTCCACCGGCGCGCCCGTCATGTGGCGCATGGCCGTAAAGCCGACGCCCTCCATTGGCCGCGAGCAGCAGACCGTAGACATGGACGCCATGGAAAATGTCGAACTCTCGGTCCACGGTCGCCACGATCCCTGCATCGTCCCGCGCGCCGTCCCTGTAGCCGAAGCAGCCGCCGCCCTCGCGATTTGGGACGCCCTCCTAGAGGACGCCGCCCAGCTTTAGTCCACCCACCCCAAGGGTAGCTAATTTGGGACGGGGCTATTTTAGCTACCCCCATATGCCAGTTGATATTTGCCCTGGCACCCATCAATTCGCCGACAGTCAAAGGGTAGCTAAAAAAGCCCCGTCCCAAATTAACTACCCCAGGCAACCATTCACGAAAGGGGTCCCTATGGACCTTGCCGATATTCGCCAGGCCATCGATGGCATCGACACCACGCTCCTCAACAGCTTTGTCGAGCGTATGGACATTGCCACCGAAGTCGCCAAATCCAAGATCGAGATGGGCAAGGCCGTCTTTGACCCCGCCCGCGAGCGCTCCAAACTCAACAACCTCGCCAGCCGCGCACCCGAGCGCTACGAGGCCCAGACCATCGCCCTGTTCCGCCTCCTCATGAGCATGAGCAAGGCCGAGCAGCAGCGCTACATCAACGAGCTCAGGGGCATCACGGTGTCGCAAAAGGCCCATGCCACGGCCACAGCCTTTGACACGCCCTTCCCTCAGACGGCCACCGTCGCCTGCCAGGGCGTCGAAGGCGCCTACAGCCAGATCGCCGCGTGCAAACTCTTCAACGTGCCCGATATCGCGTTCTTTGAGACCTTTGAGGGCGTCATGCGCGCCGTACGCGACGGCTTTTGCGAGTTTGGCGTGCTGCCCATCGAAAACTCAACCGCCGGTTCAGTCAACGCCGTCTACGACCTGCTCGCACAGTTCGACTTTCATATCGTGCGCTCGCTGCGCCTCAAGATCGATCACAACCTGCTCGTCAAACCCGGCACCAAGCTCGCCGACGTGTGCGAGGTCTACAGCCACGGCCAGGCCATCGCCCAGTGCGCCGGCTTTATCGAGGCTCACGGCCTGCACGCCACCAAGTACCCCAATACCGCCATGTCGGCCGAGATGGTCGCCAACTCCGAACGCACCGACGTCGCCGCCATCGCCTCGCGCAGCTGTGCGGCGCTCTACGGCTTGGAGGTGCTGGAGCCCAACATCCAGGACTCGGACAACAACTACACGCGCTTTGTCGTCATCAGCCGCGAGCCGCGCGTCTACCCCGGCGCCAACCGTACCTCGCTTATGATCACCACGGCCAACGAGCCGGGCGCCCTCTATCGCGTACTCGAGCGTTTCTATGCACTCAACATCAACCTCATCAAGCTCGAGAGCCGCCCCATCCCCGGGCACGACTTTGAGTTTATGTTCTACTTTGACCTGGACTGCCCCTTTGGCAGCAAGGCCCTCGATGACTTGCTCGATTCCATCGACGACGTGTGCGAGAGCTTCACCTACTTTGGCAGCTACACGGAGGTGCTCTAGATGACCGATACCGCCGCAACCCGTCCCTACGGCGTGCTGGGCCGCGTGCTGGGCCACAGCTACACCCCGACCATCTACAAGGAACTCGCTGGGCTTGAGTACGTGCGATTTGAGCGCGAGCCCGAGGACCTCCAGGCCTTTATGACCGGCGACGAATGGGAGGGCACCAACGTGACCATCCCCTACAAGCGTGCCGTCATGGAATACCTGGACGAGCTGAGCCCCCTGGCCGAGCGCATGGGAAACGTCAACACCATCACGCGCCTGTCCGACGGCCGCCTGCGCGGCGACAACACCGACTACTTTGGTTTTCGGTGCCTGGTCGAGGAGCTGGGCGTAGAAGTTGCCGGTAAGAAGGCCCTCGTGCTCGGCGCCACCGGCGGTGCTGGCACCACGGCCAGTATGGTGCTCGGAGATCTGGGCGCCATCGTCGTACCCGTGGGTCGCACGAGCGTAGTCAACTACGGCAACATCGCGCAGCAATCCGATGCGGTATTGCTCGTCAACTGCACGCCCGCCGGCATGTTCCCCCACTGCCCCGACGCTCCCTGCACGCTCGAAGGCCTCAATGCACTCGAAGGCGTCATCGACATTGTCTACAACCCCGCCCGCACGGGTCTGATGCTCGAGGCCGAGCGCCGCGGCATCCCCTGCATCGGCGGCCTGCTCATGCTTGTTGCCCAGGCGGCACAGGCTGTAGAGCGTTACACCGGCCAAGCCACCCCGCGCGAGCGCATCCTGGATGTGACGGAGCGTCTGTCCCGCCGCGAGCAGAACATCGCGCTCATCGGCATGCCGGGCTCGGGCAAGACCCGCGTGGGCGAGCAGATCGCCCAGCTCACAGGCCGCGAGCACATCGACCTCGATCGCGCCCTCGAGGAGTGCCTGGGCATGCCCTGCGCCGACTTTATCGTCGAACGCGGCGAGGCGGCCTTCCGTGAGCAGGAGACGGCGGCGCTGGCCGACATCTCCAAGCGCAGCGGCCTGGTGCTCTCCACCGGCGGCGGCGTGGTCACGCGTGATGAGAACTATCCGCTACTGCACCAGAACAGCCAGATTGTGATGCTCAACCGCAAGCTCGACGAACTCGCCCACAAGGGGCGTCCCATCACCGCCCGCGATGGCATCGATAAGCTCGCCGAGCAGCGCATGCCGCGCTACCGCGCCTGGGCCGACTACATCATCGACTCACGCGACTGCGCCGCCAAAACCGCGGCCGCCATCGTCGAGACCCTCTAACCTGCCAAAAAGGGACAGGTTTATTTTGGCAGGTTTTATCTGGGCAAACGCCGAAGATCGCAAGACCAGCCACGCCAACCAACTGCAAAGGAAGCAACCATGAAGGCACTCGTCATCAACGGCCCCAACCTCAACATGCTCGGCATTCGCGAGCCGGGCATCTATGGCAGCGACAACTACGACCGCTTAGTGCAGATCTGCCAGGAAGCGGGTGCTGCACAGGGCTTCGACAAGGTCGAGGTCTTCCAGTCTAACCACGAAGGCAGCATCGTCGACAAGATCCAGGAGGCCTACGGCAAGGTCGACGGCATAGTCATCAACCCGGCGGCATACACGCATACGAGTGTGGCAATCCTCGATGCCCTCAAGGCCGTCGCCATCCCTGCCGTCGAGGTACACATCAGCGCCGTAGAGACGCGCGAGGACTTCCGCCAGGTGAGCTACGCCCGCTTGGCCTGCTTCGCCACCATCACCGGCGAAGGCCTCCAAGGCTACGCCCACGCGTTGGAGCTGCTGAAAAAGCATCTCGAAAAGTAAGCCTGCAACACTACCGAATAAATGACAGCGGGGAGAACCAACTTGGTCCTCCCCGCTTTTAATTACGCCTTCTTGATCACGTACGCCAATCCAATATCGCAGGCGCAACGCACAATTGACGCGAAGAGCCACGATGCTGGCAGCGTCATAAGCAGAGGCATGGTCTGCCAAGGAATAAACCAATCGACCGCGTGGATTGCAAAGATGGCAAGACTGGCCTGTCCGCAGAACACGAGCGCTTGTTCAAAGGACCCCAAAACCGGCACGTCTTTCAACTTCTCCAGCGCTATGGAAACCCAGCACACGCAGTAGCTGCCGGCAAGAGCGGCAACTGTCGCAACCACAAACCCATCCACGCGGCGGCTCGAAAGCTCAAGCCCACTCAGCGCGGCAAGGACAAGCCAAGCGACACCGACTCCAATAAACAGCAGGGGCTTGCCCACGCTCGGCTCGAGCCCCCTTTGGCGTGCCGTATAGCCAACCCACATCAGCAGCACAATATAGCAGCTCAGATCCAAATCGAGCGGCAGGTAAACACCAAAATAGCGAGACACGCTCAAACCGCAAAAGGCAATCGCGGCACAGACAACGCCCTGCCAAACAGCCCCAATCCCGTGGCGATCAAACAGCCGCACAAGTACATTAAACAGTAGGCGCGACGTAAACAGCGCCGCTAGAAACCATGCCATGCCAACGGCGGCAACACCAAACCCAGGCACATCAACGCCAGAGGCAAACAGAATCGTCTCAAGTTCCGCAACCAGCGTACCGCCCGTCAAAGAAGCGCCGCTCATCAAAAAAGTCGGCATCTGCCACGCCAAGGCAAGAACAAGATATGGCACCAGAAGACGCGGCACCGATCCGCTCAGCAGCTCGCGCCACGGCTTCGGCCTAAACGTATACCCGGCAAGAAAAAAGAACACCGGCATGTGAAACGAGAAGATCGCGTGCCGCAAGGGAGAAGGATTTGGGACGGTGTGCCCCACAATGACCAAAATCATTGCAATCCCCTTTGCAATATCGATCCAGTCGAGCCTTTTGTTTCCCATGGCGAACCCTTCAAAACCGCAGCACACAAGATGAAAAAAGCCCAGATCACAAGCGGTCCGGGCTTAATAAACGATGGTGCTCCATGGCGGATTCGAACCGTCGACCTTGGGATTAGAAGTCCCCTGCTCTATCCAACTGAGCTAATGGAGCATATAACCGCACACCCAAGCAAGCGCAAGCCTGTCAGGCGCAAGTAATTATAACCTAGTTGAACTGCTCGCGGTACGCCTTGCAGACCTCATCGACCGGGCCATCCATGCGAAGGTCACCCTTCTCAATCCAAACGGCACGCTGGCAGATGCGCTCAACCTGCTCCATGGAGTGCGAAACGAACAGAACCGTCACGTCGCCGCTCTGGATAAAGTGCTGGATGCGGGCCTCGCACTTCTGCTGGAAGAACACATCACCGACGGACAGCGTCTCGTCAACGATCAGAATATCGGGCTCGGTAATCGTCGCGATTGCAAAGGCAATACGCGCAACCATGCCCGAGGAGAAGTTCTTAAGCGGCATGTCGACAAAGTTCTGAAGCTCAGCGAACTCGATAATGCCGTCAAAGTTGACGTCGATGAACTCCTTGGTATAGCCGAGCAGGGCGCCGTTCAGATAGATGTTCTCGCGGGCGGTCAGCTCGGGATCAAAGCCGGCACCAAGCTCAATCAGCGGCGCGATGTTACCGTGCACCTTAACGCTGCCCTCGCTTGGCTCAAGCACGCCAGCGATAATCTTGAGCATCGTAGACTTGCCGGAGCCATTGGTGCCAACCAGACCCACGACCTCGCCACGATGAATATCAAACGAAATATGCTTAAGCGCCCTAAACTCCTCAAAGAACAACTCGTGCTTGGCAAGCTTGATGAAGTACTCCTTGAGGTTGGTCAGCGACTCGGACGCCATGTTAAAGATCATGGTGACGTCGTCGACCTCGACAGCCAGAGGCTGCTCGCTGTAATCAACAACAGATTCAGTCATCACAGCACTCCTTAGATGTAGAGGATGAACTTGCGCTCGGACTTATGGAACACGGTATAGCCAATAACAAGCGCAAGGACCGCCCAAGCAGCGCACATACCAAACGTCATAAGCGAGGGCGTAGTTTGGAACAGAAAGATATCGCGCATAAACTGCAGGTAGTTGTACATGGGGTTCGCATACATCAAGATACGCACGAGATGCGGCATTTGCGCAATATAGTCAGTCGTCCAGAAGATGGGCGTAATATAAGTCCACGCCGTAATGACTACGCTCCACAGATGCATAACGTCGCGGAAAAAGACCGTAAGGGCAGAGAGCATCATGCCCAGGCCCATGCAGAAGCACATAAGCAGCAGCAGGCAAACCGGCAGCAGAATCAGGTGCCAAGAAGGCATAACGCGGAACCACAGCATGACGATGGCGACGGCGACCAGCGAGAAGGCAAAGTTCACCAGCGAGAAAAGCACTTTCTGCACCGGGAAGACCCAGCGGTGCACCTTAACCTTCTTGAGCAGAGGGGCAGCACCCACGATCGACGTTAGGGCCTGGTTCGTGGACTCGGACATGACGGCAAAGGTAACGTTACCCACGATCAAGTACAGCGGGTACATCTCGGGCGTCATTGATCCATTGCGGCCCTGGCCAAAAATCGTCGAGAACACGATGGCCATGACGATCATCATCAGCAGCGGGTTGAGAACCGACCATGCGACGCCCAGAACGCTACGGCGATACTTGATCTTAAAATCCTTGGTAACCAGCTGACGAAGGATAAACGCATCCTTCTCAAATTCGTTCTTAGCAAACGTCGCAGGCAGACTGCGAGTTTCTTGTTGCTTTGTCTGATCCGACACGGATGCAACTCCTTTACTCGTAATCGTTGACAAACGAACAGTATAGACCCGACGGCCATGCAAACGATTCGCGCAACAAAACTGGAGAACTAACCCACATCTTAGGATGCCAAGCCCAAACGGCTATACTTTCTAGGATTGAATGTATAAGGAGCATTGAGTGAATTCTGAATCCATCGCCGTCATCATCCCCTGCTACAACGAAGCGCTCACGATCGGCAAAGTCATCGACGACTTTCACCGCGAGCTTCCGCAAGCGACGGTCTATGTCTATGACAACAACTCGTCGGACGATACCTCACGCATCGCCACCGAACACGGCGCCACGGTCCGCTTTGAGCCCCGTCAGGGAAAGGGCAACGTATGCCGCCAGATGTTTCGCGACATCGACGCCGATTGCTACCTGATGGTCGACGGAGACGACACCTACCCCGCCGAGGCGTCCAAAGCCCTCTGCGAGCCCATCCTTAACGGCACAGCCGACATGACCGTAGGCGATCGTCTCTCAAATGGCACCTATGCCGAGGAAAACAAGCGTGCCTTCCACGGCTTTGGTAATAATTTGGTCCGCTCCATGATCAAGTGGATCTATGGCTACAGCTTCGATGACGTCATGACCGGCTACCGCGCCATGAGCCGCCCGTTCGTTAAAACCTTCCCTGTGCTTTCCGAGGGCTTCCAGATCGAAACCGAGCTCTCGATCCACGCCGTCGACCACCGCTGGCGCATCAAAGATGTGCCCATCGAGTACCG
>DXLQ01000085.1:0-7639 GCA_019414685.1 Collinsella sp. | reverse complement strand
TATTGCTTGCAACGAGGGAAGGACGTGTGCCTTTCCTCGTTTTTTATGCGCCGAGATTGTGAGGGCTTGGGATGACCGGGCGTCGCGGAAAGTGCGTCCCGGAATCTGCGTCTGGAATGGGATGAGCTTTCCGCTAGGGTCGTTCCGCGGAAACTGAAACCCGGAATTTGCGTTCAGAGCGGGTCGCGGTTTCCCAAACAGAGCCCTTTGGGAAACTGCGACCCAGACTCCAGCCAAATAACGGGACGCACTTTCCGGTTGAGCTGTCTAACGGAAACTGTGACCCAGAATGAGCGCTCAAAACGGGGCAGTCTTTCCGCAACAATTGTCTGGCGGAAAGACTGCCCCAGTTTTTTATAGCGAGTCTCTCTGGATCAGCTGCATGTGCATCACGGAGGTGGTGGGCTCGGCACCCTTGATCATGTCGAGCGCAATGTTGGCGGCCATGTGGCCTTCTTCGCGCAGGGGCTGACGGACGGTCGTGAGCGCGGGGACACAGCGCGCCGCAATCTCGTGATCGTCGAAGCCGACGACAGAAACGTCCGCAGGAACGGATAGGCCTGCCTCGTTGAGCGCGGTGATGACGCCAGCCGCGATACGGTCCGATCCGCAGAGCACGCCATCGAAAGCAATCTCGCGCGCGAGGATCTGGTGCATGGCCTGATAGCCGTCTCCGTTGTTCCAGCCGGTATAGATAACGTTTGCGTCTGGGAGGTCTTCGCCCAAGACGGCACGGTAGCCGCGCAGGCGGTCGACAACAGCGGGGTTGTCTTGCGGTCCCAACACGGCGACGATATCTTTGCGCCCGCGTTCCTTCATGGCGAGTGCCGCAAAGTGTCCGCCCTCTTCGTCGTCAGAGTAGACTGTCGAGAACACATCGCGATAGGGGTGGCCCTCGAGCTGGCCGCACAACACGGTGGGTACGCCCAGCTCGCGCAGCACCTCGAGCAGCTCGCTGCCCTTGTAGGGGGAGACGTCGATCACGGCGTCGAACGAGCGGCGCTCAAAGTGCTCGCGTGCGCGGTTGCGCTCATGCGTAGAAGACGCCTGCAAGATAACGGGCAGATAGGACGACTCCGACAGTTCCTCGGTAATGCCGCTCAAAAACTCGCTATAGGTGGGGTCGCTGAAGAGTTCACTTAGGGGCTCGGTCACGAGCACGGCGATGATTTCCGTGCGCCCGACAGCGAGCGCTCGGCCACGAGCGTTGGGGACAAAATTGACTTCCTTGGCCGCCGCGCGGACGCGCTTTTTGGTTTCCTCGCTAATGCGGGGCGAATCGTTGAGAGCGCGCGATGCCGTGGAGCGCGACACGCCGGCAGCTGCGGCAACCTCGGCAAGCGTAGGTGCGGTGCGAACTGGTTGGGTCATGGCGTCTCCTGGAGAATGCGGTCGATGTTGTCGCTGATACGGGTTGGTGCGGATACAGCTTACTATAGTGCGCCTGAACAGCGTTCATGGTATCCGGTGACCGGTGTCGTTTTGCAACCAAGCCACAATCGAATACGTCTCGTGTGGGTGAGATATCAGCGGGCGTGGTGGTTGCCTACGAGCTTAAGAACGATGTCTTGCGCTGAGTGTCGATACTCAGGGTGACATAAGTGTCCCGGTTGTACAACCGGTTGCACCGTTAACCCGACCAAATCGACCGTTCAGCGGGCAACCGGTTGCACAGTTTTTTGCATCGACCGTAAGATAAGGACAACCGGTTGCACAAGAATCACTACGATGACGAAGGAGCATCACCATGGACGCCATTAACGATTGGGAAAACCAAGCGCTCACCCACAGGAAGCGCCTGGCACCCCATGCGTACTTCATGGGTTACGAGACCGCCGATCTCGCCGCTACGTACAGCCGCGAGCTGTCGCGCGGGTTTGTCCAGCTGTCCGGCTCATGGCAGTTCCGCCTCTTTGAGGGGCCTGCTGCCGTCTCTAACGAGGAGCTTTCCACGTACGAGCCCGAGTGGGATCACGTGGAGGTTCCGCACCTGTGGCAGGTGGATGGTTATGGCAACCTTGCCTACACCGACGAGGGTTTCCCGTTCCCGGTGGATCAGCCGTTCGTTCCCTCTGACGATCCCACGGGCGTGTACCAGCGCATCGTCAATCTTCCCGCCGTGCCTGCCGGCGCTCGCGAGATCATTCGCTTTGACGGCATCGAGAGCTATGGCGAGCTGTACGTCAACGGCAAGTTTATCGGCATGACCAAGGGCTCGCGCCTGTCTGCCGAGTTCGACGTGACCGACGCGCTTGTCGAGGGCGACAACCTGTTTGCGGTCAAGGTTCTGCAGTACAGCGATGGTAGCTATATCGAGGACCAAGACATGTGGTGGGCATCGGGCATCTTCCGCGATGTGTACCTTTTGCAGCGTCCCGCCGCGCACCTGGTCGACTTTAGGTTCCGCACGCACCGCGAGGGCGATGCCGCTCTGATTACGCTCGATACGGTGGCCGAGGGCGCTTCCCGCGTCGTGTTTACGCTCAGCGATGGCGAGAACGTGGTGGCTACGGGCGAGTGCGTCGACGGCCATGCCGAGTGCAGCGTGACCGATGCCCACTTCTGGAATCCCGAGGACCCCTTCCTCTATGACCTTACGTTTGAGGTCTACGACGGTGACCAGGTCAGCGAGTACGTCCCGCATCGCCAGGGTCTTGCCGAGGTGACGGTCGAGGGCAATCATATCTACCTCAACGGCACTTACTTTAAGATGCATGGCGTCAACCGCCACGATCACGACGATCACAAGGGTCGCGCCGTGGGCCTCGATCGCATGCGCCGCGACCTGGAGCTCATGAAGCAGCACAACATCAACGCGGTGCGCACGTCCCATTACGCCAACGACCCGCGCTTTTACGAGCTGTGCGACGAGTATGGCATCATGCTGGTCGCCGAGACCGATATGGAGAGCCACGGCTTCGAGAATATCGGCAATATCGCCCTGGTCACCGACGACCCGGCATGGGAGCCGGCCTACGTCGACCGCATCGAGCGCCTGGTGATGCAGGAGCGCAACCACGCCTGCATCATTATGTGGTCGATGGGCAACGAGAGCGGCTATGGCTGCAACATCCGCGCGATGTACGCCAAGGCTCACGAGCTCGATGGTCGCCCGGTCCATTACGAGGAGGACCGCAACGCCGATACCGTCGACGTCATTTCCACCATGTACTCCCGTGTGTCGCAGATGAACGACTTTGGCGAGCATCCGTTCCCCAAGCCGCGCATCAACTGCGAGTACGGTCACTCCATGGGCAATGGCCCCGGAGGCCTGTCCGAGTACCAGGAGGTCTTCGATCGCTGGGATTGCATCCAAGGCCAGTTTATCTGGGAATGGTGCGACCACGGTTTGGCTGCTGTGACCGAGGACGGCGTTGCCTACGATATGTATGGTGGCGACAACGGCGATTACCCCAACAACAGCAACTTCTGCATCGATGGCATGGTGTTCCCCTGGCAGCAGCCGAGCCCGGGCCTTACCGAGTACGGCCAGGTCATCTGCCCGGTCCGCATGGCTTATGACGCCGAGGCAGGCGAGCTGACTGTCACTAACAAGCGTTGGTTTACCACCCTCGAGGATGTGTGCCTGTCGGCCGAGACCCTGGTGGACGGCGACGTGGTCTGCCGCAAGACGCTCATGCCCGGTGCGGTTGCCCCCGGCGAGTCCGTCCAGCTTCCGCTAGTGATTCACGAGGCCGCGGTAGGCGAGACCCTGCTGACCGTGCGCGCCTACACCATGGCCGCTCACGTCTGGTGCGAGCCGATGTTCCAGTTGGGTGCTAGCCAGTTTGCCATCGCCAACCATCCGGCGCCGGCCATCGCCGCCCCCGCTCGTCCTGAGCTTACGGTCGAGGAGACCGAGCAGGAGATCCGCATTCACTCCCTCAACGGCGAGCTGGCCTTCAGCAAAGTCAACGGTACCGTGAGCGAGTGGAAGGCATCCGGCCGCGACGTCATGGCCTCTGGTCCCCAGGTTGGTTTTTGGCATCCGCTCGTCGACAACCACGCTCAGGAGTATGACTCCCTGTGGAAGGACAACTTCATCGATGTGATGCAGACGTCTACCCGCAAGGTTACTTGGAAGCAGGACGGCAATGTGGTCGTCGTTACCGTGAGCCAGCGTATTGCTCCTCCCGTCCGCGCGTTCGGCATGCGCGTCGAGCTCGTCTATACCGTGCTTCCGAGTGGCCGCGTCGACCTCAAGGTTTCCGGCGAGCCCTACGGCGACTATTCGGACATTATCCCGCGCATCGGCATCTCCTTCGAGGTTCCCGGTTGGGATCGTGCCGTCGAGTGGTATGGCCACGGCCCGGGCGAGAACTATCCGGACTCGCTGCGCGCCAACCCGGTCGGTCATTACCGCACTACGGTCGACGACATGTTCACGCCCTACGTTATGCCCCAGGACTGCGCCAACCGCGAGGGTACCCGCTGGGTCGCCCTGCGCTCCAGCCACGGTGACGGTCTGGTCGTGACGCGTCCGAGCGACGCCGCTTCCAATCCGTTCTCGTTCTCCGCATGGCCCTATAGCTGCGAGGCTATCGATAACGCCAAGCATGTCTACGATCTTGTCCCGGGCGACACGGTTACGGTCAACATCAACGACCAGCTGCTCGGCCTTGGCTCGAACTCTTGGGGTTCCGAGGTGCTCGATTCCTATCGCACCCGTTTTGAGAGCTTCAGCTTTGAGGTGTCCCTGCGACCGCTGACGTCTGCCGATCTGGCTCAGGCGCTGGCACCCATTAAGGAGGCATAAGTCATGCATATCTTTAACTCGCGTGCCGATTTCGACGCCCAGATGAAGTCCGTCAAGAAGTGGATGCGTACCGGTCAGGCACTCGACGGCGTTTCTGAACTGCAGCACGATGTGGCGTACTCTATCGGCGACTCGCTGGTGTATTGGTGGGTGAACGCCCACGAGGCGGCTACTGCCGATCTGGTCGGTCACCGTCGCTACCATGCCGTGCTCGCCCCGCTCGACGGCAATCTGACCGTTGAGGTGGCTTCCAAGGCCGATCTTACCTGTACGCGCGCCTACAGCGATATCGATGATCGCGAGCGCTTTGAGGGTACGGGGGAGACCGTGACGATTCCCACCGGCGGCGTTGCCGTCGTCGAAATTGACGAGGCCTACCGTGTCGTGGCCGATGCCGCGGATCCCCGCGTCGTGGTACTGCACGTGACAGTCGAAGGTTATTCCTTCCCCAACAAGTAGTATTCGTCCGCCTGGACGTTTGCTTCGCGCCGTTAAGGGGGATGGCTTTGTTGACTCCCTTTTCCCCCATTCCCCTTAGCAGGTGCGCCGTCCGTGTTTGCACTTGCAGCTCGGACGGTTTTAGATGACATTTAACAGATGATTGGGAGGGCTTATGAGCTCTGAAAAACGAGGAACGATTGGTTCGTTCGCTCTGCTGGGCATGACGGTCGCCGCCGTGTTCGGTATCAAGAACATCATCAACAACAACGCGGCCATCGGCTTGGCAGCTGCGCCGTCGTTCTTCTTCGCCACGCTTTTGTACTTTGTCCCCTATACCCTGGTTACCGCCGAGTTCGTCGGCCTCAACAAGGACTCCGAGTCTGGCGTGTACGCATGGGTTAAGACCTCGATGGGTGGTCGCTGGGCGTTCCTGACGGCATTTAGCTACTGGTTCGTTAACCTGTTCTTCTTTGCGTCCGTCCTGCCCAACGTCATCATCTACGCGAGCTACGTGTTCTTTGGTGCCAACGCCGAGCTTTCGCAGCTGTGGATCACCATTATCGAGATCGTCGTCTTTGCTATCGCCACGTGGGTTTCGACCAAGGGCGCTAAGTGGATCGGCTCCATTTCCTCCTTCGGTTCGACCGCGGCTCTCGGCCTGACCGCCGTGTTCATCCTGCTGTCCCTGGCTGCTGCCTTTGGCGGCGTTGAGTTCGCTACGGCTCCTACTCCCGCTAACATGGCTCCCGACATGAGCAACTTCGCAACTGCGTGGGGCTTCTTCGGTACGCTTGCCTGGATCATCCAAGGCGTTGGCGGCGCTGAGTCTGTCGGCGTGTTCCTTAACGACCTTAAGGGTGGCGTCAAGGCCTTCGTGCGCACCGTCGTTATCGCCGGCCTGACCATCGGCCTTCTGTATGCAGGCGCTTCGCTGCTGGTTAACCTGTTCATCCCCGAGGGCGGCGTTGCCATCTCCACCGGTATCTTCGACGTATTCGGCGCTGTCTTTGCCCACTTTGGCATTCCCATGGAAGTGTCTACGCGCGCCATCGGCTTGATCCTTCTCGCCGCCACGCTGGGCTCCCTCATGATGTGGACCTCTGCTCCCATCAAGGTTTTCTTCACCGAGATCCCCAAGGGCGTCTTTGGTAGCAAGATCGTCGAGCTCAACGAGCATGGCATTCCTGCCCGCGCTGCTTGGCTGCAGTTCGCCATCGTCGTCCCCATCCTGATCATTCCGGCCCTGGGCTCCGGTAACCTCGACGACCTGCTCATGATCGTTACCAACATGACTGCTGCCACCGCTCTGCTCCCACCGCTGCTGATTTTGCTTGCCTACTTTATGCTGCGCAAGAACTTTGATGCCGCTCCCCGTGGCTTCCGCATGGGTTCGCGCAGCTTTGGCCTGGTCGTTGCCGCATTCCTGCTTGTGGTCTTCTGCTTCGTGCTTATCTGCGGCACCATTCCGCTCGATCAGCCGCTGTGGCTGACGCTGGTCTACAACGTTGGCGGCGTGGTTGTCTTCTTGGGCCTTGCCGTGATGTGGTACAACCGCTACATCAACCGCCTGCGCGAGACCGATCCCGAGGCTGCCGAGAGCGAGCTGCGCCCCTCCGTCCTCGACATGATGGAGTAGCGGCTAGGATTAATCTACGGCTGTGGAATAAATCGATTCCCTTTCCTAAGGAGGGGCCTTACGAGGCCCCTCCTTTTGTGTTTTGGGGCATGGTTTTGGACCCTGTGGGCAAAAAATGCCAAATATGAGTACTGCTGCAAAAGAGGTGTCATATTTTTCGGCCTGTTCTGAGCAAAATGGGCTCAAAATCAATTTATCTAACCCCCTTTGAAGGGCGTTTGACGGCTTTCAACCTCTTCGAATCGCTCAAAGTAGGCAATTTGCTCTCGATTTTGCTGCTACTAAAATGGTGACAGTACTCATATTTGCCACTTTTTGACCACGAGGTGTTCAGAGGGGCTCTCGACAAGCATCTAACGCTACAATATCTACCACGTGGCTGGGTTTTGCCGGCCGAATGTGCGATGTCGTGGGAGGGGATATGGTCGAGTTTACAAAGACGATTAAAGATCCGTTGGGATTACATGCCCGCCCGGTTGCGCTGCTCTATGACATCATTGCCAAGCATCGTAGCGACGTGTCAGTCAGCATCGGCGATCGCCACACGGATGGCCGCGATGTCATGGGGCTCATGGCCCTCTATGGTGAGTGCGGAGAGAACGTCGTCTTTCGTGTTTCGGGCGTAGACGAGGCTTCCTGCGTTACGTCGATCAGAAATCTCTCGCTCTAAGCATGATAGGGCGTGGTAAAGGATGGTCCTTTGCCGCGCCTTTTTGTTTCATATAGGAAACTTTTCCGAAATCTGAATAGAGACCCTTTCCAAAAAGTTAACCACGTGCTAGTTTACTAAAGCGAACATAGACGTG
>DXLQ01000084.1:3251-7819 GCA_019414685.1 Collinsella sp. | reverse complement strand
TCAAGGTCGTCGTCATCGAGGTCGACGATCGCGGCAAGATCTCGCTCGATCGTCTCGACAAGCCCGAGGCCCCGGCTCGCGCCGAGGGTGCCTCCGAGGGTGACGGCGAGCACTTCCAGCGCCGTGAGCGTCCGCGCCGCGAGCGCTCCGAGCGCAGCGACCGTCCGCGCCGTCCCGGCGACAACGGAGGCCGCAAGCCCCGCCGTCACCACGACGCCGAGTAATAGCTACACATAAGCAGCTCAACAAGGGCGACTCCGTACAGGGGTCGCCCTTTTGCTTGCGCCCGGGAGGGCCGCATATGAAGTTTCCTGCTCTACAGTCCTGCGCAAGACGGAAAGCACATTAAGTGCTTTCCTTTGCGTGCGGAACTCGCGATAAACTTCATATGCGGCCCTCCCGGGCGCAAGCAAAAGGGCTGGTTAGTGCCGCTCGCTATTTAGTTAGACAGTCTATTCAGTAGTCAGATTTCAGATCAGTAGATAGACACAGCAGTATTTCCCCTGATAAAACCTACCAAAATAAACCTATCTCATATTGGCAGGTCAGGGTTCAGCGGCCCCGGCACGGGCTAAGTTTATCGCGAGTTCCGCACGAACAGGAGGCCACTTAATGTGGCCTCCGTCGTGAGCAGGACTGTAGAGCAGGAAACTTAGCCCGTGCCGGGGCCGCTGAGCCCTGACCGGCGGGATACACAGGTTCAGATGGGGCTTTGATGCATGGGTGGTCTGTTGTTGTGCAAATGGGTATCATACTGTGGTTATTGCATCGACTCTGTGATGCATGTTTGTACGTTCCCGGCGGTCGGTTTGCCAGAAGCGCCCCGTCGGTTGTTTCAGACCCGTTTCGAAGAAAGGAAACCACACTAACCTATGGCAGCTAAAAAATCATCTCCCTTGAAGATCATTCCGCTCGGAGGCCTTGACGGCATCGGTAAGAACATGACGGTCTTCGAGTGCGGCGACGACATGGTGCTCGTCGACGCCGGTCTCATGTTCCCGGATGACTCCCAGCCCGGTATCGACCTGGTTCTTCCCGACTACACCTATGTTCTGGAGAACGAGGAGAAGCTCCGCGGTATCGTCGTCACCCACGGCCACGAGGACCACACCGGTTCGCTTCCGTATCTGCTGCAGGACCTCAACAATAAGGTGCCCATCTTCTCGAGCAAGCTGACGCTTGGCTTTATCGAGGGCAAGCTTTCTGAGTTCCGCATCCGCGCACCCAAGTTCCGCGAGGTCAAGGGCGGCAGCCATGTCAACCTCGGCGGCATCTCGCTCGACTTCTTCTCGATGACGCACTCCATTCCCGGCGCTCTGGGCGTGTTCATCCGTACCAATCAGGGCACCGTTATGCACACCGGCGACTTTAAGCTCGACCAGACGCCCATCGACGGCGTCACGCCCGACTATGCCGCTATCAGCCGCTTTGCCAAGCAGGGCATCGACCTGTTGCTTTCCGATTCCACTAATGCCACGGTTCCCGGCTTTACCAAGTCCGAGGCCGAGGTCGGTCCCAACCTGCTGCACGCCATCAAGAACGCCCCGGGCCGCGTGTTCGTCGCGTCGTTCTCGAGCCATATCCATCGCCTGCAGCAGATCTGCGACGCCGCCCGCAAGTGCGGCCGCAAGGTTGTCGTGACCGGACGCTCCATGCTCACCAATACCCGCGTGGCGCGCGAGCTTGGCTACCTCAACATCGACGATGCCGATATTATCGATGCCTTTGATATCGATAACCTGCCTGACGATAAGATTGTCGTCATGTGCACCGGTTCGCAGGGCGAGCCGCTGTCGGCGCTGTCCCGCATGGCCAACGGTGAGCACAAGACGCTCTCTATTCACGAGGGCGATACCGTCATCCTCTCGGCAACTCCCGTTCCTGGCAACGAGAAGGCTGTCCAGCAGGTCGTCAACAGCCTGGCCAAGCTCGGCTGCGACGTGTGGGATAAGAACCGCGCTCTCGTCCACGTCTCCGGTCACGGTAGCCAGGAGGAGCTCAAGCTCCTGATGGCCATGGCCAAGCCCACCTACTTTATGCCGGTTCACGGTGAGGCCGTGCATCTGCGCGCCCATGCCCAGCTGGCCCGCAAGATGGGCATCAAGGACGATCATATCTTTATCCTCGATAACGGCGACACGCTCGAGATGCGCGGCGGTATCGTCAAGCGCGGTACGCCCGTCGAGTCCGGCGTCGTCTACGTCGACGGCCTGCGTATCGGCGATACCGACCCCATCGTCCTGCGCGATCGTCAGAAGCTCGCCAACGACGGTATGGTTACCGCTGTTGCCATCGTCTCGCTCAAGCACAAGAAGATTGAGGCCATCGAGTTCTCGGGCCGCGGCGTCTCGTTTGCCATCGACGACCAGTTCTCCGAGGATGCCTCCGCGTCCATCATGAAGACGATCGAGAAAGGCAAGTTCAGCTTTACGAGCAGCGGTTCCGATGCCATTCGCAAGGCCGTGCGCGATTCGCTCTCTAACTTTATCTGGAGCCGTACGCGCACCCGTCCGATGATCATCCCGGTCGTCATGGAGGTTTAGTTTGGCGCGCGGATCTGCACAAAACGCCAAAGGCAATAAGGCCAATAACCAACCGGCATCTGCTAAGGGTGCCGGTTCCCATCTGCGTGCCAATAAGGGCCACGAGGCGGACTTCGATGAGTTCGAGCCCCTGGTCGAGCCTTCGGCCAACCGCGATATTGCCGGCGTGGTCATCGCCGTTTTGGCGATTGCGTCCTTCATTGCCGTGATTTCGCCGGCGACCGCACCCGTTACGGCTGCGGTTGCCGGTTTCTACCACCTGGGCTTTGGTCTGGGCGCCTATGTGCTGCCGATCGTCATTTTGCTGTTTGCCGCCACGCTCTTTTTAGGCGAGGACTCGCCGCTCAACGTGCGCTCTGTTGCGGGCGGCGCCGTGGTCTTTATCGCCGTCGTTTCCATTCTTTCGCTGATGGTGCCGGGTACGAGTGTCTCGTGTGACCTTATGTTCACGCCGCAAAATTTGTCCGCCTCGGGTGGCTACATCGGTGCGTTTATTGCGAGTGCGCTGCAGAATGCCCTGGGTAAGCCTATCGCGATGGTAGTCCTGTTGGGCCTTGTCGTCGTGGGCTTGGTCATCATCGGCTTTTCGGTTGGCGGCGTGCTGCGCTCTGCTCGCGACCGTGCGGCCGATTTTGCCGAGCGCCGTCGTGCCGATGTTAACGCGAGTCCGTGGGGTGACGACGAAGCCCTGTCGGTGCCCGGCGTTGCCCGTCCGCACCTGAGCATTCTTCGTCAAAAGGGCTCCGATGCTGCAGTGACCACGGTCATGGGCAACGATGTGGACCCGGTTTTGGACAATGACGACGAGGACGAGGATCCGTTTGTCGACGTATCCGATGCCGTGGAGGCCGAGCGCGCTAAGACGACGCTGCTGCCGCGCCGCCATGCCAAGAAGGGCAAGGCTGCGCCTAAGCTCAATACGAGTGAGCCCGACCCGTCTTGGTCCGATAGCGAGATTGAGCTCACTGAGGGCGATGACGAGGACGACGAGGCGCCGATTGAGACCGCAAAGACAACTTTGCTGCCGAGTCGCCATGCCAAGCGCGAACAGGTAACCGGCCAGCTTTCGATGGAAGACGACCCCGATAAGATCGACGAGTCCGAGCCGCCGTTTGCCGTGAATCCTGTCTCGGCAGCACCTCAGATTCCCGACTTCTTGAAGCATCCCAAGGTTGCCGATGCGCCTGCCTCGAGTGCTGTCGGATCGGCTGCGGCTAGGGATGGGGGAGCGGACGGCGGCGCCGCAGATAACGAGGGCGAAGAAGAGGATGGCCTTAAGCTTCCGCCACTCGAAATCCTGCATGCCAACCCGCAGTCGGCGTCCTCCGCGTCTTCTGACAAGGAGCTGGAACAGACTGCCGAGTCGCTTCAGTCCACGTTGCTTGAGTTTGGCCGCAGTGCCCGCGTGGTCGGCTGGATCGCCGGCCCCACGGTGACGACCTTTAAGCTGCAACCTGGCGAGGGCGAGCGCGTGAGCAAGATTTCGAGCCTCGAGGACGATATCGCGCTTTCGCTCGCTGCTCAGTCGGTGCGCATCTTTGCCCCGATCCCCGGTACCTCGCTTGTGGGTATCGAGATCCCCAATCGCAAGCGCCAGAACGTCAACCTGGGCGACGTGCTGCCCTATGTGAAGGGCGGTCCGCTCGAGCTGGCCATCGGTCGCGATGCCGAGGGTACGCCGGTCGTCGCCGACCTCGCCAAGATGCCCCACCTGCTGATCGCCGGTACCACGGGTTCCGGTAAGTCGGTCATGATCAACTCCATCATCACGACCTTGCTCATGCGCGCCCTTCCCGAGGACGTTCGCCTGATCATGGTCGACCCCAAGCGCGTCGAGCTTGCGGGCTATAACGGTCTGCCGCATCTTTACGTGCCCGTGGTGACCGAGCCCAAGCAGGCCGCGAGCGCTCTGCAATGGGCCGTGTCCGAGATGGAGCGTCGCCTGAAGGTCTTCGAGCGTCTCAACGTGCGTAAGATCTCGACCTACAACGAAAAGCAGGCCGCCGGCGAGTTTGAGCATTACGA
>DXLQ01000084.1:0-3151 GCA_019414685.1 Collinsella sp. | reverse complement strand
AAGGTCGACTGGGGCAAGCCTCGCCGTATCCAGGGCTGCTTTGTCTCGGATGACGAAATCAACGAGATTGTCGAGTTCGTCAAGTCGCAGAGCGAGCCCGACTACCACGAGGAGATTCTGTCTGCCGTGGCGCCCGCTTCCATGTCCATGGCGGGTGGCGGCGGCATTGTCCGCACCGGAGTCGCCGAGCCGCAAGACGATGATCCTCTCATTTGGGAAGCCGCCCATATTGTGGTGGAATCGCAGCTTGGCTCCACATCTGGCCTGCAACGTCGTCTGAAGGTTGGCTATGCGCGCGCCGGGCGTATTATGGACATGCTGGAAGAAAAGGGTGTCGTCGGTCCGCCCGACGGTTCCAAGCCGCGCGAGGTCCTGCTGGACGAGGAGGGGCTTGCCGCGCTGGAATCTGTCGACGCCGAGATGGCACGTGAAGATCGTGAGTTTGGAGGATTCTGATGGCTGCACGCTTTGGTGACATGCTGCTCGAGCAGCGTCGCCGAATGGGCCTTTCCATTCAGCAGGTCGCCAACACCATCAAAATCAGGCCGCAGATCATCGAGTTTTTCGAGACCGGTAACTTTGCTTCGATGCCGCCGCGCGGCTATGCGCAGGGCATGATTTCGAGCTATGCTCGCTTTTTGGGCCTCAATCCGCGCGAGGTCGTCAATGCCTACTTTGACGATCTGATGGCATATGAGCGCGAGACGTCGCAGCAGGGCGGTCGTTTTCAGGAAGCCGCTGGCTACGTCAATTCGCGTTCCTCGGTCGATAACGGGCGCTTCCTGATGGTTCAGGGCGGTCGTTCGACGCGTTATGGACAGCGTCCTCAGCAGGCCGGTTATATTACCGAGACGGGTTCGGGCGAGGAGATTCGTTCGCAGCGTGACCGGTTCCGCAGTACGCCGATGCCCGAGGACCGTGCACTTCCCGCTGCCCGCGGCGTGGCTCGTGACCCTCGTGCCGGCTACGGCGACGGCGGCTATTCCGATCGCGGTTACCGTGGGGTCTCTTCTGGTCGCTCTCGCGGTGGCTATGCGGATGCCGATACCACGCAGGTGACGCCGCGTCTTCGCTCTCAATCACAGCCGTATGGCCAGCGCTCTTCGGCTCCGCGTTCGGGCCAGCGTGGCTATCAAGGCCGCGGTGAACTTGCGCCCCGCTCGGGTCAGCGCAGCCTTCAGGGCCAGGGTGGCTATCGCGGCCGTTCCGATAGCAATCGTGGTCGTATGCCTCAGGGAGGCGGCCGCAGCAGTTCCAATCGTGGACGCGGCGGATCACGTACTCCTCAAAACAACGGGCTCGATCCGCGTATCGTCTACGCCGGCATCGGTGCCGTTGCGCTGCTGTTGATTGTGCTCATCGTGGTGCTTCTGCGCGGCTGCGCATCTTCGACGCCCGAGACCACGCCTGAGACGCCCGCTGTTACCAAGACGACGACCAAGAAGTCTTCTAAGAAGTCCGAAACGGTCGACGAGGACGAAGACACCGATGAGGCGACGGATGAGTCGGCTGATTCGGACGCTACCAAGACGACGGCAATGAAGGAAGAGAACGAGGTCACGAAGGTCAAGGTCTCGGTTGCCAAGGGAAAGACCGCGTGGATTGAGGTCAAGGTCGACGGCAAGTCGGTCTATGGCGCCCAGGCGACTGGCCCCTTTGAGCAGGAGTACACGCCCGAGTCCTCGATCGAGATCACCACGTCCAAGCCTTCCGATGTCACCGTTACCAAGAACGGTGAAAAGGTCCGTTACGATACCAAGACCTCGGGCGTGGCGCGCGTGACGATCACCGTTCCCAAGAAGGAGACGTCTGATTCCGAGAATGGTGAAAGTTCTGATGGTACCGACACCACCGATGGTACCGATACCACCGACGGTACCGATACCCAGTCCACGGATGGCGCCGATACCGCAACTGACGGTCAGACGCCCAGCGATTCTACCGACTATTCGTACGATAGCTACTAGGCCTCTCGTACGCGAAAGGAAACATCATGGCTAAAGATTCCAGCTTCGACGTCGTGTCCGAGGTCAACATGCAAGAGGTCGACAACGCCTTCCAGCAGACCACGCGCGAGATTTCCCAGCGCTATGACCTGAAGGATTCCGGCGCCACGATCGAGCTTTCGAAGGGCGACAAGCTCTTTACAATCAACGCCCCGGCCGACTTTGTCTCCAAGCAGATCATTGACGTGCTGAGCTCTAAGCTCATCAAGCGCGGCATCGACCTCAAGGCTGTCTCTTGGGACGCGCCGCAGGCGGCATCGGGCGGCACCGTGCGCGTGCTCGGCCATATCGTCGAGGGTATCGACCAGGCGACCGCCAAGAAGATCAATAAGGACATCAAGGACCAAAAGCTCAAGGTCAAGGTGACCATCGAGGCCGAGAAGCTGCGTGTTTCCTCTGCTTCGAAGGACGCGTTGCAGACCGTTATCCAATTCCTGCGCGACCAGGACTACGGCCAGCCGCTGCAGTTCACCAACTACCGCTAATATCATTCGAAAGGACTGCTCTCCAACATGGATACACCGTTGGGCTCCGTGCTCTACATCACCCTCGGGTGCGCTAAGAACGAGGTTGACACCGACCGCATGCGTTCTCTTTTGACCGCCGCGGGCTACGAGGAGGCATTCGACCCACAGGATGCCGATATCGCCATCGTCAATACATGCTCGTTCCTCGCCTCCGCAACGTCCGAGAGCATCGAGACCACGCTCGAGCTCGCCAACGAGGTTCAGGACGGCGTTCGTTCTTGTCCCATCGTCATGTGCGGCTGTGTGCCGTCGCGCTATGGCGACGACCTGCCCGATGAACTGCCCGAGGTCGCTGCCTTTGTGAAGGCCGACGAGGAGGACGGCATCGTGGCGGTCATCGATGGCGTGCTGGGTGTCGAGCGTGAGATCGCTGCCTATATTCCGCAAGTCAAGCGCACTGTCGAGGGCGCCGTTGCTTACGTCAAGATTTCCGATGGCTGCAACCGCTTCTGCAGCTTCTGCATGATCCCCTATATTCGCGGTCGCTATCATTCGCGCAATGCCGAGAGCATTATCTCCGAGGTGCGCGACCTGGTTGCCGGCGGTGTGCGCGAGATCGTGCTGATCGGCCAGGACACGGGTATTTGGGGCACCGACTTTGCCGACGAAGACGTCACC
>DXLQ01000083.1:0-7945 GCA_019414685.1 Collinsella sp. | reverse complement strand
GCAGGATTGGCTGCAGGACAGCTTCCGCCCGCTGCCGGGTGGCTTTGTGGCCTGCACGCCCAACGATGTGGACGAGCTGCGTGCGATCTTTAAGCAGCTGGGGAGCGAGATTTGTGCCGTGATGCTCGAGCCGATCCAGGGTGAGAGTGGCGTGCACCCCATGACCGAGGAGTTTATGGCGGCAGCGCGCGACCTGGCACACGAAGTGGGCGCCGTGCTTATCGCCGACGAGGTCCAGTGCGGCATCTTCCGCTCCGGCAAGCCGTTTGCATTCCAAACCTATGGCGTGGAGCCCGACATCATGAGCCTTGCCAAGGGCATTGCCGATGGCGTGCCCATGGGTGCCGTCGTGGCAAAGAAGGAGATTGCCGACGTGTTTAAGCCGGGCGACCACGGCTCGACCTTTGGCGGTAGCTGCTTGGCCGTCGCGGCGTGCGCCGCGACGCTCTCCGCGCTTGTGCGCGGCGATTATGCCGACCATGCTGCCAAGGTGGGTGCCTATATGGAGGCAAAGCTCGCCAAGCTGCCGCACGTGACCGAGGTACGTGGTCGCGGCTTGATGCTCGGCTGTGATTTGGATGATGCCGCGGGCGACGCGCATGGTGTTGTTGCCCGCGCGCTGGCCGCCGGTGCCGTGATCAACGCTACGGGTGCGCATACGCTGCGTTTCCTGCCGCCACTCGTCTGCGAGGAAGCCGACGTGGACAGTCTGATCGAGATCCTGTCGGGTGTTTTGGGCTAACGCGGCGCAATAACTCAATTTGGACCGAGTTCCGGACTGCGGACGTGCCCTATGCGGCATGATTCAGCGGTCTGGAGCCCGTTTTGCCTTAGATTTGCTAAGGCAGGGAGACCTGCTGGTCAAAAAACATCAAATATGAGTACTGTTACCGATTTGGTAGCAGCAATTTTGGACTAATAAGGCCAGATGGCAAGTCGAAATGGCGATGAATACACGATTTTGATCTGACTGTTAGTCCTTATAATGGACATATGTTGCGTAACCTAAGCAAACACTATCTGTTTATATGTTGCAAGCAAAGTAGCAGTACTCATTTTTGCCATTATTTGGCCACGGACCTTGAAATAAGGGGTCCTTAGGGTTCGAATCCCATGCGCTGGGCCCAAACAAAAAACGGTCCCCTTGCGAGGACCGTTTCCAATTCAGTGGTGGGCGATGAGGGATGTCCGCGTGCGGCTGGCGCCGCCCGCATCCGCTTCGTCGCTCCGCTCCTCGCGTGCTGCGCTGGAAAACGCTTCGCGTTTCCTCAGCTTCGCACCCTGTCGGGTTCGAATCCCTCTGCGATGGGTCCAAAAAAGAAAGGCCCCCATTGCTGGGAGCCTAACAATTCAGTGGTGGGCGATGAGGGATGTCGCGTGCGGCTGACGCCGCCCGCTTTCGCTTCGGGCCTACGGCCCTCGCGTGCTGCGCTGGAAAACGCTTCGCGTTTCCTCAGCTCCGCACCCTTTCGGGTTCGAATCCCATGCGCTGGGCCCAAACAAAAACGGTCCCCTTGCGAGGACCGTTTCCAATTCAATGGTGGGCGATGAGGGATTCGAACCCCCAGCCTTGTGCGTGTAAAGCACCTGCGCTAACCGTTGCGCCAATCGCCCGTGCGGAGAGAGTATAGCAAAACAATCGCCCCATTCACCTCATATCCATTAAAGGTAACCGGCGCGTGTCACAGCGGAGCTGATTCAGTTGAGATTGCCTGAACATTCCGCCCCTCTTTACGCCCTCGGGTATACTCAAAAGCTACTGATTCGATTTGATGCCCAGCAACAGCAGAGGGGATAGTATATGTGCGGTTTTGTCGGTTTTGTCGGTGGGACGGATAACCAATCCGAGGTGCTCACCAAGATGATGGACCGCATCGTCCATCGCGGTCCCGACATGGGCGGTCAGTTTATCGACGGCCGCGTTGCCCTCGGCTTCCGCCGCCTGTCGATCCTCGACCTGACCGAGGCTGGCGCCCAACCCATGGCCAATGAGGACGGCAGCGTCGTCATTGTCTTCAACGGTGAGATCTACAACTTCCAAGAACTCCGTTCCGAGCTCGAAGCCAAGGGCTACAAGTTCCATTGCGGCGCCGACACCGAGAGCCTCCTGCACGGCTACGAGGAGTGGGGCGAGGCCGTCCTCGATCGCCTGCGCGGTATGTACGCCTTCGTCATCTGGGACAAAAAGAAGAACAAGCTTTTTGGCGCCCGTGACATCTTTGGCATCAAGCCGCTTTACTACTATCCCATGGCCGATGCGGGCGACGGCGCTCCGGGCGTGCTCTTTGGCTCCGAGATCAAGAGCTTCCTGGACTACCCGCACTTCCACAAGGCGGTCAACAAAAAGGCCCTGCGTCCGTACATGACGCTGCAGTATTCGGCAACCGAGGAGACCTTCTTCGAGGGTGTCTACAAGCTGCCGCCGGCGCACTACTTTACCGTCGATATCCCGACCGGCAAGATGAACATCGAGCGCTACTGGGATTGCGATTACTCTGCCGTCGAGAAGCCGTTCGAAGAGTATGTCGATGAGCTGGACGAGGTCGTGCACGAGAGTGTCGAGGCCCATCGCATCGCCGACGTCAAGGTCGCGTCGTTCCTCTCCGGTGGCGTCGACTCCAGCTACATCGCCGCTTGCCTCATGCCCGACAAGACCTTCTCGGTGGGCTTTGACTACAAGAACTTCAACGAGACCAACTACGCCAAGGAACTTTCCGATAAGCTCGGCGTCGAGAACGTTCGCAAGATGATTACCGCCGACGAGTTCTTCGGTGCGCTCGAGGACATCCAGTATCACATGGACGAGCCGCAGTCCAACCTGTCTTCCGTGCCGCTGTGGTTCTTGGCCGAGATGGCCCGCAAGGACGTTACCGTCGTGCTTTCGGGCGAAGGCGCCGACGAGCTCTTTGGCGGCTACGCCTACTACGAGGACACGGTCCCGGTGCGCAAGTACAAAAAGATGGTGCCGCTGCCCATCCGTCGCGCGCTCGGTAACCTGGCGCTGCATATGCCGTACTTCAAGGGACATAACTTCCTGGTCAAGGGTGCCGAGATCCCCGAGAAGTCGTTCCTGGGACAGGCTCTGGTATGGCCGGAGCGCGAGGTCGACGGCGTGCTCAAGCCCGAGTACAACACCGGCGATGGCGCCTTTGAGCTCGCTGCACCCATCTACGCACGCGTGAAGGGTCAGCCCGAACTGGTCAAGAAGCAGTACCTGGACATGAACATGTGGCTCCCGGGCGACATTCTGCTCAAGGCCGACAAGATGTGCATGGCGCACTCGCTGGAGCTGCGCGTGCCCTTCCTGGACCGCAAAGTCATGGAGTTCGCCGAGCACATTCCCGATCGCTACCGCATCAACGAGAACGGCAACAAGCAGGTACTCCGCCACGCTGCCAACAAGTCGCTGCCCGATGAGTGGGCCACCCGTCCCAAGGTGGGCTTCCCGGTGCCGATTGTCTACTGGCTGCGCGAGCAAAAGTGGTACGACTATGTCAAGGAGTACTTCACCGCGCCGTGGGCAAGCGAGTTCTTCAATACCGACGAGCTCATGCACCTGCTCGATCTGCACTTTGCGGGCAAGGGCGATTTCCAGCGCAAGATCTATACGCCGCTCGTGTTCCTAGTGTGGTACAAGCGCTTCTTTATCGACGAGGACCAGCCCGCTGTTCAGGCTGCCTAGCCTCGGCTTACGAACGCCTGCGCGTAACGGCTCCTCCGGGAGCCGTTTTTGCGTGGGTGCGTTTCAGTTACTATAAAACCGTCCCTGCCAAATGGCTGAGAAAGGTGAAAGATGCACCATTCGGATTCCGCGACCGTGACCACGGTCGATACGCTTGCCAAGCTTCTCGATGTGTGCGGCGAGCTGCGCGCATCAGAGCAGGTTGACGAGCGCGCCGTGACCGGCTGCTCGTTTGATTCGCGCGCGGTCTCGGCAGGTGACGTATTCTTTTGCAAAGGTGCTGCCTTTAAGCCCGCGTTTTTGAGCATGGCGCTCGATGCGGGCGCCGTCGCATTTGTGTGCGAGGAGTCGCTGGTCGAGTCTCTGGAGCCGCTGGCGCAGGAGAGCGGTGCTGCGATGCTGGTTGTTGATAGTGTTCGCACGGCCATGGCCCTGTTGCCGCCGGAGGTCTACGACCGTCCCGACCACGACGTCAAGATCGTGGGTATCACCGGTACCAAGGGAAAGACCACGGCCGCTTTTATGCTCCAGTCGATTATCAAAGCGGCGGGCGAGTCCTGCGGCATGATCGGCTCGGTGAGTACCGACGATGGCATCGAGTGCTACGAGAGCACCAATACTACGCCCGAGGCCCCCGAGGTCTGGCGCCATATCGCCAACTGCCGCACGTCCGGTCGCCAGTCCATGGTCATGGAGGTTTCGAGCCAGGCGCTCAAGTACCAACGCGTCGAGAATCTGCCGTTTGACGTGGCGTGCTTCCTCAACATCGGCCGCGACCACATCTCGCCGATCGAACACCCCACGTTTGAGGATTATTTTGAGAGCAAACTCAGGATCTTTGACCAGGCAAAGACCGCCGTGGTGAATCTAGGCACCGAAGAGGTTGACCGTGTGCTAGAGGCAGCGTCGACGGCCGATCGCTTGGTGACCGTTGGGGTCGAGCATCCCGAGGCGAGCCTGTGGGCAAGCGACGTACGCATGGTCGGCTTTAGCATCGAGTTCAACTTGCATGGCCTGTGTGCCGACGAGTCCGAGACGGGGGAGAAGGTCCTGCTGGGCATCGCGGGCGACTTTAACGTGGAAAACGCGCTGGTCGCTATCGCCGCTGCGCGCGAGATCGGCATCGGTATCGAGGCTATCAAGAAGGGCCTCTCCAAACTGCGTGTGCCGGGCCGTATGGAGGTCGTGGAGTCGAAGGACGGCCGCGTGATCTGCGTCGTCGACTATGCGCACAACCAGCTTTCGTTCCGTTCGCTTTTCTCGTCGGTCAAGCGCGCGTTTCCCGCTAGCCCCGTCATTGCGCTGTTTGGCGCTGCCGGCGGCAAGGCGCAGGAGCGCCGCGAGCAGCTTCCGCGCGAGGCCGCACCGTATTCCGACCTGATGATCTTTGCCAACGAGGATCCAGCTCACGAGGACCCGATGAAGGTCTGTCGCGAGCTTGCCGAGCATGTTCCCGACGATACGCCGAACAAGATCATCCTCGACCGCGAAGCCGCTGTGCATGCGGCGTTCAAGGCGGCGCGCGAGGAGTACGTCAACCCCGATGCTCCCACCATTGTCTTGCTGCTGGCAAAGGGTGACGAAGAGCTCATGCACGTGGGCGACGAGTTCGTGCCCATCGAGAGCGACCTTTCGTTGGCCAATCGCCTGATCGATGTTACCCAGTTTGACTAATGAACCATGATGGCGGCGGCGCCCTGAGTGCGCTGTCGCCATAAGCGTGTTCCCTCAATCAAAACATGCCGTCCAAGTCCAAACCCTTCTACGTAAACGGAGTAACCATGTCCCACAACACCCTGCCGACCGTTGCCGAGCTTTCGGGCGAGATGCGCGAGCGCTTGGCCAAGGTCAAGTACGTCTTTACCGACCTGGATGCCACGATGCTCGCACCCGGCTCGTGCGTGCTACGCGACAACGACGGCAACCCCTCGACCAAACTCGTCGAGGCCGTCGTGGCGCTCGCTCGCGCTGGTATTCAGGTGGTTCCCACCTCGGGCCGCAACCGTACCATGATCCACGAGGACGCGCGCGTGCTCGGTCTCAACTCCTACATCGGCGAGATGGGCGGCCTGGTCATGTACGACCTCAAAGCCAACGATTGGGAGTATCTGACCGGCGACATGCCCTACGACTCCTCTTGCGGCCTCACGCCGCACCAGGTGATCGAGCAGACCGGCGTGTGCGAGAAGATCCTCGCCCGCTGGCCGCACAAGATCGAGTATCACAACGACATGTCGACCGGCTACAAATACCGTGAGGTCACCGTCGGCATGCGCGGCGATGTGCCCGACGATGAGGTTCAGGCCATCCTGGACGAGGCCGGCTGCGGTCTGATCTGGGCTTGCAACGGCCATCTGACTCACCTGTCCAAGCCGACGACGCTCGAGCTCGATCGCGTCGAGGACGGTCGCGCATTCAACATCAACCCCGCGGGTCTCAACAAGGGCGTTGCCATCGCGCGCTTCTGCGAGCACCTGGGGATCGAGCGCGAGGAGACGCTCGCGCTCGGCGATTCCGAGTCCGACTTCTACATGGCCGATCACGTGGGCACGTTCTGCCTGGTCGAGAATGGCCTGACGAGCGCCGGCGCGCCCGAGTTCCTGGCTGCTTGCGAGAACGCTTTCGTTACGCGCGGCAAAATTGTCGACGGTTGGGCGGCGACGGCAGAGCTGCTGGTCGCGGCGCGTTCGTAGCGCGGCGTCGCCGCACTTGGACATGTCTTTTCGAGAGAGACTGGTGAGGTAATGTCCGATATCGAGAATCCGGCAGGCGACACGCGCCCGATTGGCGTGTTCGATTCTGGTTTGGGCGGTCTGACGGTTGCGCGCGCGATTGCGACGGCGCTGCCGCACGAGTCCGTCTACTACTTTGGCGACACCAAGCGCTGCCCCTACGGCACCCGCACCGAGGATGAGGTGCGCTCGTTTGCGTTGCAGGCGGGCCGTTGGCTGTCGAAGCACGACGTCAAGATCATGGTCATCGCCTGCAACACGGCGACCGCTGCGGCCTTGCGTCTGGCCCAGCAGGTGCTCGACGTTCCCGTGATCGGCGTGATCGCGCCGGGTGCCCGTGCGGCAATCAACAGCACGCGTACGCGTCGCGTGGGCGTGCTCGCCACCAACCTCACCATTCGCTCGGGCGCCTACACGCGCGCCATTCAGGATCTAGATGCCGGCGTCGATGTATACGGCTGTCCAGCCTCGAGCTTTGTCGAGGTTGTCGAACACGAGCTCGCCTCGGGTGCACATCTGCAGGAACAGTGGCTTGAGAACGAGGACATCTTCGATACGCCTGCCGTGCGTGCGCTGGTGGGTGCCACGGTTGAGCCGCTGCGCGACCACGGCATCGATACCGTGGTGCTCGGCTGTACGCATTTTCCGCTGTTGGTGGGACCTATCCGCCATGCGCTGGGGCCTGGGGTGCGCGTCGTGAGTTCCGCCGAGGAGACCACGCGCGAGCTGACCGATATCCTCACGCGCCGCGAGCAGCTGGCGGGCGACGCCGCCGAGCCGCAGCATCGTTTTGCCACGACGGCCGATAACATTGCCGAGTTTGCGGTGGCGGGCAGCTTTATCTTTGGTCAGCCGCTCAAGAGCATCGAACATATCGATATCGATGAGCTGAAATAGATGTAAGGCAGCTGCCAGAGCCTTCGCCACATCTTTTGCCGAAAGGAAATTTCTATGGAGTACATGCAGGTCAACCGCGCCAACGGTCGCGCCGCCAACGAGTTGCGCCCCGTTAAGCTCACCCGTGGCGTCATGAAGCACGCTCACGGCTCGTGTCTGGCCGAGTTCGGTGACACGCGCGTGCTGTGCGCCGCCACTATCGAGGAGGGCGTGCCGGGCTGGCGAAAGGGAGCTAAGGCCGGCTGGGTGACCGCGGAATACGCCATGCTGCCGGCGTCGACCGGCAAGCGCTGCAAGCGCGAGCACGCCAACCGCAAGGGCCGCTCCATGGAGATCGAGCGCCTCATTGGCCGCAGCCTGCGTACCGTCGTCAACATGAAGGCGCTCGGCGAGTACACCGTCACCGTCGACTGCGATGTGATTCAGGCCGATGGCGGCACGCGTACAGCGAGCATCACCGGCGCCTGGGTGGCGCTGCACGACGCCCTCGCCATGTGGGTCGAGGCGGGCAAGATCGAGCGCATCCCGCTTATCGGCCAGGTGGCTGCCATCTCCATGGGCGTTGTCGACGGCAACACTCTGCTCGACTTGGATTATTCCGAGGACAGCCATGCCGAGGTCGACATGAACCTCG
>DXLQ01000082.1:0-8012 GCA_019414685.1 Collinsella sp. | reverse complement strand
TAGTCATTGGGGACGCTCTTTAATGACTAGTCGT
Organism: Collinsella sp.; assembly: GCA_019414685.1. Lineage (GTDB taxonomy): Bacteria > Actinomycetota > Coriobacteriia > Coriobacteriales > Coriobacteriaceae > Collinsella. The sequence continues at coordinate 7,978 of DXLQ01000082.1, read as the reverse complement.
TTAAGAACGCCCCTTAAGAATGACCCCAATGACTACACTCAAAAACGGCGCCCGTCGGCGATGTTGCCGGCGGGCGCCGTTGTCTTGAAGACGAAATGATCTGTTTTCCTCCGTCCCCAAGGGACCATTACAGTGAGTCGATAAAGCGCTGCTGGGCGGCGCGGCCGGCTTCGTCCCACTTAAAGACGCCGGCGTTGTCGAGCACGTGGCCAAACACCACGCCGACCTCCTCGTGCAGGATATCGATGGCGTTGTCGGCCGTAAGCTCGTTGGCGCGGCGGGCATAGACATCCTCGGCCCATGCGGCGTGGCTGCGGCATAGATCATCGCCCTCGAGTGCACCGGCAAGGTCGTAGCTGGCATCGGCCTTGGCTGCCAGCAGATGCTCGCGGACAGCGCCAAGCTCGGGAACCAGGCGCGGCGGCAGAATTGCCAGGCCCATGACCTCGATCAGGCCGATGTTCTCCTTTTTAATGTGGTGGTACTTGGCATGCGGGTGGAATACGCCCAGCGGGTGCTCGTCGGTCGTGATATTGCAGCGAAGCGCCAGGTAGGCCTCGTAGATTTCGCCGCCGGCGTTGCCGCGGGAGTCGACGCGGCGGATGACGGGCGTTACGGTGTTGTGCGCTACGCCGTCGGCTGTGTGTGCGATAACGCCCACGGACTCGTCGGTCCACTCGCGCCAGGCGAGGATAATCTTCTCGGCAGCATCGAGCAGCTGGGTGCGGACGTGCGAGCGCAGTCGCAGCACCGAAAGCGGCCACTGCAACACGGTGCCGCTGACCTGGTCAAAGCCGGGCACGCTAAACTGCGAGACCTCGGCGGCATGCATCATGGGGAACTCGTGCGCGCCGCCCTGGAAGTGGTCGTGCGACAGAATCGAGCCGCCCACGATGGGCAGGTCGGCGTTGGAGCCAATAAAGTAGTGCGGGAACAGGTCCACAAAATCGAGCAGGCAGGTCAGCCCCTTGCGGTCGACGTGCATCGGGCGATGCTCGGAGCTCATAGTAATGCAGTGCTCGTTAAAGTATGCGTACGGGCTGTACTGGAAGCCCCAGCGCTCGTCGTTGAGCTGAATGGGGATAACGCGCAGGTTCTGGCGGGCGGGATGGGCGCCGCCGTCGGCTGCGGCGGAGCGTCCGGGATAGCCCTCGTTCTCGATGCACAGCTGGCAGGCGGGATACTTCTCGTCCGTGTTCTTTGCGGCGCCGGCTGCGGCAATGTCGCGCGGGTCCTTCTCGGGCTTCGACAGGTTGATGGTGATCTCCAGGTCGCCCCAGTTGGTGGGGGTGCGCCATTTGATGTTGCGCGCGATGGCGGCACGGCGCACGTAGCCGGCGTCGCAGCACAGGCCGTAGAACCAGTCGGTCGCGGCGCGGGGCTCGTTGACGCCCATGCGGCCGTTGAACTCCTCGTTTACAACCGAAGGCCTCGGCATGAGCGCGCCCATGATGCGCATGGCGATGCGGTCGCGGCCCGACACCGTGTCTTCGGCAGCACCGTTGGCAACGGCGGCCTCGGAAAGCGCGGCGAGCGTGCCCTCCAGGTCAAAATCGGGCAGGGTATCGGGGTGCAAGAGCGAAATCTTCTCGGTCTTGAGCGCCCAGGCCATGTTGAGCGCGGGGCCCGTGGCGCCGATGCACTCCAGAATGGTGTTGTAGGCCCAGATGCGGTCGTCCTGTCCGATCATCGATCGGTGGATAGCGTACTCGATCAGGTTCTGCGCAGCCTCGCGCGCGTCGGTCATTACAGCCATGCCGCGTAAGCCCCCTTGTCAGAGATAGCGTAGTGACGGGCAGAGCCCTCGCCCAGCCAGCTGTTCATCTTGGTGATAAAGGTGTCGACCAGATCGAGTGGCACAAAGGCCTGGATGGTGCCACCAAAGCCGCCACCGTGGATACGGACGGCGCCACGGCCGTCGAGCACGTGCTCGGCCAGTGCCAGGGCATACATCGAGGGCTGCTCGGAGCCCAGCTTGGCAACGACATTCTGTAGGTACATGGCAGAGCTGGCGCCGGACTCGCGCGTCAGGACCAGGAACTGATCGATGTCGCCGGCGTTCAGAGCAGCCCAGCGCTTGTCGACCAGGCCGTTCTCGTACCAGTAGTGAACGGCGCGCAGGCAGGCGCGGTCGCCCAGCTTGGCGCGCAGCTCGGGGAGCTTGGCGTCAAAATCGGCAACGTCGACCTCGCACAGGCGTGCCTTGCCAAACTCGGCGGCAACGTCCTGCATCTCGCGCGGAACGGCGGCGTAGTCGTCGGTGGCGGCCACGTGGTCGGCACCGACCTTAACGAGCACGAGCGCATAGCCGTGATCCTCAAAGTTGAGCTCGAGCTTCTGGGTTTTAGGCTGAGCCTGGTCCTCAAAGTCCATGTAGGCAAGGCCGCCCAGGCACACGGCGGCCTGGTCCATCAGACCGCAGGGCTTGCCGTAATAGTTGTTCTCGGTGCGCTGGCTCATCTGCGCGAGCGCGACGGGCTCGATGGCGGGTGCGCCCCAGAGGGTTTCCATGGCACGACCGTACGCGGCCTCGACGGCGGCAGAGCTGGAAAGACCGCCGCCCGAGGGGACGGAGCAGGTAAAGGCAAAGTCGAAGCCGTGGGGCTCAACGCCAAGGGCTGCAATCTCGTGGGCCATGCCGCGGACGAGGCTTGCGGACGTGCCCTTCTCGGACTCCTGAACGTCTAGCGTGTCGAGCGCGATTTCAAACGTAGGATAGCCCTCGTCGGCGACGCGAACCTTGTTGGAGTCGGTTGCCACGGCGATGCCGTCGACAGCGACATCGAGCGAACCGGCGATAACGTGGCCACCCTCGTGGTCGGTGTGGTTGCCGCTGATCTCGGAACGGCCGGGCGCGTGCACGTAGAGCACCTGGCGGTCGCCGATGGGGCCAAACTCCTCCTCGAACAGCTTGGTGAGCGTGGCGAATGTCTTTTCGTCGGGGGTGGTCATGGGAGTCCTTTCCTTGGCGCGCACGGGTGGGTTTTGCGTCGTTATGAGTACGTTAACAACTTGAAGCGGCATGAACCAAGTGTTCACGATGCCGCACGTTACGGGCTATGTTAACGTACTCATAACACAACTCTTGTCACTTTTTGAGAATCTGGTAATCGGTAGAAATTCAGCCGTGAACGGTATTGCCGTATGGACTTATAAAGCAGAAGAGATGCGGATTGAAAAAGTAGAGTACGTTAACATGCGTCCGACGATAGCGGGCCTCGGCGCGGGCTAAACTCCTGCCCGGGCCGGCATTCACGCTATTCAGATCTCGCAAGGGTGAAGGTGATCCTGTGGCAAGGCGCCCGTCCAACGATACAGGTACGCGTCCGGTCTCCATGGCCGACGTCGCCCGCGCTGCTGGCGTTTCGCAGCAGACGGTTTCGCGCGTCGCCAACGGCTTGCCCAACGTTAACGAGCAGACGCGCCAGCGCGTGCAGTCCGCTATGCAAGAGCTCGGCTTTCGTCCGAGTTATGCCGGTCGCTCGCTGCGCGACGGTCGATACCATTCGGTTGGCCTATGCGTCAACGATGTCACCAAGTTTGGCAACCTCTCAATGATCGACGGCATCGCCAGCGCTGCTCGCGAGCATAATTGTGCCATCACGCTGGTCGAGATGTCCAAGACCGAGGAGTTTTCGCTTGCCGAGGCCACGCGTCGTATGGCCGCATTGCCAGTGGACGGCATCATCATCGGCATGAGCCGCATGGCGCCCGATTTTGAGACGTTTGATCCACTGCCGGGCATTGGCACGGTCATCGTTACCATGTATGCGCACCCGCGGGTGACCACGGTCGATTCCGATCATTACGGCTGCTCGCTATTGCTTATGGATCACCTGTTTGAGCTGGGGCACGAGCAGATTCGCTATATTGGCGGCCCGTCGTTCTCGGTCGACGAACAATTTCGTCGCGCCGGTTGGCAGGATGCACTCGAGCGTAAACACATCGAGCCGGCAGAGCCGCTCGAGGGCGACTGGTCTGCAAACAGCGGCTACGAGGCCGGCAGGCGCCTGGCCGAGCACGATCACACCATGACGGCGATTTACGCGGCAAACGACCAGATGGCAAATGGCGCGATTGCAGCGCTGCGCGATAGCGGTCTGCGCGTGCCCGAGGACGTGAGCGTGGTGGGCGTCGACGATTCGCTCGATGATTTTGTGGCACACAACGAGCTTACGACCGTGCGATTCGATCTACATCAGCGCGGACGCGAGGTGTTCGAGCACGCGGTTCCCAAGGCGGGGGCAACGGACAAAACCGTTGCCATTCGTATTCCCGGCCAGCTTATCGTTCGACATACCACGGCAGCTCCGCGCACATAGTTTTTGCAGGTCAATGGCGATATATTCCGCCTCAATAACAATCGATAAGGATGCTGGCAGATAGCCGTGGCTATGAAGACGAGTGCTATGATAGACGGGCTCTTTTGTCTATCTAGGAGGCTTTGCCTGATGGAGATCACCAAGGATATCCGCTACATTGGCGTTAACGATCACGACATTGACCTGTTCGAGGGCCAGTACGATGTGTCCGAGAACGGTATGGCATACAACAGCTACGTTATCTTGGGCGAAAAGATCGCTGTCGCCGATTCAGTCGACGGCGGTTTTGTTGACGAGTGGCTCGGCAACCTCGAGGCCGTGCTCGATGGCCGCACGCCCGACTACCTGATCGTCCATCACATGGAGCCCGATCACTCCGCCGGCATCGCCGCCTTTATGGAGCGCTATCCCCAGGCACAGATTGTGGCCAGCATGGGCGCCTTCCGCATGATGGTCAACTACTTTGGCACCGACTACCCCGAGCGCAAGATGGTCGTCAAAGAGGGCGACGTGCTCGACCTGGGTGGCCACAGCCTGACCTTTATCGGCGCCCCCAACGTGCACTGGCCCGAGGTACTGTTCTCTTACGAGGCAACCGACAAGGTGCTCTTTAGCGCCGACGGCTTTGGCAAGTTCGGCGCCAACGACATCGAGGACCCCGAGGGGTGGGCTTGCGAAGCTCGCCGCTACTACTTTGGCATTGTCGGTAAGTTCGGCAAGTTCGTGCAGGCCGTGCTCAAGAAGGCCGCCGACCTGGACATTCAGATCATCTGTCCGCTCCACGGCCCCGTGCTGACCGAGAACCTGGGCTACTACCTCGACACCTATAACACCTGGTCGAGCTATCAGCCCGAGGACGAGGGCATCACGATCGCCTATGCGAGCGTGTATGGCCATCTGAAGGCTGCCGTCGAGGAGCTCGCATCTGCGCTTGAGGCTCGCGGCCAGAAGGTCTCCGTCTTTGACCTGGCTCGCGACGACATGGCCGAGGCCGTTGAGGATGCGTTCCGCTATGACCGTCTGGTGCTCGCCTCCATCACCTATCAGGGCGAGATCTTCCCGTTCATGAGCACCTTTATCCACACGCTTGCCGAGCACGCCTATCAGAACCGTACGGTGGCGCTTGTCGAGTCCGGTTCCTGGGCGCCTGCAGCGGCCAAGATTATGACCAAGGAGCTCGAGGGTATGAAGGACATCACCCTGACGCAGAACAAGGTGACTGTGCTGGGCTCGCTCAACGAAGCCTCGCGCGCTCAGATCGAGGCCCTCGCCGACGAGCTGTCCAAGTAGCGACACGTTCACTTTTGATGCTCAACCATCACAACCACCACAAAGGGGACAGGCACCTTTGTGGTGGTTTTTGTTTAAGTGCCGGCGATGACGAGGGCTGGACGTGAGCTGTCAGTGGCCTCGGCGATCGAGGTGGCGACGGCATGGTCGGGGTCACGGTCCATCACGATGGAGTCGACATCGGCAAGCTCGGCAAAGCGGTACATGCCGCGTCCGTTAACCTTGCTGGCGTCCATGAGGGCGACGCTTTGATGGGCCGCGGTGATCATAGCCGTTTTGGTCTCGGCCATCTGGGGAAAGTCGGTCGTAAAGCCGCAGCTGGGGACAAAGGCGCCGGGGCACATGACGGCCAGATCGGCATGGACCATTTGGAGCGCCTGCATAGTGAGCGGTCCGTACAAATAACGATGGCCTTTGCGCAGCGCCCCGCCCAGCATGACGACATCGACTGAGGGCATGCTCTCGTCGATGTAATCGGCAATGGTAATGTCGGCCGTGATGACGGTGATACCGTCGCGCTGATCGAGGAGCCGGACGAACTCGAGCGCCGTGGTGCCCGAGTCGACGAGCAGCGTGTCGCCGTCATTGACGAGCTCGATGGCGCTTTGCGCGATGGCCTGCTTGGCGGCGACGTTGACATTGATGCGGCGATCCTGCGTGGAGACGGTCAGACGTTTGTGGAGTGATACGGCACCGCCGTGCGTGCGGCGCAGCTTGCCTGCTTCGGCGAGCGCGTCCAGGTCGGCGCGGGCGGTGACGGAGGACACGCCAAAGGTCTGGGCGATCTCTGCTACCTGCACCGAGGCATTATGATCGAGCATTTCCAAAATGGCGGTACGGCGTTCGTCGGCAAAGGCACGGTTGGTGGCTTGGGCCATGTTTGCTCCATTCTCGGCTAAATTTGCAGGAATTGTGTTGACTCTATTTTCGTTCATTTTCTTTTTGGGTAAGAAAACACCTTTCGATTACTTATCTTTTCTATAAAAGAAAGACGCTGAACGCTCAAAATTCAATATCGAACATGTCCACTCGGCTCAAATTCCTTCCGTTTACTTTTCAAAAACGACGGTATTGACCTGCATGGGCTCAATATCTCGCACGTGCAAAGCTGCTGAATTTCATACAATGAGCGCGAAAAAAGGCAAGGTAAAACGCCTTGTGAACAACTACGCCCGATGTCCAGATGCGGGCGAGGGAGAGGAGCAAACGCTCATGGCACTTGTTACCACCGAAAAGATGCTCAAGGACGCTCAGGCCGGTCATTACGCCGTTGGCGCGTTCAACGTCGAGAACCTCGAGTTTGTTATGGCCGTTCTGGCCGCTGCCGAGGAGACCAAGTCCCCCGTCATCATGCAGACCACCCCGGGCACCATCAAGACCGCTGGTCTGGACTACTTCTACGGCATGGTCAAGGCTGCCGCCGAGCGCGCTTCCGTGCCCGTTGCCCTGCACCTCGATCACGGCGACGGCTATGACCGCTGCATGCAGGCTTTCCGCACCGGCTACACCTCCGTCATGATCGACGGCTCGCACGAGTCCTTCGAGGATAACATTGCCCTGACCAAGTCCGTCGCCGACGCTGGCCGCGCCATGGGCGTGCCCGTCGAGGCCGAGCTCGGTAAGGTTGGCGGCAAGGAGGACGACGGTCCTGCGGTTGAGGGCGAGAGCCCCTACACCGATCCGGCCGAGGCCAAGGAGTTCGTCGAGCGTACCGGCTGCACCTCCCTCGCAATTGGCGTTGGCACCAGCCACGGCGTGTACACGAGCGATCCGCACATCGAGCAGTCCGTGGTCAAGGCCATCCGCGACGCCGTCGACGTGCCGCTGGTTCTGCACGGCACCTCCGGTGTGCCCGATGAGCAGGTCGCCGAGGCCGTGAAGAACGGCATCTGCAAGGTTAACTACGCCACCGAGCTGCGTCAGGCCTACACCAAGGGCTTCATGGCCTACATGGCTGAGAACCCCGCCTGCTTCGATCCCAAGAAGCCGGCCAAGGAGGGCATGCGTGAGATCATCGAGCTGGTTAAGATCCGCATGACCAACCTCAACTCCGTGGGCAAAGCAGAGTAACAGCAAGGGTACTCCGACTCGCTATATATCCCGGGGAGGGACGAGGGCTTAGTTCCCCAATCGTCCTCGGGCATGCAAAAAGCCTCGCTGCGCACTTCGTGCGGCGAGGCTTTTTGCCCCCTGCGGAAAGATTGGGGAACTAAGCCCTCGTCCCTCCCAGGTTGACCTACTCGAGGTCGTCGCCCTTGTGGCGTTGGGGCGGAAAGGGGTGGGGCGCGAGGGGCGCTTTGTTGATGAGGGGTTAGTATGCCCGGGCTTGGTTGGGGAATGACTTGTTTAGGGCTGCTTGGAGCTTT
>DXLQ01000081.1:6651-8029 GCA_019414685.1 Collinsella sp. | reverse complement strand
GACGGTTCCGCCCGTCGCGACCAAGTCGTCCAGAATCAACACGGTATCTTTAGAGGTAATGGCATCGGCATGGATTTCGATAGAGTCGGTGCCATATTCGAGCTCGTAGCTCTCGCTCACCGTCTTGCGCGGCAGCTTGCCCGGTTTGCGTGCGGGCACAAAGCCGGCGCCCAGGGCGACGGCCACGGGCACGCCGACCATAAAGCCGCGAGCCTCGGGACCCACAACCTTGGTGATGCCCATGCCGGCAAAATGCTCGGCCAGGGCATCTACCATGGCCTTCAGGGCCTCGGGATTACCAAAGAGTGGCGTGATGTCCTTAAAGACGACTCCGGGCTCGGGATAGTCGGGGATGTCGACGATGTGAGATTCGAAGTCGTACATGGCATGACCTTTCAGGGGAGGCTGGTTTGTAGCAGCGTCTATTTGGCCGCGCTGGCGGTGCCGGCGCGTGAGGGGGCGACAACCTTGAGCGGCTGCACGAGGGATTCCTCACGCACGGGGACCGCGGAGGTAGATGCCTCTTCGCTTTTGGCCTTGGTTGACTCGGAGCGTGCGATCTCCTCGTCGAGGGCATCGATATCGGCATCCTCCACCACGGCGTTGAGTGACTCAAATACGCGGTTCTTGAGCAGAGCGGTATGGACGCCCTCGGTGAGGTCATGCAGCTTTTTAAATGCACGCTCGAGCTTGGCATCGCGCTCGTCGTCGGAAGTATCCATACCGAGCATGCTCACGAGAACCTGCTCAAACATCGAGGACTCGCGGTTTGCGGACGATACGTACTGGCGCAGGTTGCGCGGCTCGATATGGAAGCGCGAAAGCTCGGAGCAATAGCGGATGATCGGGAAATCGCGACCATCGACAAGCTCGCGGTTCTGCGGGCTCTTGATGATGCGAATAAGGTCGTTTTCGGCCAGGGAGCGGATAAACGAGATCTCGACGCCAAGCATATCGGGGATGGTCTCGATGGGATGCAGCTTTTGCTTAGTCTCCTTGGGTTCCGTCTTGAGCGGAACATCGGACAGCAGACCCACCTCGTAGGCGAGCGTAGACAGGTCCGTGGCGTTTTCCAGGCGCTGCTTGATCACATTGAGCGGCATGTAGCGAGTTTTCTGCAGATGCAGAATGACCTCCAGGCGGTCAACGTCCTCCTTGGAGTACTGACGATAGCCCTTAGGCGTGCGATGAGGGGTGATGAGCCCCTCATCTTCGAGAAATCTAATTTTTGAGTTCGAAAGATCGGGGTATGCGCCTCGAAGTAGATTGACGACCTGGCCGATACTCAGATAATTGCGTTCGGCCATGCCCTACTCACCGGTTTCGATGCGCTCCGGCGTGCTCTCGTGGTAGATGAGCGTAAACGTACCGATCTGGA
>DXLQ01000081.1:0-6551 GCA_019414685.1 Collinsella sp. | reverse complement strand
GCACGTTGGCCATGAGGTCGGGAACGGTGACATCGCTTGAAGGCACGCGGAATACGCAGGTAGCGTCAGCAGTCTTATCATTCTGAGGCATATTGTTAACCATGTTGTCCATGACAACCCCTAACTTATCGCGGACGTGCCGCAAATAATGAACCGTACGTAATCATACCCCAACGAATCAGTCTTCGATTTCAGGGTTCAGAAAGTCGATGTCCTCGTCCTCGGGATGCGCGAGAGCCTGTTTAATGGCCACTCCGCCCTTAATGGAGTAGATGACAGCCGTGAGCATGGAGAAGATCACGCCGCCGTACACAAAGAAGATGCCGAGGGGCACCGAGCTTCCGTTGAGGCCCGGGAAGGCCGTAAGGGTTGAAGGTAAAAGTTGCAGGCCGTCAACAACGGGGAACCCGAGCAGCATGAGCGAGAATCCGGTCATGAGCAGCGCTGTGGCAATCTTTCCGGGGAAGACGACATCGATGGGGCGACGGTGATAATGACGCACGATAAGCGTGCCGATGCCCAGATAGATGTCGCGGCCAATAATGAGCACGCAGACCCAGATGGGCAGCTCTCCGCGGACCACCAGTCCCAAGACGCCGGTGAACAGCAGCGCACGGTCGCAGATGGGATCCATGACCTTGCCGAGCCATGAGACCGTCTTAGTCATGCGGGCGATCTGACCGTCCATCCAGTCGGTGGAGGCGGCAACGGCGTAGATAACGATGGCGATGACGCGGTTGTTATCCGTCACAAACAGGTACAGAAATACCAGGGTGAGGATCAGGCGCGTAAAGGTGATGAAATTGGAGATCGTAAAGATCTTATTCGACGGGTAATCGGAAGTGCCGATAAGCTCCTTTTTGATCTTCTTTTTGATGCCCACAGGACTCCCCCGCTGGTTAACGACAAAACTTTCGATACTATACCCGTTCCGGCGATGTCTATCCAGCGCAGCCATAGAGAGTCCAGACATGTGGAGGGCAGTTCTGGGCTGTGTGGGATTCTGCATTCGTGTACATCAGCCTCCAAACAAGTCGAATAATGTCGATTTTGGTGGCTGGTGTACACGTTTTGATTCGGTGATTACATCGAGCGGGAACGTTGTTGCATTAAGCAAAATAATCATGGTGATTAAAAACAAAAAAGGTCAGGCACTAGGTGCCTGACCTGCAAACTTCTGGTCGGGACGACTGGATTCGAACCAGCGACCCCTTGACCCCCAGTCAAGTGCGCTACCAAGCTGCGCCACGTCCCGAAGCTAATGTTTGTTGCTCTGCTCTCGCTCGCAACAGGGAGTATATTAACCCGAAACTTTGTCCTTGTGCAAGAACTTTTTTACAAATTTTGAAGCAAGTCCAAAATTGTATCTGCGAGCTGGGGTTTTGTTAGTACGGGAAGTTCTTGCGTGCCCGCGGTACTCACGATCCAGGCCTTGTTCGTATCGGTTCCAAAGCCCGAATCGGCGCGCGAGACATCGTTGGCGATAATGGCATCGCAGCCCTTGCGGGTCAATTTGCGCTCGGCGTACTCGACGACGTTATCGGTCTCGGCCGCAAAGCCGATCACGCGGCGATCGCCCTTTTGGCGTGAGAGCTCGGCCAAGATGTCAACGGTCTCGACGAGCTCGATTCGATCCAGACGCTCGTTGGCCTTTTTGAGTTTATGGTCCGCCGGGGCCGCAGGTGTGTAGTCGGCGACGGCAGCTGCGCAAATGGCCGCGTCGGCCGTCTGGAAGGCGCTCAGCGCCGCCTGGAGCATTTCCGCGGCGGTCTGTACGCGCACGCACTCCACACCGCGGGGAACGTCGAGCGATGTCGGTCCCAGCACGAGCGTGACGGCGGCACCGCGGCGTGCGGCCTCCCCCGCCAGGGCGATACCCATCTTGCCCGATGAACGGTTGCCGATAAAACGCACAGGATCGATCGGCTCGTGCGTGGGGCCGGCGGTGATGACGATGTTTTTGCCTGCCAGGTCCTGAGGTACCGGGTTGAGTACCTCGCAGACGGCCTCGACGATGTCCTCGGGCTCGCTCATGCGTCCCGTGTCCACATCGCCGCAGGCAAGGTAGCCGCTGCCCGGGCCCACAACGTGGACACCGCGCTCGCGCAGCGTGGCCATGTTGGCCTGCGTCGCCGGCGCCTTCCACATGCCGTTGTTCATAGCGGGTGCGATCACGATGGGTTGCGGCGTTGCAAGCAGCGTGGTGGAGATAAGGTCATCGGCGATGCCGGTGGCCATCTTGGCGATGATATTGGCCGTCGCGGGCGCCACGACCACCAGGTCGGGTTCCTGCGCCAGCGAAATGTGGTGGATGGGGTCGGAGGGATCGTCGAATAGGCCCACGGCAACGGGCTCGTTGGTGAGCGCACGGAAGGTGAGCGGGCCCACAAACTCCGTGGCATGCTCGCTCATAACGACCTTGACGCGCGCACCGCGCTTTTGCAGCAGGCGCACGATATTGCACGACTTATAGGCGGCGATCCCGCCGGTAATGCCCAGCAGGATCGTTTTTCCCTCAAGTTGCATTGAATTGTTGGATGCCGCCATCGTTTAAGCTTCCTTGCTCGGGAGTACCAGGAGGCGGTGGCAGTACGGGCAGTGCGTAATCTCGCTACCGTCGTGGTTGAGGTCGCTCATGGACGATGCCTGCAGCGCGGTGTGGCAGACTGTGGGGATGTTGCCCTGGATGGTCTCGACGGCCAGGCCGCGGAACTGCTTGAGCAGACGCTCGTAGTCGGTGAGCACGTCGGCCGGCAGAGTGGCGGCAAGCGCGGTGCGTTCCTTAGTGGCGGCGTCAATCTGAGCCTGCAGGTCGGCAGCCTTAGTGCGGGCGGCCTTGGTATCGGCCTTCACGCCCTCCTCGAACTTGGCGATAATTGCCTGTGCGCGGGTCTCGCGGTCGAGCGCCTCCTTATGGGCGACAACGACGTCCTTGCGGGTGTGCTCGATCTTGTCCAGACGCTTGGCCAGGGTGGCGAGCTCGTTCTCCAGGTCCTGAACCTCGCGGTAGTCGGAGCCGTCGACGTGGCGCTTCTTGGCAGCCTCGATGGCGTTGTTAGTCTGAATCTCGGTGGTGTTGAGATCGTCGAGCTCAATGTCCAGATCCTTGCGCTGGGCGTAGAGCTTGGTCATCTCGGACTTGAGCTTCACATAGGTCTTGCGCTTGGAAGCGAGCTCCTTGAGCTCCGGCATATTGGCAAGTTCGCTCTTGTTGCGGGCGAGCTCCGAATCGATCTGTTGCAGCTTGAGTAGCGTAGCGCCGGCGCTCATAAGTTCTCTCCTTTTGTCACAGTCCACCATTGGCAAGGGTTCAGTATTTTAATCGCATGACGGGGGTTGACCCCGGCGTCAACTGCAGAGTTCATCAATATATCAACGAACGGCTCCTCGGAGCGGTCGTGGCCGAGCAAGATGACGCCCAGACCGCGCAGAGCGAGGTCCTGCTCCACGTGGTATCCCGCCTCGCCCGTCACGACAACGTCCGCGCCCGCGGCGATGGCGAGCTCTCCAAAGTCGCCCAGGGAGCCGCCCAAAATGGCGACGGTGCGGCACGGGCGATCGGCTTCGCCCCACACACGCGGGTCGCTGCCGAAGGCCGTGGCAGCACAGGTGGCAAGATCGCGCAGCGTGCACGGGTCGTTGAGCGTTGCAAGCGCGCCCAGGCCGGTTGCCTCGGGGTCGTCCACGTGCTCCAGTGAGCTCACGAGTGCGGCACCCAGCAGCTTGCTCAGGCAGACACGGGCTTCGTTCGAGCGGTCCAGGTTGGTGTGGAGCGATATGATGCTCACGCCGCAACGGGCCGCCTCATAGAGTGCCGCGCTGCACTGGGGGCGAGTGGCATCCGCTGGACAAAACGCCTCGGGCGCCTTGATATAGACAGGATGATGCGTCAGCAGCACGTTGACACCGGCCTCGAAAGCACGGTGCACATTGGCTTCGGTCGCATCGAGTGCGCAGGCCACGCCGGCAATCTCGGTGGCAGGGTCGCCCACGGATAAGCCTACGTGGTCCCAGGGCTCGGCGTCCGTCTTTGGATAGCGTGCCAGCAGAGCGCGCTCGAGCTCGGCGACGATCATGCGGCACCCACGATCGTCAGCAGCGCTTGGGCAAAGTCGTCCAGATCGGCTGGGTTCACGCGGTCATCGAACGAGATGCGAAGAGCGCCGAGAGCTTGCTCGCGACCGATGCCCATCGCGCTCAAAACGTGGCTGGGGTCCATACTGCCGCTCGAGCACGCCGAGCCTGCCGATACCTCAAAGCCGGCGGCGTCGAGCTTGATGATGAGCTCCTCGGAGTCCATGCCGTCAATGTAGATCGACACCATGCCGGGCAGACGATCGGCATGCGCATAGTCGCCCATGGTGGCGTGAATGCGCGGATGAGCCGTAAGCGTGGCGTAGAGCTTGTCGGAAAGAGCTTGCAGCGTCGTACGCTCCTGGGCCACGCGGGGCGCCAACGTGCGGGCGGCAGCGGCAAAGGCCAGCTGCGTGCGCAGGTCCTGCGTGCCGGCACGACGTCCGGCTTCCTGTCCACCGCCAAAGATGCGCGGACGCAGCGGCGTGCGGTTCTTAAGGTAGAGTGCGCCGGATGCCACGGGGCCGCCGATCTTGTGCGCGGCAACGGTCATAGCATCGACGCCCAGCTCGGCGGCATCGAGCGGAATGTGCAGATAGCCCTGGATGGCATCGGTGTGGAACAGAGCGCCCACGGTATGCGCGGCCGCGGTCAGCTCGCGGATGGGCTGCACCACGCCGGTCTCGTTGTTGGCAACCATGATGCTCACGAGCGCCACGTCGTCGCCGAGCAAGTCGCTCAGCGCGGCAGGCTCAATATAACCTGCACGGCAGGGCTGCACCAGGTCGACGGTAAAGCCGGCAGCACGCAGCAGCGGCAGGTTGTCCAGAATCGAATCGTGCTCGATGGCAGATACGATCACGCGGTTACGCTTGCGATCGCGCTGACGAGCGCCCTCGGCAAGACCGAGCAGCGCCAGCTGGTTGGCTTCGGTGCCGCCGTTGGTCAAAACAATCTCGGACGGGCGAACGCGCGCGCCAAAGCTGCGGGCAATCTCGCGACGCGCCACTTCCAGGCGTGCAGCGGCCTTGCGGCCGAGCGAATGCAGCGAGTTGGGGTTGACGCCGGCAAGCTCGCTGTCGTCGTACTCGCGCTGCGCAAGGCGCGCCTCGACGCGCATGGGCGTCGAGGCGGCATAGTCAAGATTCACGGGTATGCGGTTTTGACCTGCGGTCATAAGGTTTTATGCCTCCTGTGCGGCCTCGTTGCCCAGCTTCTGCAGCAGCGCAACCTCGGCAGCGGGATCTTCGGACTTAAATACGGCGGAACCTGCGACGAGCACGTTGGCGCCAGCCTTGACGACCTCGGCGATGTTCTTGGAAGAGATACCGCCATCGACCTCGATGAGAGGCGAAACGCCGTGACGCTCGCACATGGCCTTGAGCTCGTGCAGTTTGGCAATGGTGCCCGGGATAAAGCTCTGGCCGCCAAAGCCGGGGTTCACGCTCATGAGCAGCACCATATCGACGACGTCGATGATGCTCTCGAGTACGCACACGGGGGTGGCGGGGTTGAGCACCACGCCGGCCTTGATGCCGCGCTGCTGCAGATGCGTGAGCGTGCGGTGCAGGTGCGTGGAGGCCTCGTAGTGCACGGTGATCATGTCGGCACCGGCATCGGCGTACCAATCGACGGTCTCGTCGGGGTTCGACACCATCAGGTGCGCGTCGACCGGCACGTTGGTGGAGCGCTTGACGGCCTTAAGGATGTCAACGCCAAAGGTGAGGTTGCCGGTAAAGTGGCCGTCCATGACGTCGAAGTGCACGTAGTCGGCACCGGCGATCTTGTCGAGTTCGCCCTTGAGGTTGGCCATGTCGGCCGAAAGGACGGACGGAGCGATTTTGATGGAACCCATGGTAGTAGCCTTTCTGCGCTAGTCGGTGAGTCCGTAGAACTCTTGAGAGGGGACGCGGTCGGTGAGAATCTCGAGCGCCCTATCCAAAGTAACACCGTTGTAGAGCGTTTGCTCCACGGCAAAGGTGAGCGGAATGTCTACGCCCAGTGAGCGGGCAAGCTCGCTGACGCTGCGGGCCGCGACGGCGCCCTCGACCACCATATGCGTGCGCTCCTGATACTCGTCGAGCGACACGCCGTGGGCAAACTCGTAGCCAAAGGTGCGGTTGCGCGAATGCTCCGAAGTGCAGGTGGCAATGAGGTCGCCCATGCCGGCAAGGCCCATGCAGGTGATGGCCTGGCCGCCGCGGGCATGCACCAGACGGCTGATCTCGGCCAGACCTCGCGTCATGATAAGGGCGAGCGTGTTGTCGCCCGCGCCGGAGCCGGCGGAAATGCCACACACGATGGCGATGACGTTTTTCATGGCGCCGCAGACCTCGACGCCGGTCATGTCCTGCGTCAGGTAGATGCGGAAGGCCGTGGATAGGAGCAGGTCCTTAAAGGTCTCCCCTATCTGCGGGTCTTTGCTGGCGATGACGGCGGCAGAAAGCCCGCCGCGGCAGATCTCTTCGGCATGGTTG
>DXLQ01000080.1:6792-8053 GCA_019414685.1 Collinsella sp. | reverse complement strand
TCAACATCACCGATGACGAGCAGTTTGCTCTCGACCTGCTGCACGAGAAGAAGATCCTCATCACGCGCGGTGGCGGCTTTAACTGGGGCGAGCCCGACCACTTCCGTATCGTTTACCTGCCGCGCATGGAAGTGCTCAAAGAGTCCCTCGAAGACCTCGCCGACTTCTTCGATCATTATCGCCAGTCGTAGGGGATTAGGTGCCTGCCGCCGCAAGAATCGAGGCGTCGCAGGATAGACATACGACAGCGAGCGAGCCGCATTTGCGCCAGGGTGACGTGAAATGAAAGGGCGCTGACCTTCTGGTCGCGCCCTCGAAATTGAACGTCAGATTGGCGTGAATGCGGCTCGCGCAGCGTCAAGTGGTCCGCCGTTCGGTAGAACGGCGGAACTAAATAACAATCCCGTTGCAGTGGTCGATTTCGTGCTGGATGATCTCGGCGGTGTAGCCCGAGAAGTTTTTGATGCGGTGAACGAAGTTCTCGTCCAAATACTCAACCTTAATGCGGCGATAGCGGGTGCAGGGACGCTCGCCGATCAGCGAGAGGCATCCTTCGCTCGTCTGATAGGCATTGACCTGTTCAAGAATTTGAGGGTTGTACATCAGGAGCGCCCTGTTGCCGTCCTTTACGCAGATGATGCGTTTGCGCACACCGATCATGTTGGCGGCGAGCCCCACGCACTCGTGCTCATGCTCGTGGAGTGTATCCAGGAGGTCCTGCCCGGTCGCGGCATCGTCGGGCCCCGCGTCTTCGGAAGGCAGGCGCAAAAAGAACTCGGATTTCATGATGGGCTTAATCATGGCGGGCTCCTCATGTCTTATGCTTTCGTGGACTTTTAATAATAGCGCGGAAGGAAAGCTGCGCGTCCGCGTTACAATCTTTTGACGTTGGACCATGTTGCCAGATTCGTCGTGTACGGCGTCTGGCGTAAGTCTAGGGCTCATTTTTCGCCCTGGACTGCTCCTCTGGGGCGATGCGACTGTCGTTCCAAGAGGAAGGAAATGCATGGGGAGCAAATCTCAGCAACAAGTTCAAGCAACGCCATCGGCCACTGCGGCACTTCTCGTCGTTATGTATATTGCAGCCTTTGTTGCCGCGTTTAACGAGAACATCATTAACGTGGCGTTGCACGACATTATGGCAGCCTTTTCGGTGAGTGCCACCACGGCGCAGTGGCTCGTTTCGGGCTACATGATCGTGACGTCGATCTTTACGGCCATCATGGCCTTCCTGTCCGGCCGTTTCTCGACGCGCAAGCTG
>DXLQ01000080.1:0-6692 GCA_019414685.1 Collinsella sp. | reverse complement strand
GGCTGGAGGGCGGTGTTCGTAGTGCCGCTGGTGGGCGGCATTGTGGTCGCTGCGGCGGGCGTTAAGCTTGTTCAGAATGTCGGAGAGCGCTCGAGCACCACGCTTGATATTCTGTCGGTTGTTTTGCTCGCCGCCGGCATTACGGCATTCGTGTATTCCGTAGGCGAGTTCTCGACCAATCCGATTGCCGGCATCGTGGCGCTTTTCGCCGCCATTGTGCTGCTCGGCCTGTTTGCGGCCCGTCAGCTCAAGCTCGAGCATCCGGTGCTTAACGTGCGTCCCATGGCGAGCGTTCGTTTTTGGCCCGCGTGCCTGCTTGTGGTGGTGTCGATGATGACGACGTTCTCGATGAGCGTTTTGTTGCCGCTCTATTTTGAGGGCGCATACGGCATGACCGCACTTATTGCGGGCTTGCTCATTTTGCCGGCGATTGCCTGCAACGCCGTGACCTCGATTGTGGGCGGACGCGTGATGGACGCCCGTGGCGCATGGCCGCTGCTGCCGGTCGGCTTTGCCCTGATTGCCGTGGGGCAGACTGCCATCTCGATGACGGCGGCAAGTATGAACATCGGCGTCGTCGTGGCGCTGACCGTTGTGGTGTATGCCGGAGTCGGTTTGGTGCTGAGCCCCTCGCAAACGGCCGGCTTGGAGACGCTGCCTGCCGCTGAACATCCTTACGGAACGGCATTGCTTAACACGTGGAACATGATTGCCGCATCGTTTGGTCCGTCGCTGTTTATCGGTCTGCTTTCGAGTTCTGCGGCGACTGCCGGCGCCGCTGGCGTTGCGACGGACGTTGCCCAGGCGATTGGATTTGCAGCTGCCGTGCGTGTGGCGGCTGTAATTGCCGCGGTCGGGTTCGTGGCGTCGCTGGTGTACGCTCGTCGCGAGTCGCACATGTCGCATTAATGTGTGCACATAGATTCTGCAGCTAGATTGGATGGCGACACCATAAACTAATGGACGTTTTGCCGAGAGGCATGAATGTTCAAAGCGCAAAGAGTGCGCGACGGGCCCCGCGAATGGGGCGATGATGCCCGAGAGGGCCAAGAAGGAGTCTCATGTCCGAGAACGAAGAGATCATGAACGAGACCGAGAACGAGACCATGGCTGCCGAGGTCGAGGCAGTCGAGACCGTGGAGACCGAAGCTGCCGAGGTTGAGGCTGCTGACGAGGTTTCCGCCGAGGAGGAGGCCGAGGTTGTCGAGGCCGCCGTTGATTACGATGACGAAGAGCTGATGGACAAGATGCAGAAGGCCGCCCGCCTGCTGCGTAGCCGTCGCTTTGCTATTTCCAAGGAGGAGGAGGCCAAGGCCGAGCGCATGGCGAACATCGAGCGCGCCATCAAGCTTCTTGACCTCAAGCCCAAGATGGAGCAGAAGGAAATGTCCGACCTGCTGGGCATGCGCCTTCGTGAGCTCGATGGTCTGATGGCCGAGGCCGAGGCTGCCGATCTGGTCGGCCGCATCGACGACGCCGAGGGCGATA
The DNA here is from genome assembly GCA_019414685.1 of Collinsella sp. Classification (GTDB taxonomy): domain Bacteria; phylum Actinomycetota; class Coriobacteriia; order Coriobacteriales; family Coriobacteriaceae; genus Collinsella. The sequence continues at coordinate 5,204 of DXLQ01000080.1, read as the reverse complement.
TGCGCAAGATCGTCGTCTTCGCTGCCGAGGATGCCGCTGAGGGCCTGGTCGAGCTTGCCAACAAGAAGGAGAAGCTCCTGCCCGAGCTTTCTTATGAGGAGGCCACCGAGCTGATGGCCGCTCTCGATAAGGTTATCGCTCCGCTCGTCGCCATGGGCCTGGACGAGGATCGCGGTCCTCGCGGCGGCCGTGACGACCGTGGTCCCCGCGGTCCCCGTGACGACCGTGGTCCCCGTGGCGGCCGTGGCGGCGACCGTGGCGGTCGCGGCGGCTTTGGCGATCGCGGTGGCCGTGGCGGCGACCGTGGCGGTCGCGGCGGCTTTGGCGGCAACCGTGGTGGCTATGGCGACCGCGGCGGCAACCGTGGCGGCTTTGGCGGCAACCGTGGTAACGACCGCGGCGGTCGTGGTGGCGACCGTGGCGGCCGCAACGGCGGCGGCTTCCGCGGTAACCGTTTTTAGTTACGGCGTTTTACCAAACGCCGTAACGGGCCGACGCTGCGCGGGCCGCATTTGGACAATCTGACGTTCAACTTCAAGGGCGCGACCAGAAGGTCAGCGCCCTTTCGTTTCACGTCACCTTGCCTCAAATGCGACCCGCTCGCTGTCCGTCCTCTGCCTGCGGCGTTGTCTTGCTCCGGATGCGGCAGTTAGGGACGTTCCTTTTCTGCCGGCAGCTTGGGACACTCCTTGTAGTCATTGGGGACGTTCTTAAACGACTACATAGAACAAGAGTGGATGATCTCCCGGTTTGAGCCTGCATTCAAGCTCAAAGTGGGAGATCATCCACTCTCGTTTCGTTTGTTGATTTCGATGCCTACATTTGTAGGAACAGTTCGTGGAGGCGGGTATCGTCGTCGAGCTCGGGGTGGAAGGTTACGCCGAGCTGGTTGCCCTGACGGGCGGCGACAATACGACCGTCGACTTTCGCTAAGGCCTTGGCGTCGCCGTGGACCTTGACGATGCGGGGCGCGCGGATAAACGTCAGCGGCACTTCACCGTCGATGTCGGCTACCTGTCCCTTGGTTCGAAAGCTGCCGAGCTGTCTGCCGTAGGCATTGCGCTCGACAAGTACATCCATGGTTGCCAAACGCGGCGTGCCCTTATCGTCATGGGCGGCAATGTCGTGAGCCAGTAGAATCAGGCCGGCGCAAGTGCCCAGGACGGGCATGCCTTCAGCGATACGGGCACGAAGCTCCTCGAGCATGCCCAACTCATCAAGCAGCTTCCCTTGAACGGTAGACTCGCCGCCGGGAAGTACCAGACGGTCAAAGTCCTGCTTCAAATCAGCCGCCTGCCTCAGCTCAATACAACGTGCGCCCAGCTCAGATAGCCTTGCCTCGTGCTCGGCAAAAGCGCCTTGGACCGCCAGCACGGCGACCGTCTGGTCTGCATAATCGCTCATGTGCGATCCTTTCTGCCGGACTAGCGCCCGCGCTCCTCCATGATGATCTCGATCTCGTCGGCGTTGATGCCCACCATGGCCTCGCCCAGGTCCTCCGAAAGCTCAGCGATGAGCTTGGCATCGGTGAAGTTTGCCACGGCCTTGACGATGGCGGCTGCGCGCTTGGCGGGGTCGCCGCTCTTAAAGATGCCCGAGCCCACAAAGACGCCTTCGGCGCCCAGCTGCATCATCAGCGCGGCGTCGGCGGGGGTCGCTACGCCGCCGGCGGCAAAGTTCACGACGGGAAGCTTACCCGTGGCATGGACCTCGCGCACCAGCTCGACCGGAACCTGCAGTTGCTTGGCTGCCTCAAAGAGCTCGTCGTCGCGCAGGGCAACAACGTCGCGGATCTGCTTTTGGATCTTGCGCATGTGACGCACGGCCTGAACGACGTCGCCCGTACCCGGCTCACCCTTGGTGCGAATCATAGTGGCGCCCTCGGCAACACGGCGTAACGCCTCGCCCAGATCGCGGGCGCCGCAGACAAACGGCACGTCAAACTGGGTCTTGTCGATGTGATAGACGTCATCGGCGGGGGAGAGAACCTCGGACTCGTCGATGTAATCGATCTCGATGGCCTGCAGGACCTGCGCCTCGACAATGTGACCGATGCGGCACTTGGCCATGACGGGGATGGAGACGGCCTCTTGGATGCCCTTGATCATCTTGGGGTCGCTCATGCGCGAGACGCCGCCTGCGGCGCGGATGTCGGCCGGGATGCGCTCGAGTGCCATGACGGCGCAGGCGCCTGCCTCCTCGGCGATGCGTGCCTGCTCGGGCGTGGTGACGTCCATGATGACGCCGCCCTTGAGCATCTGCGCGAGTTCGCGATTGAGTTTGACGCGATCGGCCTTGCTGGTCTGTTCTGCCATGGTTGCTCCCTTGGTTGGCATGTGCATTGCTTGACGGAACATCCTATCGGGGAGCTGGGTATGGCAAAATACTCAGTTTTCGAGATAATAATAAGGTCAGCCTAATACCAGATTGAACAGCTCGATAAGGTCAGGTGGCAAACTCATGCTTGACTACAATTTGGAAAAACGCGGCGAAGCATCGCTCTATGAGTATGTTTACCAGCAAATTCGAGATGATATCGTAGCTGGACGTATTGTGGCGGGGGAGCATCTTCCGTCTAAGCGCGCCTTTGCCAGTCATCTGGGAATCAGTGCCATTACCATCGAGAATGCATATAGCCAGTTACTCGCTGAGGGCTATATTTGCTCAATGCCACGTCGTGGCTACTACGCTTGTGAGCTTCCGGATGCACCGGTTTTGGCTTCGGCTGCGGAGGGCATCGACCGAGATAACGCCTCTGCGGGTCCCAGCGCGCATGATGTCAACGGACAGGTCGAGCTATTCGATGCACTTTCTCCTTCCGCTTTGGAGGCGGCGCGGCTTTGGCAAAGCGCACTACGGGCGACGCTGGCATCCGAAGATGAGCGCGAAATCTTTTCGCCCGCACCGGCGCAGGGCACCGCTCGGCTACGACGCGCAATTGCTCACCATCTGCGTGGGACGAGGGGCATGAATGTCGATCCCAACGATATCGTTATCGGCGCGGGCGCCCAGCTGCTCGATACCATGCTGGTTCAGTTGCTTGGAGCCGACAAGGTGTATGCCGTTGAGGATCCGGGCTATTTGCGCCTGACGCGCATCTATCAGGCTATGGGCTGCAAAGTTCGACATGTCCCGTTGGATGACGACGGCGTGGACCTGAGCGCTCTGCAGAAAACCGGGGCCGATGTCCTTCACCTTATGCCGTCCCATCAGTATCCGACCGGCCTTGTGACGAGCATTGCGCGTCGCTATGCGCTTCTGAGCTGGGCCGCCGAGCGACCAGATCGGTATCTTATCGAAGATGACTTTGATTGTGAGTTTCGCCTTGCCGGGAAGCCGATTCCCGCGCTCGCGTCGATAGATGCCGCCCAGTCGGTTATCTACACCAACACGTTTTCGAAGAGCCTGTCATCGGCGTTGCGTCTAGCGTACATGGTGCTGCCCGATGAGCTAATGGAGCGGTTTAGGCGCAACCTTGGTTTTTACGCCTCGTCGGTGAGTTCCGTTGACCAGGTCGCTTTGGCTCGTTTGCTGGAATCGGGTGATTACGAGCGACATGTGAACCGCGTGCGCGTTCGTGCTCGCGAGGCGCGTGATGGCCTGGCGGCGCTTGTGCGGAAGGCATTTCCGGCAGGGGAAGTCTCGATCGAACACGCAGACGCGGGCCTTTACTGCACCGTGGTTGCGGAGCGTGGAACGGGCGGAAGCACTTTTGCACGGGCCCTCACGCGCTCGAGCATCCCTTTTATCGATATCGGTGACTGTTTTTGGTGTGCCGATGGCGCATCTGCCCCTGAAAACTCAACTCATATTCTTGTCCAGTATGACGATCTGAGTCCAAAAGTACTAACTACCTTGGAATTGCAGCTAATGGGGGGCACTCTGCAATCTAAGTGAGTAGACTTTTAGCACTTTGGCGACCAGGCAGTTTTGTAACAAGCTATCTACCTGCGGTTTTGAAAAGCAGGAAGACCGGCCTGCTCGGAATGTTCAAAAAAGTCTACTCACTTGCCGCGTAAAGCTTCTGCTTGAGAAAAAAATAGGGTTTTCAACAGGGCTTCGTCCAACTCTCGACAAGCTTTTGGCCAGTTGGGGAGGGCTGTTGAAAACTTGGCAGTCCGTTCGGCGCCATTTTTGGTGCGTTCGCGCCAATGCGTGACTGACTGGGTTGAAATTCGTGTTCTCCTGTGCCTATGAAGGATCTACTTTGTGACATATCGGCTTTTAGGTACTGGCGTTTGCCTCCTCAAGTCCGCGCTTTGTGTCCGCCGCTTCCACGACCGGAAGAAGACCGGCAGCGATATGATCTCGCCCGCAACCCGACGGCTGCGGTCGCGCTCGGTTTTCCGTTGCATACATTGGTTCGGACGAGAAACAAACGGACTTGTCCTGCCAGCATTAGGCAGCGGCTGTTTCTTGGTGAGCTCCCCAGGGAATCCGTGCTGGAAACGGAGCATGGATTTTTGATTACGTCTCCTCTACTGACGGCATTCATCATGTCACGGCATCTGACGGATCTTCAGCTTCTTTTGGTATTGGCGGAGATGTGCGGCTTGTTTGCGGTGTGTGCCCTGCCGGCGTTACTTGAGACGGAGCTTTCGCGTGCAATTGATTCGGGTGCGATTTCGACAACGTTCGGTTGGGCGCGCTGCCCGTCCGAGGACGGCACCGCCTCAAATTTATGGCGTCGAGACGCTTTGGTTTTGGGCGGAGACCTTGACCGTTTTTGTTCAGATGTTTGTGGGATGCGTTACGGCAATAGATTTATGGCGGTATCGCAACTCGTTCCATTGGGTGCCGCGTCGCCTTTTGAGGTCGAGGCGTATTTGCTACTTGCACTGCCGCGATCCCTGGGAGGCGAAGGTTTTTGCGGCATAGAGCTTAATGTTGAAGTGATGCTAAACACAAGTGCTCGAGCGATTGTGGGAAAGTCCCGTGTATATATCGACCTACTTCTTTCTTCACCGGACGGTAGGCGACAGGTGGCCATTGAATGTCAGGGAAAGGCCTCGCACGGACGCGCGGGGGATGGCTTGCGTGACGCTGACCGCATGACGGCCCTTCAGGCCATGGGCTACGATGTACTTCTCCTGACACACAGACAGATATCCGATGAGGGTAGATTCCGCGCGATCGTTAAGACCGTATGCAGGATGCTCGATGCTGAATATCGTGATAAAAGCTCAGATGAGCAAAGGGCTGAG
>DXLQ01000008.1:0-38891 GCA_019414685.1 Collinsella sp. | reverse complement strand
AAGCGGTCGGCGGGGCCATCGTGGCTCTTGACAGCGGATTGGGTCATATGAGCGAAAGCCCGCCAGAGCGAGCAAGGTGACGTGAAAGAGGAGGGCATAGGCCTTATGGTCATGCCCGAAGGCTTGAACGTCAGATTGCCGCTCTGGCGGGCTTGCAGCGTCGAGCGGTTCCGGCGTTTGGTAAAACGCCGGAACACAAGAGCGCCCCCTCCCGCGCACGGAACGGGAGGGGGCTAAAGGTAGGAGTCTACCGGTGGGTTGACCCCACCGGACAGACGATGACCAGGTGATCCTTTACAGGATCGTCAAGGTTTCCGTGGGGTACCCGTTGGGTACTTAGAGCAACACGCAGGCGACGGTCAGGATGATGGCGCAGACGACGGAGAGCGCGACGATGAGCTTAAGGGCAAACTTGAGCCAGGTCGTCCACTCGATCTTGGCCAGGGCGAGACCGCCCATGATGGCGCCGGAGGTCGGGGTGAACAGGTTCACGACACCGATGGCGGCGGAGAAGATCATGACCATGACCTCGGGCGAGAAGCCGAGCTTAACAGCCAGCGGTCCCATGATGGGCATGGAGACGGTGGCCATACCGGAGGTCGAGGGGATCAGGAAGGACAGGCCGAAGTAGACCAGGAAGCTCATGGGAGCGAAGATCACACCGGACAGGCCAGCCAGGGCATTGGCGGCAGCGTCGAGGACGTAGACGTCGAGGCCGGTGTTAGCCATGAGGACGGAGATACCACGAGCGAGGGCGATGACGAGAACAACGGACATCATGTCGGCAGCGCCGGTGATGAAGGTGTTGACGATCTGCTTCTCGGACAGGCCACCGATGATACCGATCAGGACAGCCATGAGGAAGAACCAGGTGGAAGCCTCGTCGAAGTACCACTGGCCAATGGGCAGGCCGGTGATCAGGGCAGACCAGCCCTGGACGACGGCGTTACCGTCGGCATCGTAGACAGCGCCAGCGTCAAAGAAGTTGGCGACGCCCTCGTTGAGGTCGGCCAGCGGGATGAAGCCGACGATCATGACGACGAAGGTGAAGGCAAAGGCGATCAGAACACCCTTCTGACGACCGGTGAGCTTGACCTCATTGTGAACCTCGGAAGCAGCCTTGCCGTGAGCCTCTTCGGCGTCCTTGAGCTCCTGCATCGACAGGATGGTGGAACCCTTGTCAGCCTTGACCTTCTTGGCATAGCTCATGACGAAGAAGATGGACATAGCAGTGGTAACAATCCACAGGACGGCACCGAGGCCGATGATGATGGACTGGTTGACCTCAATGCCAACGCCGGTCAGAGCGTCGACGGCAGCGCCGACGGCGAACGGGTTAACCGTGGAGCCCAGGCAGCCGCAGCCAGCGCCGAGCAGGACGGTGGCGGCACCGACCATCGGGTCGAAGCCAGCGGCCATCATGGTAGCGGCAAGCAAGGCGTAGAAGGGAACGGTCTCCTCGCACATACCATAGGTGGTACCACCGAGGGAGAAGATGAGCATCAGCACGGGAATGAGCATGATCTCATTACCCTTAAGCTTCTGCACCAGGACGGCGATGCCGTTGTCCAGGGCGCCGGTCTCGGTCATCATGCCGAGGAAGCCGCCCAGGATCATAACGAAGAGGCAGACGGGCAGAGCGTCAGCGAAGCCCTTAATCGGGGCGGTGCAGAAATCGCTCAGACGGGCGGCAGTAACCGCGCCACCGGACGTGCCGGAGACGATAACGGTAATCACTGCGACAATTGCCAGCAGAGCAAGAAGAATGGTGAACGATGAAGGCATACCGCGCTTTTTCTTAGCGGTCTCAGTCATAGTTCTCATCCCCCCTTCATAAATCATTTACTGATCTCGCCCGAAGCGGCTCTTCCGTGCCGTGCCTGCCGCCTGGTGCGAGATATTTACCAGACAAAGCCGCTCGGGGTGTGCAGCAAGACACCCCGAGCGAGATGCTAGATGCTCTTACTTGAGCGTGGCGTACATGACAGCCTTGATGGTGTGCATGCGGTTCTCGGCCTCGTCGAAGACCTTGGAAGCGGGGCTCTCGAAGACCTCGTCGGTGACCTCCTGCTCGGTGATGCCGAACTGCTCGCACTTCTCGGCGCCAATGGTGGTGTTGGTGTCGTGGAAGCTGGGCAGGCAGTGCAGGAAGATGGCGCCCGGGTTGGCCATAGCCATGACCTCGGAGGTAACACGATACGGGGTGAGCTGAGCGATACGCTCGGCCCAGACCTCGTCGGGCTCGCCCATGGAGACCCACACGTCGGTGTAGATAACGTCGGCACCGGTGACGCCGTCCTTGACGTCGGTGGTCAGCTTGATGGTGCAACCGTTGGCCTCGGCGATGGGCTTGCAGGCCTCGATGACGTCGTCGGCGGGCATGCACTCCTCGGGGCCGCAGGCCACGAAGTTCATGCCGAGCTTGGAGCAGACGACCATGAGGGAGCGAGCGACGTTGTTCTTGCAGTCGCCCATGAAGACGAGGGTCTTGCCCTTGATGTCGTAGTTGAAGTTCTCCTGGACGGTCAGGATATCGGCGAGCATCTGGGTGGGATGCCACTCAGTGGTCAGGCCGTTCCACACGGGCACGCCGGACTTAGCAGCGAGCTCCTCGACGTCGTCCTGGGCAAAGCCACGGAACTCGATGCCGTCATACATGCGGCCGAGAACGCGGGCGGTGTCCTCGATGGACTCCTTCTTGCCCATCTGCGACGAACCGGGATCGAGATAGGTCACGCCCATGCCCAGGTCCATGCCGCCGACCTCGAAGGCGCAGCGGGTACGAGTGGAGGTCTTCTGGAAGAGCAGAACGATGTTCTTGCCCTCGAGATAGCGATGCGGAACGCCAGCGCGCTTCATATCCTTGAAGTTCTTGGAGAGCTTGAGCAGGTACTCGATCTCCTCGGTGGTGAGGTCGAGAAGCTTGAGGAAGCTACGGCCGGAGAGGTTAACACCCATGGTTCGATTCCTTTCGAAGAAATGAATTACGTAAGTATCAGTGTTGCCCGTTTAACGGGCGAAGCCGGTGCGGTTGTAGGGGGACCGCACCGGAAACGGAAAGACCTTAGAGGTCCTCGCGCCAGAAGGGCATGCTCATGCAGCGCGGGCCGCCGCGGCCGCGGGAGAGCTCGGCGGAGGGCACGACGAGAAGGTCCAGGCCCTCCTTGTACAGCACGTCGTTGGTGACGGTGTTGCGGGCGTAGACGCAGATCTTGCCGGGCTCGACGCACAGGGTGTTGGAGCCGTCGTTCCACTGCTCGCGGGAGGCCGCGATCGGGTCGCCGCCGCCGCAGGGGATCAGCTTGACCTGGTCGACGCCGGTGGCGTCCTCCAGGACGTGCTCGAGGGTGTCCTCGATCAGGCGGATGTTCACGTCGCCCGGGTTCTTGCCGGCGGTCAGCTCGTAGACGCGCAGGGTGCCCATGATGGCGGGGTGGATCGTGAACTTATCGACGTCGATCTGGGTGAAGACCGTGTCGAGGTGCATGAAGGCGCGCGAGACCGGGATGTCGAAGGCCAGGATGCGCTCGACCTTGGAGTCGGAGTTCCAGAAGATGTTCTGGGCCATGACGTCGATCGCGGCGGCCTGGGTGCGCTGGGAGATGCCGACGGCGAGGGTCTTCTCGTTGATGTTCAGCACGTCGCCGCCCTCGGTGTGGAACTGGCAGTCGCGGCGGAAGTACAGGGAGACGTCCTTGTAGTCGGGGTGGTACTTGAAGACGTACTTGCCGTACAGGGTCTCGCGGTTGCGGGTGACCGAGTACATGCGGTTGAGGTTGACGCCCTCGCCGACGACCGCGAACGGGTCGCGGGTGAAGTAGAGGTTGGGCATCGGGTCGATGATCAGGTCGGACTCGGACTCGGAGTTGACCAGGGAGTCGAGGGTCGTGGACGCCGTGAGGGGCATGTCGATCTCGGACTTGGTCATGCCGGCCATGGTCTTCTTGACGAACTCGAGGTTGTCCTCGATGGAGTCCAGCTTCTCGCGGACGATCTGCGGCATGTGCTGGCCGCGGATGCCGGCCTCGGCGATGTACTGGTCGGTGAACTCGGCGCGGGCGCCGGGGACCTGGTCGAACACCTCGGCGACGAGGTTCTCGAGGTAGAGGACCTCCACGCCCTGGTCCCTCAGGATCTGGGCGAAGGTGTCGTGCTCCTGCTGCGCGACCTCCAGGAACGGGACGTCGTCGAACAGGAGTCGCTCGAGCTCGTCGGGCGGCAGGTTGAGGAGCTCGTCGCCGGGACGGTGCAGGCAGACCTTCCTGAGCTTGCCGATCTCGGAAGGCACGTGCAGACCTTTCGTCATGGCCTCCTACCTTTCTTTCGGGCCCTTGTCAGGGCCGATTCGTTAGCGCCCCTCCGTGTGAGGCGTTATTGCTGACGACATATTTATATCCAAAATCAGCTCATACTTCCACCTTGCCCCCGAACGGTTTTTTATAGGGGGTGAACGGCATACACATATACTTCACGCATGGCACACTTCATCTTAATAAAGCGTATTTACGTGCTTAAACGCGTTTTCAATCCTAAAATCAAATGGAACTAAACTTTGCTAAACCACCCTCATATTGCATATTTCCAATAAAGCTATGAATAGAATTAGCGGTTCATACCGTGTCTCAACCATTTTCATTTTTATTCAGAAAAAAGTTTGTCCTATTCATTTCTGGTAAATAAATTACCGTTTACCAGACGCTTGATACCGTTCACCGGAAACTCAGTATAAGGCCCAGCGGATACCGACTCGCTTTACGGCTCCATTTGTAACAACTTGACTTCTCGGTATAGAAAAACGGACCCGCTTCACTAGGGAAACGGGTCCGTTTTCGATTATCTTCAGCTAATTTGGATAAGGCCCTCGAAGATCATCGGAATCCTAGCGATCGAACTCCGCCAGTGCCTCGCCCAAAAGCCTCAGGCCCTCGCGCAGAACGTCCTCGCTCGCGCAGTAGCCCAGGCGTGCGCCGCAGGGAAGCTCAAAGCGGCTGCCGGGTACCAGCAGCACTCCCCTCTCGGACAGCAGGCGCTTGCAGAACTCCTCGTCGTCCTCGGGAATATCAAGCTGGATAAACGAGGTGGACACGCCCTGCGGCGCCGTCCAGGAAACGCGGTGCTGCGTATCGATCCAAGCCTGCGCGATATCGCGGTTGCCAAACACGATCTTGCGATTGCGCTCAAGGATCTTGTCCTTGTGCTCAAGCACATAGGTCGCCAGAGCATCGTTGAACACGCCGCCGCAGATCATGGTGTAATCGCGATAGGTACGGATGCGGTTGGACACCTCTTCGTCGGCCACGACCCAGCCCACGCGGGCCGCAGGCGTCGAATAGGTCTTCGACAACGAGTTGGTGACAATGGCCCTCTCGTACACGTCGACCATCGACATAAAGGACTCAGTGTTTTCGAGCGGCAGATACACCTCGTCGCACAGCACGTAGGCGCCCACCGAACGGGCGATCTCGGCAATCTGGCCGAGCATATCGGTATCGAGCACCGTACCGATGGGGTTCGATGCGTTGTTTATGCAGATAAGCTTGGTGTTGGGGCGCACCAAGCGCTTGAGTTCCTCGATATCGGGCTTCCAGCCGAGTTCCTCGCAAAGCTCCCAATACTCGACCTCGGCGCCCAGCGTGCGCGGAATCTCGTAGAGCGGCGCGTAGGTGGGCCACTCGGCGATAACGTGGTCGCCGGGCTCGACCACGGCCATGATGGCGTTGAGGTTCGCACCCGTGCAGCCATTGGTCTGCAGAATGTGGTCGGGATTGACCTCCCGACGATACAGCTTGGCAACCACGGCCTTAAACTCCGGCGAGCCCTCGATCCAGCCGTAGTTCATCTTCTCGCGGTCCAAGCGCTCGTAGAACGTGGCGCCGTCCTGCTCATCGAGCGCGCGCAGCTCGCCCATGGTGAGCGACGAGATCGTCGACTGGGCGATGTCCCACGTGGCACTTTTCTCCCAAACGTTGAGCCATTCCTCAACGCCAATCGTCTTGATGTCCATGGCCAAGCTCCTTACAAAAGCAGTCATCCAATCGTGTTGACGTCCCTCATACAAGATTGGGGCGGTGCGAAAACCCGCACCGCCCCAATGGGAGACATCTAATGGCAGCTAGATGTATGTATTATGACCTGTACGGGTCCTGAAAGACCTTAGAGGTCCTCGCGCCAGAAGGGCATGCTCATGCAGCGCGGGCCGCCGCGGCCGCGGGAGAGCTCGGCGGAGGGCACGACGAGAAGGTCCAGGCCCTCCTTGTACAGCACGTCGTTGGTGACGGTGTTGCGGGCGTAGACGCAGATCTTGCCGGGCTCGACGCACAGGGTGTTGGAGCCGTCGTTCCACTGCTCGCGGGAGGCCGCGATCGGGTCGCCGCCGCCGCAGGGGATCAGCTTGACCTGGTCGACGCCGGTGGCGTCCTCCAGGACGTGCTCGAGGGTGTCCTCGATCAGGCGGATGTTCACGTCGCCCGGGTTCTTGCCGGCGGTCAGCTCGTAGACGCGCAGGGTGCCCATGATGGCGGGGTGGATCGTGAACTTATCGACGTCGATCTGGGTGAAGACCGTGTCGAGGTGCATGAAGGCGCGCGAGACCGGGATGTCGAAGGCCAGGATGCGCTCGACCTTGGAGTCGGAGTTCCAGAAGATGTTCTGGGCCATGACGTCGATCGCGGCGGCCTGGGTGCGCTGGGAGATGCCGACGGCGAGGGTCTTCTCGTTGATGTTCAGCACGTCGCCGCCCTCGGTGTGGAACTGGCAGTCGCGGCGGAAGTACAGGGAGACGTCCTTGTAGTCGGGGTGGTACTTGAAGACGTACTTGCCGTACAGGGTCTCGCGGTTGCGGGTGACCGAGTACATGCGGTTGAGGTTGACGCCCTCGCCGACGACCGCGAACGGGTCGCGGGTGAAGTAGAGGTTGGGCATCGGGTCGATGATCAGGTCGGACTCGGACTCGGAGTTGACCAGGGAGTCGAGGGTCGTGGACGCCGTGAGGGGCATGTCGATCTCGGACTTGGTCATGCCGGCCATGGTCTTCTTGACGAACTCGAGGTTGTCCTCGATGGAGTCCAGCTTCTCGCGGACGATCTGCGGCATGTGCTGGCCGCGGATGCCGGCCTCGGCGATGTACTGGTCGGTGAACTCGGCGCGGGCGCCGGGGACCTGGTCGAACACCTCGGCGACGAGGTTCTCGAGGTAGAGGACCTCCACGCCCTGGTCCCTCAGGATCTGGGCGAAGGTGTCGTGCTCCTGCTGCGCGACCTCCAGGAACGGGACGTCGTCGAACAGGAGTCGCTCGAGCTCGTCGGGCGGCAGGTTGAGGAGCTCGTCGCCGGGACGGTGCAGGCAGACCTTCCTGAGCTTGCCGATCTCGGAAGGCACGTGCAGACCTTTCGTCATGGCCTCCTACCTTTCTTTCGGGCCTTACTGGCCGAATGTATCAGCGCCCCTCCGTATGGGACGCTGCTTGCTGACAGCTCTAGTTATATCCAAAAACCACCTGCAATTCCACCTCGCCCCCGAACGGTCAGCAAAGTGCGATGAACGGTATATCTCATATGATTCCCCCATGATGCACTTCGGTTCTCTAAAGCAGGTTTTCAAAGGTAAATGTTCTTTTTTCTAAGGAATTAAGCTAGATTGCACAAATATTTTCATGTTTAGGAATTGCATAGCTAAAACGGTTTTCTGCATATATATGTCGTTTGTTCATGATTCAATTTGGATTCGATTATATTCAGCTCGCAATCATTCTTATTCATACATCCTCACCAATTGAGTATGGATATAGATTGTTTCTAAACGAGTTGGGCAGTTAGTTGCATGCCTTGGCAGCGTAAGAAGTAGGTAAAGATACCGTTCACGCGATACGTTCGTGCCAGCGGTCGACTAAATTGAGACAATAGTGAATAAGAGTTAGGCTACCGTCCCCTACGGGGACTGAACGGACAGATGCATATGCCGAGCAAAATCGAAAAGAAGCAAGCCGCTGCAAAGCTGCGCAAGCCGCCGCGCGACTTCTCGTACACGCAAAACCGAGAGCTTAGCTGGCTGCGCTTTAACAACCGCGTGCTCGACGAAGCCTTCGACGAAACCGTTCCGTTATTCGAGCGACTGAAGTTCGTCTCGATCTTCGAGTCCAACCTCGACGAGTTCCTTATGGTGCGCGTGGGCGGCCTGTCCGATCTGGCGGAGCTCAAAAAACAACCTGTCGACAACAAGAGCAATATGACCGCCTCCGAACAGGTCGATGCTGTCATGGCCGAAATGCCCGGGCTCCTTACCCGTTGGGAGTCCATCTTTAAGAGCATCGAGGGCAAGCTCGACACCTTGGGCGTTCACCGCGCCCGCATCGATTCGCTTACGCCCGAGGAGCGCACCTTTGTAACCCGCTACTTCCAGGCCTACGTGTCACCGGTCATCTCGCCGCTGGTCATCGATCCTCGCCACCCCTTCCCCAACCTGCGCAATGGCGCGCTCTATCTGGCCTGTGGTCTGGACGGTGCCACCGACGAGGAGAGCCTGCTGGGCCTTATCGAGATTCCCGCCTCGATGAACCGCGTGGTCGAGATCCCCTCGCCCACCGGCACCTACTCCTACATCTTGCTCGAGGACGTCATCCTCGCCTGCCTGGACAGCTGCTTTGGCTCCTATAAGCCGCTGGATCGTGCGCTGATCCGCGTCACCCGCAACGCTGACATCGATCCGGACGGCGAAGGCGTCGAGGAGGAAGAGGACTACCGCCAGCACATGAAGCGCATTCTCAAGAAGCGCCTGCGCCTGCAGCCGGTAATGCTCGCGGTCTCGGGATCGCTCGAGAAGGCGACGCTCAAGACTATCCGCAAGGCTCTCGAGCTTTCGCGTCGCTCGGTCTTTACCTGCGATATCCCGCTCAACCTGGGCTACGTCTTTGGCATTGAGGGCAAGATTCCCGAGCACCTGCGCAACGAGCTGCTCTTTACGCCGTTTAAGCCGCAGCCCAATCCCACCATCGACATGACCCGCTCCATCCGCGAGCAGGTGCTGCAGCACGACAAGCTGCTCTTCTACCCTTACGAGGCCATGAACCCGTTCTTGGACCTGGTGCACGAAGCAGCCTACGACCCCGAGTGCATCTCGTTGCGCATCACGCTCTACCGCGTGGCCAAGCAGAGCCGCCTATGCGAGTCGCTGATCGATGCTGCCGAGAACGGCAAAGAGGTCACGGTGCTCATGGAGCTCCGCGCACGCTTTGACGAGCAGAACAACATCGAGTGGGCCGAGCGCCTGGAAGAGGCCGGCTGCACCGTCATCTATGGTTCCGAGGGCTTTAAATGCCACTCAAAGATCTGCCAGCTCACCTATCGCGAGGGCATGGCGCTAACGCGCCTCACACTTTTGGGCACCGGCAACTTTAACGAGAAGACGGCCAAACTCTACAGCGACTTTATGCTCATGACAGCCCATCCCGGCATCGGTGAAGACGCCAACCTGTTCTTCCGCAATCTGTCGCTGGGCAACCTGCGCGGCGACTACCGCTTCCTGGGTGTGGCGCCCGTCGGACTGAAACCGCTCATCATGCGCGGGCTTGACCGCGAGATCCAGCGCGCCCTTGCCGGCGAGCCCGCCCGCGTGTTCTTTAAGCTCAACTCGCTGACCGACCGCGAGGTTATTGACAAGATCGCCGAGGCATCGTGTGCCGGCGTGCGCGTAGACATGATCATCCGAGGCATCTCGTGCCTCAAGCCCGGTGTTCCGGGCAAGACCGAGAACGTGCATGTCCGCTCCATCGTCGGACGCTTTTTGGAGCACGCGCGCGTCTATGCTTTCGGCGTGGACTCGGACATGATTTACCTGAGCTCGGCAGACATGATGACGCGCAACACCGAGCACCGCGTGGAGATTGCCTTCCCCGTGCTCGACCCCACCTGCCGCGCCCTGGTGCACGAGTACATGGGCATGCAGCTGCGCGACAACGTGAAGGCCCGCAGCCTCACGAGCGACGGCACCTGGGTCCCCGTGGAGCGTGCAGAGGGTGAGAAACCCTTCAACTCACAGGAAGCCCTGCTGGAGCGCGCCTATCGCAACGCCGAGGCCGCGCCCGAGCCCGTCATTGAGGCGGAACCTGCCTCCGAGGCCGAGCCGCAGCCAGTAGCACCCAAGGTCCAAGAGGTCCAGGCGACCGTCATTGAGCCCGAGCCTGCACCTGCACCTCAGCCCGAGCCGCAGGTCACCAAGCCCGTATCCGAGACGAGCGCCCGTCGCGATAAGCCCGCCGGCAAGACCAAGGCCATCGAGCGTCATCGCCCCGGTCGCGTGCGCATGGGCCTGGGCCTGATCGGCCTGGGTCTTAAGACGCTCATTACCGGCAAGACGAAATAGTCGTTTGTAGAAGCAGTTTGTAGAAGCGCCCCGCATTTGAGGAAAACCTCGGATGCGGGGCGCTTTTCCCTGCTACCATGGTGCGAACAACAACGCGAATGACAGGCAGGAATATGAAGCTCACTATAGAATCGATGACCTACGGCGCCGACGGGCTGGCGCACGCCGACAACGGCAAGGCCGTCTTTGTGCAGGGCGCCGTGGCAGGCGACACCGTCGAGGCCGAGGTCTTACAGGACGGCAAGTCGTTCATGCGTGCCCGCACCACCGAGATTCTGGAGCCAAGCCCCGATCGCATTCAGCCTCCCTGCCCCTTCGTGGGCATCTGCGGCGGCTGCTCGTGGGGCAATCTCTCACGCACGGCACAGCTCGCCGCCAAGGAGCAAAACCTGCGCTCCACGCTCGAGCGCATCGGCAAGTTCGCTCCTGAGCAGGTCGATGAGTTGCTACAGCCCATCTGCCACACCAAGGACGACTGGGGCTACCGCAATAAAATCGAGCTCGAACCGACCGTCGTCAACGGTCGCGTGCGCCTTGGCATGCACGGTGTCGACCCCAGCAAAATCGTGACCGTCGATACGTGCCCGCTGTTCGATAAGCGCTTCCCGAAGGCGCTCAAATCGGTCGTCGGCGCGCTCAACTATCTGAGCGGCAGCCACGACCTGGGCCTCGAGCGCGTGGGCATTCGCGCCTCGCGCCGCACCAAGGCGCTCGAGGTCGCTCTCTGGACGCCTACGGGCTCCTTCCCGCGCTCGCAGGTCTCCCGCGTGCTGGCAGACGCCGCACACCCCACGAGCATCGTGCGCGTGATGAGCAAGGGCGAAAAGAAGGCCCGCCGTGTCTCCAAGGTCGAAATGCTCGCCGGAGAGGGCTCATGGACCGAGAATATCGCCGAGGGTCAGATGCGCTTGTCTGCCCCGTCTTTTTTCCAGGTCAACACCAAGGGCGCCGAGATTTTGATCGAGCTTGTCATGGAAGCGCTCGATCCGCAGGAAGACGAGCTTGCCGTGGACCTGTACTGCGGTGCCGGCACCTTTACCCTGCCGCTCGCCCGCCGCTGCGACTTTGTCGCCGCCGTCGAGGCCTACGGCCCCGCCGTGCGCGACCTGCGCCGTAACCTGGAGATCAACAAGCTTGATAACGTCGACGTCATTGGCGGAGACGCGGTGCGCGAGTTCCCCGACCAGGATGCCGACATCTTGGTGGTCGACCCGCCGCGCGCAGGCCTCGCCCCCGAGGCGATCGGCCTTATCGCCAGCACGAGTGCCCGCGATGTCGCCTACGTGAGCTGCGACCCGGCCACCCTGGCGCGCGATCTCAAACGCTTTGTCGAAGAAGGCACCTTCTCCCCCGTAAAGATCACGCCAGTCGACCTGTTCCCACAAACCTTCCACTGCGAGACCGTCGTCCACCTTAGGCGCAACTAGCCACTTAATCATTGCTCAGAAAAATCATTGGGAAATCGAGCGTGGCAAGCGGAGGTCTTCGGGGTATAAGACGGCTAATTGTATGCCGCCTATGAAAGGAACCCTCATGCCCAGCGTTGCCGTTCTCGCCGCCGATGGCTTTGAAACGATTGAATGCTTGACCATGGTCGATGTCATGCGTCGCGGCGGCGTGCGTGCCACGCTCGTCTCGATTATGCCCACGCGTGAGGTCGTAAGCTCGCTGCAGATCCCCGTGACCTGCGATGCGCTCTTTGATGAGATCAACTTTGACGAGTACGACTGCGTCGTGCTGCCCGGCGGCCTGCCCGGTGCCACCAACCTGCGCGCCGATCAGCGTGTCTGCGACGTGGTCTGCGAGTTCGCCGCAACCAAGCACGTCGCCGCCATCTGCGCCGCCCCGTTTATCCTAGGCGAGCTCGACCTGCTCGAGGGGCGCCATGCCACGTGCTTCCCTGGCTTTGAGAAAAGCTTCCCCGAAGGCGCCTATACCGGCGAGAAGGTCACGCAAGACGGCAACATCATCACTGCCAGCGGCATGGCACAGTCCCTCCCCTTTGCATTGGAGCTGCTGCGCACGCTCGCCGGCGACAAGGCCGTCGAGAAGGTCGCCGAGGGCATCCAACTATGATTTTGGCTTCGCAATCGCCGCGCCGCATAGAGCTGATGCGCGAGGCAGGCTACAACATTCGCGTGATTCCCGCGGATATCGACGAAACGCCCTTTGATGGCGAGCCCCCGCTCACGCTTGTCGAGCGCTTGGCACGCGCCAAGGCGGCTGCCGTTGCTGCCGAGTATGCCGAGCCCAATGAGCTGACGGTCGCGGCCGACACCATCGTCACCTTTGACGGCAAGATTCTGGGCAAGCCGGCAACCGAGGACGAGGCGCGCACCATGCTCCGTGAGCTTTCGGGCCGCACGCACCAGGTCGCAACCGGCGTCTGCATCGTTAAGGCAGGCGATACGGCCGCCCCGCATGCCGCCGAAAGCCTGTCCTTTGTCGATGTGACCGACGTGACGTTCTACGAGCTCACCGACGAGCAGATCGAGCACTACGTCGCCTCGGGTGAGCCCATGGACAAGGCCGGCGCCTACGGCATTCAGGGCACAGGAGGACGCATGCTCGTGCACGATATTTCGGGCGACTTCTATAACGTGGTGGGCCTACCCATCGCCCGCGTCGCGCGCGCGATTCAAAAACTCTCGTAATTGCATCTGGCGCTGGGTATCCCCCGGCGCCTACAATTTTGGCGTACCGTACGGATCCCGACCGGGCACAAGGCGCGGCGGAAAACCGATAGGAGTTAAACATGGATACACTGCTCGAGGCCATTGACGTCTGCGATGTCGATGGCTTTTGCTATGGCAACTATACGGACGAGGAGGCCGGCACCGGTTGCACCGTAATCGTGGCACCCGAGGGCGCCACCGGCGGCGTTGACGTTCGCGGCGGTGCTCCAGCATCGCGCGAAACCGACCTGCTGCGACCCGAGAACACCGTCGACAAGGTCCACGCCGTCTGCCTTTCGGGTGGATCGGCCTTTGGCCTCGAGGCTGCAAGCGGCGTCGCTCGCGAGCTTGAGAGCCGCGGCATCGGCCTTCCCGTCGGCCCCACGCAGGTGCCTATCGTGTGCTCCAGCTGTATCTTCGACCTCGCCTTTGGTAACCCCACCGTGCGCCCCGACATTGAGGCCGGCATCGCCGCCGTGCGCGAAGCACTCGACCACACCCCCACCAAGCTCGAACAGGGCAACGTAGGCGCCGGCACGGGCGCTACCGTGGGTAAGCTCATGGGGCCTGCCACCTGCATGAAGGCCGGCCTTGGAGCTGCCGCCGTGACACTCGGCCCCATCAAGGTGGGCGCCGTGGTCTCGGTCAACGCCTGCGGCAACGTTGTCGACCCCTTCACCGGCGAGTGGGTCGCCGGCATGCGCGCCGCAGCCGATAGCGACCAGATCGTCGACATGGAACTCGCAGCCTTTGCCGCCGCCGGATCCATGCAGATGCCGCTCGACCGCACCAACACCACCATCAGCTGCATCGTCACCAACGTGGAACTCACTAAGGCACAAGCCACCAAGGTCTCCCAGATGGCCGCAGACGCCTACGCACACGCCATCCGCCCCACACACACCACCAACGACGGCGACACCATCTACACCCTCGCCAGCGGCAAACTGGGCGCCCAGGCAAGCGCCGCCGTTCCCCTAGACCTACTGGGCATGCTCGCCGTAAGGGCCCTACAGACCGCCATCGTAAACGGAGCCAAAACCGCCAAAACCTCCCACGGCATCCCC
Source organism: Collinsella sp. (assembly GCA_019414685.1). GTDB lineage: Bacteria > Actinomycetota > Coriobacteriia > Coriobacteriales > Coriobacteriaceae > Collinsella. The sequence goes on along the minus strand of DXLQ01000008.1, from coordinate 24,793 downwards.
GGCGCCGCGAAGTAGCCTAACATGACCGGTTGCCCGGTGGGGCTTGGTTATGTTTGCTGCTCTACAGTCCTGGCTCGCACGAAGAGCACATTAAGTGCTCTTCGGCTCGTGCGGAACTCGCGACAAACATAACCAAGCCCCACCGGGCAACCTACCAACCAGATTCTTTTCAGCCCAGGCCCCTGTGTACCGCGCGTCGAAGATCTTCAAATTCAAATAAACTGACAATCGATTCTTATAGCAGAGGCCCCTTGGCCTTTAGTTTGATACAAGTTCCGCACGAGCCGGAAAGCACTTAATGTGCTTTCCGTGCGAGCAGGACTGTTCGCAGTAGCAAACTAAAGGCCAAGGGGCCCAGTCAACCTATCAACAGCGATTACTCAGCAGCTAGTTGAATTTGAAGATCTTTGAGGCAAGACGGTATAGGCCGAGTGTGGTTTTGTCTCCGGCCCGTCCGCGCAGATTGGTGAAGAACCCGACCACGCCGTAGCGGGCACGACGATACATGCGCTCGTCGTAGGCCTTCAAATCATTCCACAGCATCTTTAGGCGCTCGTCGGCGCAATCTTCCTCGGAAAGCTTGGTGAGCACCGAGCAGATCGCCATCATCATGGTGAAATAGCCCATCATGTACGAGCGCAGACGCGACGACTCAACATCGCTGTACAGGTGGTACGACTCCATCATGATGCGCGTCACACGGAACTGCTGGTCCAGACGCTTGACCATCGTGGCCTCGTTGACACTCTGGCCCTCGCGACCGATAAAGTAGCGATAGAGGTCGATGTCGACGTAGTACATGGTCTTGCAACGCGGCAGCGGCACGTAGGCGTAGATGTTGTCCACATAGAACGTGTGCGGCGGCATGGGAAGGTTGGACTCGCGCAGCACATCCGTGCGATAGCACAGGCTGTGCATGAGTAGGTTCTGGTCCAGGCGGAAATGACCGATCTGATCCCAGGAAAAGATCTTTTTGCGCGGCAGGGCAAATTTGTAGCCAATAGCGGTATGCGTGCCCTCGTAAACCTTCTCGTACACGTAGTTCGAGATAAACAGGTCAACGCGCTGGTCACGCTCTTCAAAGCCACGCAGAATCGACAGCATAGTCGAAAGAGCCGCAGCATCGAGCCAGTCATCCGAGTCGACGACCTTGTAGTAGGTGCCCTGTGCCTCGCGCAGACCCGAAAGGACGGCAATACCGTGGCCGCCGTTCTCCTGGTGCACCGCGCGAATGATACCGGGATAACGTGCCTCCCACTCGTCGGCCTTATCGGCCGTCTCGTCCTTGGAGCCGTCGTCCACTACGATAATCTCGATATCGGTGGCGTAATTGCTCCCCTCCAAGATGGAGGTGATGCAATGGTCCATGTCCTTGGCGGCGTTATACGAGGGAATACCGAATGTTATGACTTTATGCATGGCAGGCGATAATCTCATCCGAAAGATCGAGGGCGGAATTGGTCACAGCGTCCATATCGTAGTAACGATACTCGGCCAGACGACCCACCGGGTGGAAGTTCGTCAGGTTCTGGACGCGCTCAAGATAGCGCTCATAGAGCTCACGGTTCTCGGGCTCAAGAATGGCGTAGTACGGCGTCTCGCCCGAGCCGGGCGTATAGGCCTTGGAATACTCCTTCATGATGGTGGTCTTGCCGGGCAGGATCTGACCGGTCATGTTCTTGAACTCGGTAATGCGCGTGTAGTCCTCGCTCGTGGTGTAGTTGACGGTGCCCACGGGCTGGAACTGGTCCATATCGAGCGTCTCGAACTTCATGTCGAGCGTGCGGTACGGTAGCGCGCCCAGATCGAGATTGAACAGCTCATCGAGCGGACCGGTGTAGACGATCTCGCCACCATAGACCTTGCCGTCGATCTTGACGGTAGTCTCGTCGATTTCAAAGAGGTCACGGGCGTCCACGTCGCAGAACACGTCGATCAGGTCGTGGTCGAGCATGTGCTCAAAGAGCGCCGTGTAGCCCTCCTGCGGCATGCCCTGGAAGGGAGCTTGCGGGAAGTAGCGGTCATCATCGCCCACAAAGACGGGAACGCGGCCGGTGATCGAGGGATCGATCTGATCGGGCGTCTGGCCCCACTGCTTCATGGTGTAATGCAAAAAGACGTTCTCGTAGACGTAATCGGCGACCTCGGCAAGATCCGGGTCGTTCTTCTTACGCAGCTCCATAATGGGCACCTTGACATCCTTGCCAAAGGTCTCCACGAGCTTCTGATACAGCTCCTCGCCGCGCTCGTCACCAAAGGCGAGCTTGAGACTCGCATGGTTGAAGGGCACGGGCATAAGGGTACCGTTGATGTTGGCGAGCACCTTGTGCTGATAATCCGTCCACTTGGTAAAGCGCGACAGGAAATTGTGCACGCGCTCGTTAAAAGTGTGATAGATATGCGGACCGTACTCGTGGATCAGGATTCCGGCCTCGTCAGTGCAGTCATAGGCATTGCCCGCAATGTGGCTACGGCGCTCCAAAACGGCAACACGATAGCCGATGGTCTCGGCAAGACGGCGGGCGCAAACGGCACCGGCATATCCAGCACCGACGACAATCATGTCGTACGCGCCGGCGTTAAAGCCTTCAGGCAGGCCTGAGGTAATCTGCATCGATACTCCTTGTCAAAAGCCACGGGCTCGTTAGCTGGGCTTTTCTCGAACATTCTTCGAGACATATTTATCAGAGCGATTATAGCGCTAATGCGTCCTATAATGAGCTTGCCACACAAGGAAAGCTCAAGCACCGCGGCGTACATAATTGAAAGGTAAACCCGCTAGCAGCGGGTTTATTCGTGAACAGCCGGGTGCCTGGAGCTTAGCGAAACGCTTGTAAGGAGTAACATGAGCGATTTCCTAAACCGTATGAAGTCTGCCGCCAAGGCCGACCTTAAGACGATCGTCCTGCCCGAGGGCGAGGATCCGCGCACTATCGTCGCGGCCACCAAAATCATCGAGGAGGGCCTGGCAAAGATCGTCATCCTGGGCAACCCCGACGAGATCAACGTTCCCGGCGCTACCGTCATCGACCCGCGCAATGCCGAGAAGCACAAGGAGTACGCGCAGAAGTTTGCCGAGCTCCGCGCCAAGAAGGGCGTTACCATCGAGCAGGCTCGCGCCCAGGTGATGGACGCCACCTACTTTGGCACCATGATGGTCAAGATGGGCGATGCCGACGGCCTGGTCTCCGGCGCCTGCCACTCCACCGCCGACACCCTGCGCCCCGCGCTTCAGATCCTCAAGACCGCCCCGGGCACCAAGCTGGTCTCGGCCTTCTTCGTGATGTGCACCGACACCCCGCAGTTCGGCACTGACGGCACGCTGATCTTCGCCGACTGCGGCCTCAACATCAACCCGTCCTCCGACGAGCTCTCCGAGATCGCCATCGCCTCCGCTCACTCCTGGTCCACCTTCATGGGCAACGTTGAGCCGCACGTGGCCATGCTCTCCTACTCCACCATGGGCTCCGCTGGCGGCGAGGTCGCCAAGAAGGTCCAGGAGGCTGTGAAGTTCTGCAAGGAGAAGGCTCCCGAGCTCGCCATCGACGGCGACCTGCAGCTCGATGCCGCTATTGTCCCCACCGTCGCCCAGCTCAAGGCTCCCGGCTCCTCCGTTGCCGGCAAGGCCAACGTACTCGTGTTCCCCGACCTCGAGGCCGGCAACATCGGCTACAAGCTGGTCCAGCGCTTCGCCGGTGCTGACGCCTACGGCCCCATCCTGCAGGGCATCGCCAAGCCGGTTAACGACCTTTCGCGCGGCTGCTCTGCCGACGACATCGTGGGTGTCGTGGCCATCACCGCCGTCCAGGCTCAGATGGCTGAGTAGCGGACATATCCCCTCGGGACCCTACAGGGTAAAGCTCTGAAAACGTCCTCGGACATGCATGAAACCCCCGCTGCGCACTTTGTGCGGCGGGGGTTTCATGCGTCCTGCGGAATATTATCAGAGCTTTACCCTGTAGGGTCCCTGCCGCCACGTAGCAATCAGGGAATCCGGGGTGGACGGCGGCTTGGCTACGAGCTGGAGCTGAAAATCTGAATGGATGGGTGCCGTTGCTGGGAGCGAAGGCGTTGCTGATGATGATCACTTTGGAGATTGAAAGGCCGGTGGGCTTCGGCGGTTGTTGTGCCGGAAACTACATCCCAGTTTGGAGGCGGATTGTGGGATGTGGCTTCCGCTTGGGGCCTGTTTGGGAAACTTTGGGACGGAATTTTGCTTTATTGTGGGTCGCACTTTCCGCAACGTGCCTCAACCGGAAAGCGTGTCCCAGTATTTGCGCTCGAAATGGGATGGGGTTTCCGCCGTCCACCTGCTAGTAAAAAGGCCTCCGGAGCCGTTGCTCTGGAGGCCTTTCGTTTACTTGCAAATGCGCGCGTTAGTTGTTCTTGGTCAGGCGCTCGACGTCGTGGGCGATCATGTATTCCTCGTCGGTGGGGATGACCATAACCGTGACGGAAGAGCCGGCGGCGCTGATGACCTGTGGGCCGTTGCCCTCGGCCTCGCGGTTCTTGTTGTTGTCGATGCGCACGCCCAGCCACTCAAAGCAGTCGCAGAAGGCCTTGCGGATCGACCAGTCGTTCTCGCCGATGCCGGCGGTAAAGGTAATGGTGTCCACGCCCGCCATGGAAGCGATCATGGAACCGGCCTGCTGCATGGCCTTATAGGCGAACATATCGAAGGCGAGCAGGCAGCGCTCGTCGCCCTCGGAGGCGCGCGTGCGGATGTCGCGGGCGTCGTTGGAGATGCCCGAGATGGCAAGCAGACCAGACTGCTTGTTCATCATGTCATCGACTTCCTGGTAGCTGTAGCCGCCCTCGCGCTGCAGGTAGCACACGGTGGCCGGGTCGATGGAACCACAACGGGTGCCCATCATCAGGCCATCGAGCGGCGTGAGACCCATCGTGGTGTCGCGGCACACGCCGTCCTCGATAGCAGCGAGCGAAGCACCGTTGCCCAGATGGCACGAAAGCAGGCGGTGGCAGCGCGAACCCAGGATCTCCTTGGCCATCATCCACTCATAGCGGTGGCTCGTGCCGTGGGCGCCGTACTTGCGCACGTGGTACTTGTCGCAAACGTCCTTGGGCAGCGCGTAGGTGTAGGCAACCTCGGGCATGGTCATGTGGAACGAGGTGTCGAAGACCGCCACGTTGGGCAGCTCCGGATACTTCTCACGGCAATACTCAATCGCTGCGGCCTCGCCGTAGTTGTGCAGCGGAGCAAGCGGTGCCACCTCAAGAATCTTGGCCACAACCTCGTCGTCGACAACCGCGGAATCATCGAAGTGCCAGCCGCCCTGAACGATACGATGCCCAATGCCATCAATCGTAAAGTCGGTCTTCTCGAGCTCCTCGAGCACGCGAGCGATAGCAGAGCGATGATCGGGGAAAGGGACCTCCTCGGTCTGCTTAGCGCCACCGTTCTCGGAGTGGCCAAAGATGCCCATGTCCGATCCGATACGCTCGCAGTTGCCCTTGGCGAAAACCTTGCGGGTATCGGTATCCAAAAGCTGATATTTAAGGCTTGAGCTGCCGGCGTTGACAACAAGTACGTTCATGAGACTCCTTCGCAGTGCAATACGGTCGACGCAGGCCCCTTAGGGCGGCCGCATTTTAATAAGAAGTTATCATATCTTGATAAATAGATATCAGCATATCGCCCAACGAGCGCAAAAGAGGGGCCGAACGGCGCTCGGTCGTCCAGCCCCTCCCCTCTTGCAATTACTTGCCGTTGACGATGCGCTCGACGTCGGAAGCGATCATGAACTCCTCGTCCGTAGGGATGACGAAAATCTTGACCTTGGAATCCTTGGCGGACAGGCACCAAGCGCCGTCGCCACGCAGGGCATTACGGGCGTGATCCATCTTGACGCCCATAAAGGCCAGACGATCGGCCACGCCAGCGCGAACGGCCGGAGCGTGCTCGCCGATGCCGGCGGTAAAGACCAGGGTGTCCATGCCGCACATGGAGGTGGCCATCTCGGCGGCCTTAGCGGCAATCTTGTAGACGAACATATCGAAGGCGAGCTGAGCCTCGGGGTCACCAGCAGCGGCGAGCTCCTCAACGTTGCGGCAGTCGTTGGTCTTGCCACCGGTCACAGCCAAAAGGCCAGACTTCTTGTTCATCATCTCGTCGACCTCGTCGAAGGTGTAGCCACCCTCGCGCTGCAGGTAGCACACGGTAGCCGGGTCGATGGAGCCGCAGCGGGTGCCCATCATGACGCCGTCGAGCGGCGTCAAGCCCATGGTGGTGTCCATGCACTTGCCGTCCTCGATGGCGCACAGGGAAGCGCCGGAGCCGATATGGCACACGACGACCTTGCGGGCCTCGCCGTTGGTCATCTCGGCGACCTTCTTGGAGATGTAGCGATAGCTGGTGCCGTGGGCGCCGTACTTACGGATGTGCAGCTTGTCGCAAACATCCTTGGGAAGGGCGTAGGTCTTGGCGACCTCGGGCATGTTGAAGTGGAAAGCGGTGTCGTAGACCGTGACGTTGGGCAGATCGGGATACTGCTCCAGGCAGTACTCGATAACGTTGGCCTCGGGGTTGTTGTGCAGCGGCGCCAGCGGGGCGACCTCGCGAATCTTGGCGAGGACGTCCTCGTCGACGAGGGAGGAATCACCAAAGTACCAACCGCCCTGAACGATACGGTGGCCGATGCCCTCGATCTTGACGCCGTTGGCCTCAAGGTCCTTCAGGACGACCTCGATGGCGACCTTGTGGTCGGGGAACTCGATGTTCTCGGTCACCTTCTTGGAGCCATTGGCAGCATGGGTGAAGGTACCACCGGTAAAGCAGACGCGCTCGCAGGAGCCCTTTGCGGACACCTTATGGGACTTGGTGTCGATGACCTGATACTTAAGGGTCGAAGATCCCGCGTTGACGACCAGAACGTTCATGTGTCTCCCTACTAACAGGCGGTGTGGCGCCGCCAGGTTACATACGCTTCAATAATAAACCCAAACGCCCTCGCGCTCGGGTTTATTGCGTTGATATATAAGTTATCGGTGCCTAAATACTCATGGCCTTTGACTTGTAAGACGAAATAGCGCGGGGATATACACCAGGGAAGAAATCCCGAGCGCAACAAGCAATACGACTCGAATGCCCGCGATGCTGCTCAACGCAGCATTGAACAGATAGAAAAGGATGGCACCCACCGCCACCATCTGGCTTTGGACCGAAATCAGTGAACAGCGCATCGAAGAATCGACAGCATTTTGAAAAATTGAGTATTTAATTGGAGCAAATAACGAGTACGCGACCGTCTGCAGTACATAGAACACGGGCAGCAAATAGACCGGAGTAAAGGGAATCAAAAACAGAGCAGCCAGGGAAAGGCGCACGATGCCGCAAATACGCGCAAAACGGCCCTTGTCGACATGAGCAATCACACTGGGCACAATAAGCCCCATGGAGGCCGAGGCAAGAAGCTGGACCGCAATGATCACACCCGAAGCGACGGCATTCATTCCGCGACCCGCAAGCAACAGTGAGAAAAAGTCTTCCAGGGCGACAAAAGCAAATGCCTGAGAGCAGTCCATGATGAACGCTGAACGAAGAATGCCGTTACGCGCAATAGCGGCACCGATCATCTTCGGGCTAATTCCACGCTTAGGTGTCGCTGTAGTGTCCCCTCTTCGCATCTCAGGAATGCAGACAACGACAACCAACGTCAACACCATTGCGATGATATCTGCCAAAAGACCAATGAGATACGCGCCAGCGGACGAAATGAAACCGCCCACACAAGCGGAGAGGGCATAAGAGGCATAGAAAACAAATCGCTCAACGACATTAAGCCTTACGAGCTGGTCCAGAGAGACGCTGTCAATGTAAATCGCTTCCATGGACCCGCTCATACATGCAGCGGCAAAACCTTTGAGAGCAAACGCGCCGATTAAAAGCAGAGGAGAACGGACGAGAAGCAGGGCGGCGTAGTATCCAAGCATCCCCACGACGCCAACGAGACCACTTGTCTTTCGTCCAAACCCATCGGCAATATAGCCAGTGGGAACTTCAAGGATGAACTTGCTCACTTGATATGCAATCATCATGCTAGAAATCGCCACCATCGAGAATCCGACGAATTCAAGGTAAACCGTCAGAAAATACAAAATGGTGCTGAAGTTCGACAGAAAAACAAACGTCATATAAAGCAAAACCGTACGGTTTTTCATGCTCCGCCCTCCAAGAGTCAACAATCTAAATCGGAATCTTGGAAAAGCATGAGGGCAAAGCCGTCAGTCATGTGTTACAAGGCGTCAACATTCACTTGACGACACGAGGCCAAATGGCCTCACGAAGCAAGATGACGCAATAGGTGAAGAAATACCGTCTGGTGTCGATCGGTCCAGGCATTTTGTCGATAGCAAAAGTAGATGGGCAAGGCTACGTCATGCGAACCTTCAATAGAGTACTCGCTCACTTCCGACCCATCTGATGCGAGAGAAGAGCCAGAAAAACCCAATATCAATCCCCCGGCTTGAAGAAACTCAGCCTGCGCTCTGTTTCCGTATTCGACGTCGCGGAAGCGGAAATTAACCAGCTGAGCTTCGGGGCATTGATTGATCGCATTGAGACAGGGCGACAAATTAATGGGAACAGCTAACCTGCCGCCCAGTAACTCACGAACGGTCATAGCACCCACAGATTGATGACCCGCTGGGCACGAAAGAACCTTGAGCTCCTTTTCACCCAAGTATTTCGAAGAAAGGACACTGTCCCTTGGTTCCTCAAATGAGATGGCCGCATCCGAAATGCCAAGCACAAGTGATTCAAAGCATGTAGCCGTTGGCTGATGCCACACATCAAGGTGAATCTGAGGGTGCGAGCTTTCAAACGAGTCGTACCAGTTTTCGGAAAAAAGACGCCCCCGCCCGTGAAGACAGGGGACGTAAAGACGAAAGTGGCCGTCGGGCGAAACGCCACCGTTCCCCGATTGGGTGTACTTTTTGAGATCGTCGACTTGTGCCAGGATCACGCGTGCACGACGCGCAAATTCTCTGCCCGCCGGAGACAAAACAGCCTCCCCCGCCGATCGATTGAGCAAAACGATCTGATACTCAGACTCCAGTTTCTTAATTGCCGACGAGACAGCCTGTGGGCTCACGTGAACGGCGCGAGCCGCTTTGCGCACGCCGCCGTAGTTCGCTACCGCTTGAAGGTATTCGAGTTGAGAAAACTGCATAGGTTACTCCAAAGGCAGCCAAGGCGACGGGCCGTGCGTCCTCAGATGAGGTTCTCGCCCAGGTTCTTGCCGCCGAGGACGTGCATGTGGAAGTGCATGACGGTCTGACCGGCGTTGACGCCCTTGTTGGAGATGACGCGGAAACCGTCCTCCAGACCCTTGGCCTTGGCGACCTCCTGGATGGCGTGGGCCATGGCGCCCATGGTCTCGGCGGGCACGTTATCGGCGATGTCACTGTAGTGCTTCTTGGGGATCACGAGCGTGTGGACCGGTGCCTGGGGATTGAGGTCGTCGAACGCGATGACCTGGTCATCCTCGTAGACGACGGTCGAGGGGATCTCGTGGTTGGCAATTTTGCAGAAGATGCAATCACACATGGTTGGTTCCTTTCTCACAGACCAAGGTAATTATATTTGGTCGGGATGGTTAGAACGAAAGGTTGTCGTCGGTGTTGGCGGCTTCGCCGTCGGCGAGCACGTCGTTGCCGTCGACGTCCTTCAGGAGCACCGAGACCTTCTGCTCGGCATCGGACAAGCGGGTACGCAGGCTCTTGAGGAGCTCGACGCCGCGGGTATAGCTCTCAAGCGACTCCTCGAGCTCCATATCACCCGACTCCAAGCTGCGGATGATGAGCTCCAACTCCTGTGAAGCCTGCTTGTACGTAAGCTGCTCGACCGGGGTCTTCTCTGCCATATCTGTTTCCTTTCCTAAAGGTTTATCGCTATGAAACGCGGCCTACTCGACCGTATCGACCGTTGCCGCCACGTTGCCGTCTGCCATGCGCACGCGAATGGCGTCACCGGGCTTAAAGGTCTTGGCGCTCGTGGCCACCCCATCATCGCTGTACGCGATGGAATAACCACGGGCAAGCACCTTGAGCGGCGACAGGGCATCGAGCGAGGCTGCCGCACGGCCCAGGTCGGATGCTGGCTTGTTGAGCATCGTGCGCCCCTGATGCTCCAGGCGGGAGCTTGCGAGCGTGAGCGCATGGCGCTTGCCATCGAGTCCTGAGGTGCTTGCGATCAAGCGCTCGGGCAGACGCTCAAAGTTGGAGCGGAATGCCCCAACCGAACGCGTTATGGCGCCGGACAAACGATCGGCCGTCAGGGCAAGCTCAGACTCGCGACGCTCAACCATAAACGTTGGGTCGTTGAGGCACGGGCGACACGCAGCCGCATCGAGCGCATCGCCCAAGCGAGCCGTATAGGTATCCCAGGCACGGCGACCGCGCTGGTCGAGCATCTCCAGGTCGACCTGGGCCGACCCAATCATCGATGCCATCGCGGCACCCAGACGCTGATGGCGCGCCTCGAGCACATCGGCCAACTCCGTCATAGCCGGCGCCACCGATTCTGCCGCCGCCGTGGGCGTAGAGGCGCGTCGGTCGCTCACCATGTCGCAAATCGAGGTGTCGGGCTCATGGCCAATGCCGGTCACCACGGGCACAGGACAAGCCGCCACCGCGCGGGCAAGCTCCTCGTCATTAAAGGTCATGAGGTCCTCAAAGGAGCCGCCGCCGCGCACCAGCAAAATACAGTCGGGCGCCGGCGTAATGGAAGCGGCGCGGCGCAAGCCCTCAATGAGCTCGGCCGGCGCACCCTCGCCTTGAACCTTGGCGCCCACGCAGACGAGCTCGACGAGCGGGTTGCGACGACGCAATGTGCGCTTGACGTCGTCGATTACGGCACCCGAAAGCGAGGTGACGACTGCCACGCGGGAGCAGAACACCGGGATGCGGCGCTTGCGCGCTTCGTCCATCAGGCCCTCGCGGCGTAGCTTTTCGGCCAGTTGCGCCACTTGTTGACGCAGCAGACCCTCCCCCGCTAACGAGAACGAGCGGGCGACGAAGCTCATACGACCCGTAGGCTTGTAGAGATTGAAGCTGCCCTTAAAGCTTACCTGCATGCCGTCGCGCAAGTCGAAGGTGCGCTTAAGGTAGGCGCCCTTCCAGATGATGCAGTCGACGGCCGCCGAGTCGTCCTTGATCTGAAAGTAGCAGTGGCCGCTTCGGGCGTTTGGGCCACGAAAACCCGTGACCTCGCCCAAAACGCTCAGCTGCGGAATGGCATCGAGCGCACCGGCGGCGATCTCTACCGCCTGGCTCACGCTGAGCTCTTTGCGCTCCTGCTCGTCCGAACCGTCGAACTCGGCGGAAACGGCATTGCCGGTTAGATTCCAGCCTGCCACGCAGCCTCCTTTCGTCATCGTGCACAAGGGCTCCGGCCCTGCGCAAATTCAAGTCCAACACATAGTACAGCGCCGCGGGGACACAAATCCCCGCGGCGCCCAGCGACCCAATTTGTTATCGGTTGGAGTTTTTGTTGTAGCGAGCCATAAGATAGAGCAGCTGAATAATCGAGGTGAGCGCCGCAGCCACATAGGTAAGCGCGGCGGCCGTCAGGACCTTCTTGGCACCGTTGACCTGTTTGGAGCTCATGCCCGACTGCTCGATATACGCCACGGCGCGGCGGCTGGCGTCAATCTCGACCGGCAGCGTAACGAGCTGGAACAGCACGCTAAACGAGAAGAAGATCAGCGCGAGGGTCGTGAGTCCCGCGATGTTCATAAACAGGCCCATGAGCAGCACGATGGTCCAGGTGTTCTGGGTAAAGTTGACGACCGGCACGAGGGCGGTACGTACCTTCATCATGGCATAGCCGCTTTGACGCTGCGCGGCATGGCCTGCCTCGTGACAAGCGACAGCAACGCTTGCGACCGAGCCGCCCGAACGGTTGGAATCCGACAGATACAGGTTGTTGTCCTGCGGGTTGTAATGATCGGTGAGCTCGCCAGCAACGCCCTTGATGCCCACGGCACTACAACCGTTGGCATCGAGCATGCGGCGAGCGACCGTGGCGCCCGTATCGCCGTCCGAGCGCACCTTAGACCACGTCTTGTACGTCGAGTTGATATAGCTCTGCGCGGCAAGACCGAGCACCGTACAAACAAGAACAACCAGCAGGTACAGCGGGTCGATACCAAAGCCGTATCCATAGTAATAGGGCATGCGAATTCCTCCGAATCGAGTTACACGTTGGAGGCATTCTACCCACTCAAGCGGCTAGGCTTCCTTACAGGAGCTCGATTTTGCCGTCCTTCACGGTGAGTCCCATATTGCCGGAAAGCAGATCGTCCAGACGCGAGCCCACAAGCTCAAAGCGCCAGCCTTCGCGCAGGGGGCTCTGCTCGGGGTGCTCAATATAGTCGGCCAGGTCATCGCGCGAGGCGATGACCGAGGTCGCCACGCCCGAGCGCTCGGCAACCAGGCGAATGAGCGCATACATCAGGTCCGTCACGCTCTCCAACTCCGGAGAGATCTGGCGATGCCCGCGCACCATGAGCGGCAGGCGATCGTGCGGGCAGCTTGCGCCACGCTTGATGGCCATGAGCGCACCGTCCACGTCGCGCTCCCCCAACTGATCGGTACCGCGAATGCTACGGAACTCCTCAACGCGCACGGGATTGCGCTTGACGAGCGCAAGCAGCGTGTCGTCGGACATGACCCACTTGCGCGGGATGTTACGGCGCTCGGCGCGGTCCTCGCGCCAGGCGGCGAGCTCGCGCGCGATGCCCAGCTGGTGGCGGCTGCACGAGTTGATGCGCTTGACCTTGCGGAATGCCTCGTGACGGTCGGCGCGATAGTGCGACTCGTCAGCCAGCGGGCGTAGCTCGTCGAGCACCCAGTCCACACGGCCCAGCTCGCGCAGGCGACTCATCATCTCGGTATAGGCGACGATCAAGTACTTGACGTCATCAATCGCGTACTCAATCTGCTTATCGGTCAGCGGGCGACGCGACCAGTCGGTCAGCGACTCGGTCTTGGGCAGCGAGACGCCGCAAAACGTCTGAACAAGCGCGCCATACGAAATCTGCTGGCGCTCGCCCAAAAAGGCAGCGGCGACCTGCGTATCGAAAATCGGTCGTGGCAGCACGCCCACGGTATGGAGCATAACCTCCATATCCTGCGAGCAGGCGTGGAAGACCTTAGTCACGCTCTCGTCTGCCATAAGCTCGGCCAGCGGCGATAGGTCGTCGATTACCAGGGGATCGACCGCGACGCTCTCGGCAGGGGTGGCAATCTGAACCAAGCACAGACGCGGATGGAATGTGCGCTCGCGCAAAAACTCGGTATCGACGGCAATCGCGTCGAACTCACGGGCGCGCTGGCAAAAGTCGAGTAGAGCCTGATGTGTGGAAATGTACATATCAACCCATCGAATAAGGTTAGGCCCGAAAAACACGGGTAGGATATCGGCATTGCCTTACAACTATACTCGGTTAGTCACAGAACGGGAACGTAAGTATGCGCTGCCTTATCATCCACAACCCGGCATCGGGCCCCAGCTCAGATGAAATCTACGCATTCACGCACGCCCTCGCGCAGGGCGGCGACGAGGTCGTGATGCGTTTTATCGGCGATGGCATGGAGCCCGAGGACGCCGTGGCAGACGTGCGCGAGTTTGATCGCGTGGTCGTTTCGGGCGGCGACGGCACCGTCTCCAACGTGCTCGACCAGATGCGCGGATGCGGTGTCCCCACGCTCGTCTTCCCCTCCGGCACAGCCTGCCTGTTCTTCAACAACATCGGCAATGCCCCCGAGGCAGCGGCGCTTGCCAAGGCTTGCCGCGCCGGTCGCACGGTCAAAGTGGACATGGGCGAGCTCTTTTGGCTCGACGAGAACGGCAACGAGAAGCGCCACGGCTTTATCATCATCGCCGGCTCGGGCTTCGACGCCGAGATCATGATGAAGGCCGCCCCCACCAAAAACGACATCGGCGAGATCGCCTACTTCCTCTCTGCGCTCGCCACGCCCAACCCCACGGTGGCGCACTTTACGATTGAGCATGACGGCATTGTCGAGGAGCTCGACGGCATCTGCTGCATGGCCGGCAACACCTCGGTCATCCAAAACGACATCAACCTGTTCCCCGACTGCCGCATGAACGATGGCATGGTCGACATTGCGGTCATCGAACCCGTGCGCACCGTGCAGCTGTTGCCTACCGTGATCACCGCTGCGCTTGACCCCGCCGGCAAGGTACTCGGGCGCCCGCAGTTCAAGATCATCCAGACCAAGGAAGCCAAGATCACCTGCACCCCGTCGCTGGGCATGCAGTTCGATGGCGAGATTATCTCCAGCAATTCGGGCGTCTTTGGAGCCCGCGCGCTTCCACAATGCCTCGACCTCATCGTCGACGAATTCTCCCCGCTCGGAAAATAGGAGGACCCTATGAACGACAATCCCCTGCTCGGCTTTATCATCATCGTTTTGGCCATGCTCGTCGGCTATGCGATCAACGTAATCCACCGCCGGAAGAAGTAATTCCACATTGGCATGATATTCATCCAATTATCGTCTCCCCCACTGTTTATGCATTTGCCAAGCAGCGGGGGATTTTTCTTTGTGCCCCGTGCAAGGCGCTTTATTCAGGTACAGTAATTGCAGGGTGCCTTTATTTAACTAAAGCTACAAAATGAGTATTCTTATCCGCTCATCGCATATTTTAGGACGCTCATCGAGTACTTCATCGAATTAGATGAATACTCTTTAGACTTCCTATAGGCTAATAGATGTATTTATTAGCTGAAATCCTGCACGGTTCCGCAGGGTTTCAACGGTTGGGAGGGATTATGAGGTTTACTCATCCTGTCAACACGCTCAAAAAGCTCGGCTGCGGCCTTGCGTTTGGAGCAGCGGCCATCATGGCCATGCCGACTTCGGCACTCGCCTGCACCCAGATCTACATGGGCAGCAAGCTCACGGCAGACGGCAACACGTACTACGGCCGTTCCGAGGACTTCGGTCCGCGCTATGTCAAGCATTTTGGCATTGAGCCCGCACACAAGGACGGCAACGAGTACACCTCGGTCGAGTCCGGTTTTGAGTACAAGTCCAAGGGCGCAACCTACCGCTACACCTTCGTTCGCGACAACCCCTCGCAGTGGGAAGATCGCTACGACGCATATTCCGAGGCCGGCATCAACGAGAAGGGCGTCTCCTGCTCTGCCACGTTGAGCACCTCCTATAACGAGAAGGCCGAAGAGGCCGACCCCATCACCGAGGAGACCGGCATTGGCGAATACAGCTATGCCAGCGTCATCCTGGGCGAGAGCGCCACGGCCCGCGAGGGCGTCGAGCTCATCGGCAGCCTGATCGACGAGCAGGGCGTCTGCTCCAACGATCAGATCATCATCGCCGACAGCACCGAGACCTGGTTGTTCGCCGCGCTTTCCGGCCATCAGTGGATTGCTATGAAGCTCGCCGATGACATCGCCTCGCTCAACCCCAACATCGGCAACCTCACCTATAACGTCGACCTCGATGACACCGAGAACTGTCTCCATTCCGAGGGCATCGAGTCCATGCCTAAGGAGAAGGGCTTTGCCGAGTACACCGACGGCAAGTTCGACGTCGCCAAGACCTACGGCGAGAAGATCGACGAGGCCGGTATGCACCAGTGGTCGCGCTATATCCAGGGTCGCGATTACTTCATGGCCCCGCTGGCTGAAGGCACTGACTACGAGATCGTCAAGGACGAGCGCGAAGAGGCTCGCGCCACGACCGGCGCCCTGGTCCACGAGATGCAGCCGCTGTTCTTTCAGCCCGGCAAGTCCGACTGGAACACCTTTGAGATGATTCGTTCCTTCGCCGCTCGCGGCGAGAATGTCGCCGGCCTCAACGCCAACACCGACGGCGCCTATGCCATCGGCTCCAACCGCAACACCGAGATCCACACCTTCCAGATCCGTCACGGCATGGATCCCGAGATCGCGACCATCCAGTGGGAGATGCTCTCCAACGCTGAGTTCTCCGTCGCCATCCCCCTCTACTCCGCACTGCTCACCGAGGTCAGCCCCTACTTCAGCGATCAGGATGTCCCCTTCGATCACTGCGAAGAGGAAGACGTCGTGAACAACGAGGAGCCCAAGAACTCCATCAACTACGTCCTCATGGACATCAACACGCTCGCCTATGAGAACCGCGACCACTGCGCCACCGGCGTCCGCGCCTATCTCGACGCCCTGCAGAAGGAACTCATCGAGCAGAACCTGACCGTCGACGAGGCCATGCAGGCCGAAGAAGGCACCGAAGCCCGCACCGCCCTGGCCAACAAGGCCGGCAAGGCTGCAACCAAGAACACCTATGTTAAGTGCAAGGCCATGCTCGAGGAGATGCGCGACTACCTCAAGGAGGGCGATTTCTCCGAGGAGTTCGTCCCGAGTGACTACGATGCTGACAACGACTGCCTGGTCGAGTCCATCACCTACGCCGACGAGACCCTTTCCGATGAGGACGTGGCCGAGCCCGAGGCCGAAGAGGAAGAGGCCGCCGAGGAGAAGTCCGAGGGCAACAACATGGCCGCCATGGCCGTTGGCGCCGTCGTCATCATCGGTGTCTGCGCCTACGTGATCTATCGTCGCAAGAAGGCCTAAGACCCTCATGTCCTAGCTGAGCGGGCGGGGCACATGAGTCACCTCACCCGCTTAGCCCGCTCTTATTGACCGACGGGAAACCCGCCTGAAATCTTTTCAAAAAAGATTCCCCCGCACACACTTCGCTGTGCTATAGTGCAGCGCAACAGCAACTAGGTGCGACCGCGCCATGGCATCACGAAAGGAGTCACCAATATGAAGGACACGATGACGTCTCTCAACAACTGGTGGTGGCGTGATGCGAATACGATCGGTCGACAGTGAGTCTCTCATGCCTGTTTTTGCGCTCTAGGTGATTGGAAGGCCTCCGGTTTCGACCGGGGGCCTTTTTCTATCTCGAGCCCGATCGCATTCGCATCACGCGCCTCCGCTTTTCTCTTGCACTCCCCTTCCGAAAGGATTTTCACCATGTCTCAGAACACCACCGCCGCCCAGCCCCGCACCGTCCAGACCGCCGACCGCGGCAAACTCGATGTCCGCGCCCTCGTCCTGCTCGCCATCCTGCTCGCCGCCGGCTTCATCCTCAACTTCACCGTCGGCAAGGCAATCTCGGGCATCTCGGGCGGCATGATCAGCCCCGAGTTCATCATCTCGGCCTTCTGCCTCACCATCCTGGTCGTTCGCCCCAACATCGGTCAGGCGCTCGTCATTGGCCTCATCTCGGCTGCCGTGATCCAGATCACCACCACTTCGCCCTTTGTCGATTTTGCCGCCGAAGGCATCGCCGCCATGCTCATGGCCGGCATCGTCAACGCCGCCGGCAAGAACGGTCAGGTCAAGCCCGCGATCGCCATTGTCGCAACCTTCCTGACCACCTTTGTCTCCGGCGTCATCTTCATGATCATCAAGATGGCCATGCTCGGCGTGGTAGGCGAGCTCGCCGCCGCCATGCTGCCCGTCGTCGCCATGACCGCCGTCTTTAACGCCATTCTGGTCGGCGCCCTCTACCTGCCCATTCAGAAGGCCCTTAGGCTCAACTAACCCGCTCGGCTTTACGAGCCACCCCATCTTGGCGTTCATTCGTCGCTCGCGTACCCAAGTACGCTTCGCTCCTCTTTCGCGCCAACCTGGGGCCCCTCGTAAAGCCGTCTCCGTGCTTCACCATCAAAGACTGTCCCAAACGACTAGCTTTTGGGGACGTTCTTAAACGACTAGTCATTAAAGAACGTCCCCAATGACTATGAAAGGTATCCATGGAAACGATCATCAACGTCGACGATGTCTCGTTCTCCTATGGCACGCAGACCGAGCAGGCGCTCAGCCACATCTCGCTCAGCGTGAACAAGGGAGATTTCATCGGCATCATCGGGCCCTCAGGCGCCGGCAAGTCTACGCTTGCCGCCTGCCTGTCGGGTGCCGTGCCCCACCACTACACCGGCACGTTCTTTGGGTCCGTCATGGTTGACGGCCACGACACCTGCGAGGTCTCGCTGACCGACGTGTCGCAAATCGTCGGCAGTGTGCTGCAGGATATCGACACGCAGATGGTCGCCTCGGTCGTCGAGGACGAGATGCTCTTTGGCCTCGAGAACTTTGGCGTTCCCCACGACCAGATCGAGCAGCGCGTGAGCGAAACGCTCGAGACCGTCGGCATCAGCGACCTGCGCGCCCGCGAGATCGCCACCCTCTCGGGCGGACAGAAGCAAAAGGTAGCCATCGCCGCCATCCTCGCCATGCGTCCGCGCGTCTTGGTTCTCGACGAGCCCACCGCGGCACTCGACCCCGCCAGCTCCACGTTGGTTTTCGAGACGCTGCGTGAGGCAAACCGCGCACTTGGAATCACCATCGTCGTCGTTGAGCAAAAGGTCGCCCTGCTCTCAGAGTACTGCAACCGCGTGCTCGTGCTCAACCATGGCGAAATCGCGCTGCAGGGCGAGCCACACGAGGTCTTCGCGCATACCGACGAGCTCCGTGCCATCGGCGTCGACTGCCCTCGCGTCACGCGTATCTTCAATAGCCTCCAAACCGATGGCCTGGTAAGCGGCACCCCTTGCTTGGATGTCGATGAGGCCGAGCGCCTGATTTCGGACATCGTCGACCCCGTACACGCGGTCATCGAAGCCCAGGCGCCCGCCGGTTCCCCGCATGCACCGTCGTTGCGCCCTCATGCCAAGGACGCCGAGCCCGTACTCACCTTCGACCATGTTGAGTTTGCCTATCCCAATGGCGGCGCCGCCGTCCACGACCTCAACCTGACCCTCTATCCCGGCGAGCTCGTGGGCATCGTCGGCCAGAACGGTGCCGGCAAGACCACGCTCACCAAGCTGCTCACAGGCCTGCTTAAGCCCGCCTCGGGCAGCGTGCGCGTCACGGGACTGGATACCGCAGCCGTTCCCACGAGCCGCATCGCTCGCGAGGTCGCGACCCTCTTCCAAAACCCCGACCGCCAGATCTGCAAGGACACCGTGCTCAACGAGGTCGCCTTTGGCCTGGAGCTTGCCGGCATCGACCGTGCCGAGGCTCTGCGTCGCGCCCAGCTCGTCATCGACCGCTTTGGCTTGCCGGCCGACGAGGCGCCCTTCTCGCTCTCGCGCGGTCAGCGACAAATGGTGGCGCTTGCCTCCGTCGTAGTGGTTGAGCCCAAGATCGTCGTGCTCGACGAGCCCACGAGCGGCCTTGATTACCGCGAGTGCATGACCGTCATGGAAACGGTGCGCACCATGGCCGAGCGCGGTTGCGCCGTCATCATGGTCTGCCACGATATGGAAGTCGTCTCGGATTTTGCCGAGCGCATTGTGGTAATGGCCGACGGTCGCATCCTCGACCGCGGCCGCACGCACGAGCTATTCTCGAACATCGATCTCATGCGGCGTGCCTACGTGGAGCCTCCCCAGGTTATTGAACTCTCGCGCCGTCTGGCATCTTCCGTCTCGCCCGCTTTTGCGCAGGTGAGCGAGGTCACCGATGTCGTTCGAATTACCAAGGAGATGATCCACCGTGGTTAACGTCATCGACTACATGCCGGGCGATACGCTGCTGCATCACCTGAACCCCGTCGTCAAACTGGGCCTCGCCGCCGCCATCATCGTCGGCATCTTCTTGTCCGACTCCTACGTGGCGCTGCTAGGCTTTTTGGCACTCACCCTTGCGCTGGGTGCCTATGCCGGCGTCGTCAACCGTCTGTTCTCGCTGCTCAAGTTGCTGATTCCGCTCGCGCTTATCATGCTGGTGCTCCAGCTGGCCTTTATGCGCGATGGCAACGTGGTGTGGGGCTTTATCACCGACACGGGCCTCATCACAGGATCAAAGGCCTGCCTGCGCCTGCTGGGTGTGGCGCTACCACTCATCCTCATGCTCATGGTGACCAAGCTCAACGACCTTGCCAACGCCTGCGTCGAGGTGCTGCACGTACCGTATCGCTATGCCTTCACCTTTACCACGGCGCTGCGCTTTGTGCCGGTGTTTGGTCAGGAGATGAACGCCATCATGGAGGCGCAGACCGCACGCGGCGTCGAGTACGACACCAAGAACCCCATCAAGAAGCTTAAGCTCATGCTGCCACTGTGCGTGCCGCTGCTCATCTCGAGCGTGGGCAAGACCGATGCCACAGCCTTGGCGGCAGAACAGCGCGGCTTCTATCTGCGTACGCGCGCCAGCTCGTACAAGCGCTACCCCATCAAGGGCCTGGACATCGCCGCGCTCATCGTCAGCATCGCCCTCATCGCCATCGGCTTCCTGTTCTAGTTCACCACCGACAGCAACCGTCCAACGCAAAAGGCCTCGGCTCGCACCAAACGAGCCGAGGCCTTTACTGTTTCACCAGATAAAACCTACCAAAATAAACCTGTCCCTTTTTGGCGGGTCGGAAGCTAGAGGCGGTAGGGGACGCCGCTGCGGATGATGGATTCGCGCACCAGGACATCCATGGCGTCGAGGGTGATCTCGGGCATCTCTCGGTACTTTTGCAGCACCGATAGCTCGGTGCAGGCCAGAATGACGCGGTCGCAGCCGCTACGGGCGAACTCCCACATCACGCGGTCGAACTTATCCATATCGGGCTCACGTCCGGCCTTCACATCATCGTAGATAAGCGACATCACATCGTTCTGACGTTTCTCGCTGGGATAGACGACCTCAACACCCGCAGCCTTACATTCGCGGCCGTAGACACCCGCGCCCACGGTTCCGTCGGTGCCCATGATGCCAATCTTGTGCACCGGCTCGGCCGGCATACTCAGGTTGGGGTCGAACTCGCACTCCCCCATCACCGCACCGGCCAGAGCATAGCGCACCGACTCACGCGGCATGTGGATAATCGGCACCTTCGTAAACGACTGGATCTGGTCGTAGAAGTAGTGCGACGTGTTGCAGGGAATGGCAATGTGCGCACAGCCCAGCGACTCGAGTGCCTGGGCACACTCTTTCATGGTCGCCAGCAGCTTGGCATGCTCGCCGGTCTTAATGGCCAACGTGCGGTCGGGCATGGTCGACTTGGAGAGCACCACCATGTCGATATGTTCCTGATCGCAGGCAGCAGCCGTATGACGCACCACCTGGTCGTAGTAATACGACGTGGCCTCGGCGCCCATGCCGCCGATAACTCCCAGCTTTTCCATCGCCGCCTCCTTGATGACGCTTGCGCAATTGCGCGTATCATACCCGCGCCCGCCCGATGCAAACCGGACGGGCGCCGCGCTCATCTACTTGTAATACGTCTTGAACAGCTTAAAGTGGCGCAGCTTGGTGTGCCACATGCGCAGCCAGCGGTTAAAGACAAAGTCGCCCTTCATAAACGAAGGGTCGGCGCCCTTGCCTTCCTTGTCCAGGCGATGCACCTTAGCGCGCAGCTCGGGATCCTTGACGTACTTGTCGACGACGCCCATGGGGACGACCATCCACAGGGCCTCGTCCTGAGCCGTCACAAACTCCGGCTCAAACGGACGGTTGAACACATACTCGTCCACCACATACTTGGCAACGTTAAAGCCGCTGTTGGTAACGTAGTAGTTGCTGCGGCCCTGGCGCGTGTTGAAATCGAAGAACTTAAACGAGCCGTCGCGCTCGTCGTACTTAACGTCAAAGTTGGAATAGCCCACAAAGTGAAGGTCCTCGAGCAACTTGCGCACGCCGCCCATGAGCTCGTCGTTGGGCTCGGTAATGATACAGGCATGGTTGCCGACACCGTGGGGCTGATGCTCCTCGAGCAGCACATGGCCCAGGCACATCATGCGCACCTTGCCGTTGCGGTCGGAATAGCTGGTGAGCACGCGCATGTACTCGTCGTTGCCGGGCACGCGATCCTGCAAGATCAGGTCGTCGGTGTAGCCGCTGGCATACGAATCGCGAATGACCTGTTCCAGCTCGGCGCGGTCGGCAATCTCATAGGCCTTCTTCTGGCCCTCGAACTCATGCTGCCACCACATGATGCCGTCAGAAGGCTTCAGAATCATCGGGTAAGGAAAATCGATCTGGTCGAGCACTTCGGCAGGCGCCTCACCCTGGGCATTAAGCATCGCCTTGGTAAAGGTAAACGTGTGCGGATAGGGCACGCCATGCTTCTCGCACAGCTCGTAGAAGATCTCCTTCTTCTGGCACTGCTCGAGCATGCTGTAGGGCGCGTAGGGAGCGACGATGTTATCCGCCAGCTCATGAGCATCTTTGGCTTGAGCCACGAGAGCGACATAGTTGTCGCCACAACCCACAAGGACAATCGTCTTGTCGGCATGCGCTTGGGCAATGCCGTTGACGGTTTTGAGCATCACGGGCATGGTGTCGATATCCACGTTGGGCGTGTAGTCGATAATCTGGCTGCGGTACGCGGGACCCGTCTGATACTTGCCAAAGACCAGACTCTTGACCTGGTACTCCTCGTAGAAGGCGCGCGCCACCGAATAGGCGTTGATGTCGCCACCAAGCAGCACGGGAATGAACTCGCGCTCTGTAAATTGCAATGCCATGGAAACTTCCTATCATGAACTGCCCACACAACGGGCGGTCTTTGCGCAACTGATTTATTCTAGCGTGCCAAGCCGCCGGCGCCCAAAGCTCCACCGTATCTATGGCAATCGACGTAATCGTCCAGCACGAAGGCCAGCACGAAGACGGCGCTCACCGTTGTATGACAATGGGCAATGAACCTACCATTGTTGTAGGATTCAGCGTATTGACATCCTCAAACGAAAGGCGCACACGTGCCCCAAGACCATCCGACCGATAATCCCATCCTCAATGCCGCGAAGCGCGAGCTGGCGGAACGTGCGAAAGCGACCGCTCCCCTGTGCATGGCAAACGACGCCTACAACGGACCCGCCCGCATCGTCTCGATCAACACGTCGGCGCACAAGGGCACGCGCAAGTCGCCCGTCGCCGATGGACACGACACCGTTATAGAGCAATTTGGCCTCGCCACCGATGCGCACGCCGGGCATTGGCACCGCCAGGTCTCTTTTTTAGCCGCGGAGTCCATCCAGACGGCGCAGGCACGCGGGCTCGACGTACACGAGGGTGACTTTGGGGAGAACTTCACAACCCGGGGCATCAACCTGCTCTCGCTCCCCTTGGGCACGCAGCTCAAGCTTGGCAGCGAGGTGCTTGTCGAAATCAGCCAAATCGGCAAGGCCTGCCACACACGCTGCGCCATCTACTATCTCGCCGGCGACTGCATCTTTCCCCACGAGGGCGTTTTCGGCGTGGTACTAAAGGGCGGAGAGGTCTACGCCGGCGACGATATCCAGGTAATCAAACTCGGCGACGGCACCTGTTCGTTCACCCCCGCCGAGGCCCTCGAAGAGATTGAGCGGGCTCGCCAGAAGGGCACGCTGTAGTTATAAAACCCCACGTTGAGATGGCTTTTACAGCCCAAAACTCCTCTCAAACAGGGCTCTGTAACGTTAAAGTTGAACTCTATGGTTTCTCAACAATTCATCATAACTGCAGGTCAAAGCCAAAGCCTCAAGTTCAACTTGACCCTTTGGGACCTTTAAGGTTCAAGTTGAGGTCGAAAGCAGTAGTAGAATACCGTTCGAACCATAACCTACGATTGATTGCAGAGGGACTGGATGCAGCATTCGAATCATCGCACCGCAGCGCTCATTGCGTCGAAGCCGGCTCGTATCATCACGAGCGCCGCGCTCGCCGTTGCGCTGACGGCCACGCCGATGCTCTCCCCCGTTGCGGCGTATGCCGCCTCGCAGGCAACGCAGGACCAGCTTTCCGCAGCCCAGCAGAAGATCGAAGCCGCTACGAGCGCCTACAACGACGCCCGCACCAAGCTCGATGACCTGCAAAAGCAGATTGACTCCAATGAGGCAAGCATCGAGGAAATCGAGGCTAAGCTTCCCGAGCAGCAGGCCAAGGCAAGCTCCGCCATGCGCGATCTGTACAAGTACCAGAAGGGCACTAACCCCATCGTGAGCTTCCTGGTCAACGCGCAGAGCCTGGGTGAGTTCATCACGACCTGCAAATACACCAACCAGATCACGAGCTCGAGCGTCGACGAGATCGAAGAGCTCAATAATATGCAAACCGAACTCGAGCAGAACAAGGCCGAGCTCCAGCAGGCCAAGTCTCAGCTTGAGGCGGAGCAGAAAAACGCCGAGGATGCGCTGGCGCAGGCCCAGCAGCTCCGCAGCGAGGCACAGGCAAAAGCCGAGCAGGAAAATGCCGCCGAGCTTGCCAAGCTTGAGGCCGATAAGGCCGCTGCCGCCGAAAAGCTCTCGGGCGAGGGCGTAAGCGGCAGCAATTCCAGCAGCCAGGCCACCAACACCAACACCACCATCGACACCACGGTGAACAACGCCAATACCGGTAGCTCCGATTACGATTCGTTCATTAATGAGTGGACGAGCCGCATCGACAATTATCTCGCCGGCTCCCCCATGGCAGGCCAGGGCTATAACTTTGCCGTCGCCGCTTGGAATACCGGTGTCGACCCCCGTTGGTCCCCCGCCATCGCCTGCATCGAGAGCACCAAGGGTGCTTATTGCGCCAATTCTTACAACGCCTGGGGCTGGAGTGCACGTGGCGGCGGTTGGCGCAGCTTTGGCAGCTGGAGCGAGGGCATCTCCGCTCACGTTGCCTATCTGGGCGCCAACTACGGCTCCACCCTTACCCCGGCAGCGGCCAAAAAGTACTGCCCGCCCACGTGGCAGGACTGGTACAACAAAGTCGCCGCTCAGATGAACCGCATCTAAGTGCAACTGCAAAGGGCCCCAATGGGGCCCTTTTCTTTT
>DXLQ01000079.1:0-8063 GCA_019414685.1 Collinsella sp. | reverse complement strand
CTGAGGGCTGACCTTCGCGGACACTCCGCAGGACGAAAGAACCCCC
The DNA here is from genome assembly GCA_019414685.1 of Collinsella sp. GTDB lineage: Bacteria > Actinomycetota > Coriobacteriia > Coriobacteriales > Coriobacteriaceae > Collinsella. Next base: position 8,017 of record DXLQ01000079.1, on the reverse strand, counting down.
GCCGCACGTAGTGCGCAGCGGGGGTTCTTTCATGTCCGAGGACGTCCGCGAAGGTTAGCCCTCAGATCCTGCGGTGGGAGACCTAGGCCTCGTTGTACACCGTCTTGAGCTTCAGCAGGTGCTGATAACGGTCCATAGCGGCCTGCTCATTCTCCTTGAAGAGCTCCTCGGCGCGCTCGGGGAAGGAACGCGTCAGCGAAGCGTAACGGGCCTCGTTCATCAGGAACTCCTGATAACCGCCCGCGGGCTCCTTGGAATCGAGCGAGAACTTCTTGCCGGCAGCAGCCTCGGGGTTGAAGCGGAAGAGGTTCCAGTAACCGCACTCGACAGCCTTCTTCATCTCGGCCTGGCAGTTCTGCATGCCGCCCTTCTTGATGGAGTGCATCTCGCAGGGGCTGTAGCCGATGATGAGGGACGGGCCGTCGTAGGCCTCGGCCTCGTGAATGGCCTTGAGGGTCTGAGCCGGGTTGGCGCCCATGGCGACCTGCGCCACGTAGACGTAGCCGTAGCTCATGGCAATCTCGGCCAGAGACTTCTTCTTGGTCACCTTACCGGCAGCGGCGAACTGAGCGACCTGGCCCAGGTTCGAGGCCTTGGAGGCCTGACCACCGGTGTTGGAGTAGACCTCGGTGTCGAAGACGAAGACGTTGACGTTGTGGCCGGAAGCCAGGACGTGGTCCAGGCCACCGAAGCCGATGTCGTAGGCCCAGCCGTCGCCGCCGAAAATCCAGAAGGACTTCTTGGTGAGGTAAGCCTTGTCGGCGAGGATCGCCTTGGAAGCGTCGCAGCCGCACTTCTCGAGCTCGGCAACGTAGGCAGCGGCAGCGGTCTTGGAGGCCTCGGCGTCGTTGACGGAGTCGATCCAAGCCTGGCCGGCGGCCTTGAGCTCGTCGGACGGACCATCGGCAGCGATGATGTCCTGGGTAGCGGCGATCAGCTTGTGCTGAACGGCCTCATAGCCAACGGCCATGCCCAGACCATGCTCGGCATTGTCCTCGAACAGGGAGTTGTTCCACGCCGGGCCGTGACCGTCCTTGTCCTTGCAGTAAGGAGCGGTGGCAGCGGGGTTGCCCCAAATGGAAGAGCAGCCGGTAGCGTTGGAGATGAACATGCGGTCGCCGGCAACCTGGGTCACCAGACGTGCATAGGCGGTCTCGGCGCAGCCGGCGCAGGAGCCGGAGAACTCCAAGTAGGGCTGCTTAAACTGGCTGCCCTTGACGTTGGCCGCGATGAGCTCCTTCTTCTCGGAGACGTTCTCGACCATGTAGTCCCAAACGGGCTGCTGGTCCATCTCCTGCTCGGTGGGAACCATCTCGAGGGCGCCCTTGGGGCAAACCTTGACGCAGTTGGTGCAGCCCATGCAGTCGAGCGGGGACACAGCCATGGTGAACTTCATGCCCTTGGCCTTGGGGCCCATGGCGTCGAGCGTGCGGGTAGCCTCGGGCGCGGCGGCAGCCTCGTCCTCGGTCATCGCGAACGGACGGATGGTGGCATGCGGGCACACATAGGCGCACTGGTTGCACTGGATGCACTTGGTCTCGTCCCAGTGAGGAACGACCACGGCGACGCCGCGTTTCTCGTATGCGGAGGCGCCCAGCTCAAACTGGCCGTCGGCGCAATCGACAAAGGCGGAAACGGGCAGGCTGTCGCCATCCATGCGATCGATGGGCTCGAGCAGGTTCTTGACCTGCTGGGCGATGGCAGACTTGGTCTCCTCGGAGAGCTCGACGGGAGCGGCATCCTCGGCAGTTGCCCAGTCGGCCGGAACCTCGAACTTACGGAAGGCGGTAGCGCCGGCATCGATAGCCTTGTGGTTGGCGTCGACGATGGCCTGGCCCTTCTTCATGTAGGACTTGGTAGCCGCGTCCTTCATGTACTGCAGGGCGTCCTCGGCGGGCAGGACCTTGGCCAGCGCGAAGAAGGCGGACTGGAGCACCGTGTTGGTGCGCTTGCCCATGCCGACCTTGGCGGCCAGGTCGATAGCGTCAATCAGGTAGACGTTGACGTTGTTGTTCGCGATGTAGCGCTTGGCCACAGCGGGCATGTGCTCGGCGAACTCCTCGTCGCTCCACTGGCAGTTGACCAGGAAGGTACCGCCCGGCTTGACGTCGCGGACCATCTTGAAGCCCTTGACGATATAGCTGGGGTTATGGCAAGCGACAAAGTCGGCCTTGGTCACGTAGTACGGCGAGCGGATCGGGGAATCACCAAAGCGCAGGTGCGAGACGGTGACGCCGCCGGTCTTCTTGGAGTCATACTGGAAGTAGGCCTGAACGTACTTGTCGGTGTGATCGCCGATGATCTTGATCGAGTTCTTGTTGGCGCCGACGGTACCGTCGCCACCCAGACCCCAGAACTTGCACTCGATGGTGCCGGGGGCTGCGGTGTTGGGCGCATCCTCGGCCTCGGGCAGGCTCAGGTTGGTCACGTCATCGACAATGCCGATGGTGAACTCGCGCTTGGGCTCGTCCTTCTTGAGCTCCTCGAAGACAGCGAACGCGGACGCGGGAGGCGTGTCCTTGCTGCCCAGGCCGTAACGGCCGCCGACGACCTTGATACCCGTCTTGCCGGCCTCGTAGAGAGCGGAGACGACGTCCTGGTAGAGCGGCTCGCCGATGGAACCCGGCTCCTTGGTGCGGTCCATGACGGCAATCTTTTTGACGGTCTCGGGGAGAACGTCGACAAAGTGCTTGATGGAGAACGGACGGAACAGGCGAACCTTGACCAGGCCGACCTTCTCGCCGTGAGCGTTGAGGTAGTCGATGACTTCCTCGAGCACGTCGCAGAAGGAGCCCATGCACACGACGACGCGATCGGCATCGGGAGCGCCGTAGTAGTTGAACAGGCCGTAATCGGTGCCGAGCTTCTCGTTGATCTTCTTCATGTAGCCCTCGACGACGGCGGGAAGCTCGTCGTAGACCTTGTTGCAGGCCTCACGGTTCTGGAAGAAGATATCGCCGTTCTCATGGCTGCCGCGGGTGTGCGGGTGCTCAGGGTTGAGCGCGTGGTCGCGGAAAGCCTGGACGGCGTCCATGTCGCACATATCGGCAAGATCCTTGTAGTCCCACATGGCGACCTTCTGGATCTCGTGGCTGGTGCGGAAGCCGTCGAAGAAGTTGAGGAACGGGGTCTTACCCTCGATGGCGGCAAGGTGAGCCACCGGCGAGAGGTCCATGACCTCCTGGACGTTGCCCTCGGCGAGCATGGCAAAGCCGGTCTGACGACAAGCCATGACGTCGGAGTGATCGCCAAAAATGTTCAGGGCGTGGGAAGCGACGCAACGCGCGGAGACGTGGAAGACGCCCGGGAGCTGCTCGCCCGCGATCTTGTACATGTTCGGGATCATCAGGAGCAGACCCTGAGAAGCCGTGTAGGTGGTGGTCAGAGCACCGGCGCCCAGCGAACCGTGAACGGTACCGGCTGCACCTGCCTCGGACTCCATCTCGACGACCTTGACCGGGGTGCCGAAGATGTTCTTGCGACCCTGGGCCGCCCACTGGTCGACATGGTCGGCCATCGGGCTGGACGGCGTAATGGGATAGATTCCCGCTACCTCGGTGTACGCATACGAAACATATGCGGCCGCCTCGTTGCCGTCCATAGACTTAAACTTACGCGCCATATACCCCTCTCCTCTCATATAGGTATACAGGCCCCGGCGATCGCCGGGATGTTGGCGTGATGGGATTTTCGCTGTTGCTTCCAATCATCTGGCAGGCAGGCTCAGCAGCAGGTACATGGCGTGGAGAGAAGGCATGCCGAGGCGAGGGCCAGCTGATGCGCCCCACAGACCCGACCGCCCGTCTTGCACATGACCGAGCGCCGCAAAGGCCGCATGCCGGATGCTCCCGGGCACGCCCCGGCGATGGGAAGCGCCCGCAACGGAAATCCGCATGCGGGTTTATTGTACCCCGCCGTCAAGTGTAATTTCGGCAAATATAGGCGGGCGGTAAAGGTTTACCTCGGGTGACTGCCGGGAGCAAAATGATCCCTTGGGGACGGAGGGACCATTTGGCAGGACTGGCTAGAGGGCACCGAAGAGAATGGCGTAGGTAGTGGATTCGCCGAGCTTGAGCTCGTCGCCGGGATTGAGTTGGGCGGAACGGCCGGGCTCGACCTGAATGCAGACGCGCGTGGCCCCGTTTACCACCACGGTTCCGTTGGTGGACGACAAGTCCTCGACGTGCCAGATATTTTGAGCATCGCACCAGATATGGGCATGGCGGGCCGAGACATCGTCGCCGACGTCGGTAATATCGCCCTCACCAGTGGCCAGTGCGCCAATCTCAACACCCTGCTCGCTCGGCTGAATCCAGCGCGGGGCGCTCACGACAAAACTGTTTTGCACGCGCAGCAAGCCCAAGGGGTGCGCCGGGGCGGGTTCGCGTTCGCCCGCGGTCATCGACATGCCAAGCGAACGCGGCGTGGATGTTCCTCCGCCACAGGTCGCGTGCGCGTAGTCGATGGCATAGTTCACCGAGGACCGCACATCCGCCGAACAACCGACAGCGACAAACAGCACCAGCACGGCCTCGGCGCGCTCGGCGGGCATGAGTTCCGCCGCCTGGGACAGGCGATCGAGCGCGTTGCGATAGAGATTCGTGTCCTGGTGGCACTCTTCGAGCGCGCGTACCATCGGTTCACCTGCAGGACCGCACACCATATTGATCACAGCCGTGGAGTCCATGGGATTTCGCTGGCGCAGGGCCAGTTGCGACATAATACGCGCAGCCGAGGTACCGTATTCGGCAAAGTAGCGCTGCTGAAGCGTGCCGACCGGCGCGCGAACGATAAAGCGGGAAACCCAAGAGCGATCGGCGGCTCGACTCTGCGGGCTGCGGCCGTCGGCGAGCGGACGGGACGAAAGCACCAAGCCGCACAGCTCGATATGGCTCAGATGCGCCGCGCGCTTAAAGATGTCAAACATGGCCCCGCATGGGGTGAGCTCAACTTGAGATGCCATGACCTAGGCCTCCTTGGTCGTAGAAATAGAATCGGACGATACTTCAACAGGTCCGCCAAAAGTACGGGCAGCTGCGGCTCCACCGGCAAGCGGAGTCGCCATCTGGGCTTTTGTGCGTCGCGGTGCCGAAACGGGAAGTTCAAAGGCAAAGCCCATCGCAAGCAAAAACCACGTAAGCGTATAGGTCGCAACCAGAGCGGCAACAAGGCCGCCCATCACGGCGCGTTGGGAAAATACGCTACATGCAGCCACAACCAGCACCGGAACCTCGCAGGCAGAAAGCGCAAGCACACCCTGCAGGAAGCCCGAGCGCCGATCGCGCGCAAGTGCCCCCGCGGCAACGCCGGCTATGTCTGGCAGCGCCAACGCCAGTGCGGCAATAATACCCGGTAGCGACCCAGACCACACGAGCGATCCCAAAGTCGCCGTCACGCGAGCGCCCGACGCCAGCAGCGCGGCCGAAACCACGACCACAGCCCAAACCACGCCACAGACGACCGTCGCGCCGACCATCAGCGCGCGACGAACCGCGCGGCCAGACGCATCCATGGGGCACGGCGTGAGCGGCTCGCCGCGGAGCGAACGACCGACATTTTGCGCATAGTGGTCACAAAACGCCGAGAGCGCCGCCTCGACCGCCGCCGGCTCGGGACGATCTTTTTGATGGCTGGACAGACAGGCCATCACCACGTCGAACAGCTGGGCATCGACAAACGCCAGCGCATCACGTAGCTCTTCGGAATCCGGCTCAAGCCCTAGCTGCTGGGCCTGCTCGGCCGCGGCGAGCGCCACATCGGGCTCACGACGAAGCAGCTGAGTCAAATCACAACCGGGCGCATGGGCACCAATGGGATAGTCGGGCCGCGTGTCCATCTTGAGACGGTAGGGGCTCGCGATGTCGCGCGTCTTTTTGCGCGAACCCGAGGTGCCCGAAGTGCTCGGCGCGGCTTCGTATGGCGCGACGCCGGCAATGAGCTCGTAAACCGTGCTTGCCGCGGCATAGACGTCAATCGCCGGCGACATACGCAAAGCGCGCAGATCGGGAATATCGTCGGTGAGCATCTCGGGTGGGGCATAGGCAACCGTCGCGCGACGCAGCGTGGCATAGCGCTCCGTAAACGACGCCTTGCCGCCGGTACCGGCCACGGCCGACGCAGGCTCGAGCGCCAGCGACGAGCCAAAGTCGATCAGGCACAGGTCAAAGGTGCCCTCGGCAAGCTGCCGGTCAAGCGGTAGACGCGCCGTACGCACCATAATATTAGCGGGCGAGATATCGCGATGGACAAAGCCCTCACCCACCAGGCTCATACGGCAGAGCAGATCAAACAGGTCGCGACCCAGACGCGCCGCCACAAGCGGCGACAGGCGTCCGGCATCGTCCACGGCGAGTCGCGAACGCAAGCGGGCGAGCGTCTCGCCCTCGACCCATTCCATGACAATTGCAGGCACACCGTCGACCTCGCCCCAGCCATAGAGGCGGGGAAAGCCCTTAAGACCCGAAAGGGCGCGATGGCATTCGTATTCCTCCCGAAACGCCGCCTTGAACTTGGCGACCAGCGCCTCGTGAGCTGCATCGTCGTCAAACTCATCGCGCGTCGGCAAGATGAGCTGCTTGAGTGCCACGGCCTCGCCTTGGGCGTTGACGGCACGCGTCACGCGGCCGATACCGCCACGGCGCATGGTGGCTTCGTCGGCAAACAGCATCGTAAAACGACGCAGATAGGCAGGCAGTTCGTCCTGACCGAGCGCAATGGCCGGCTCAAACCCGTCGACACGCGCCAGGCGCAGGTCGACCATGGAATCGCGACCGAGCGATTGTGGTGTGGTGGATGCAAGATCGGTCATCATAGGGCAAGCGCCGCCACGTTATTGTTGAAGTTACCGAGTGCGACGTCATCATCGCCGTAATGGCCGACCCATTGACATAGGTTGGTGTAACAGCCCCACAGATTGGCATACTGCTGATACCACTTTGACCGGGGCGAGAATGTCTGACGACCGAACTCGGCTCGAATGACAAACATCTCCCCGACCAGGCTGTCGCACGGCCTGGGATCTCCCGTAGAGTTATAGGTCGAGACCACGTCATTGGCACGAGAAACGTAGCCGTCGAGCATGTTGTACTTGGTCACAAGCCAACTGTGAATGCTCTCTTCCTCAGCAGCGGAAAGGCCACCGGAGTTTGCATCGTTGTCAGTGTTGCCGCCCGTCGAGCCGCCATTTCCAGACCCTCCGGTAGAGGAGCCCGACCCAGAGCCGCCGCTCGAACTCGACGAATTCGAGCCGGAGCCAGAAGTATCCGAGCTACCGGGCTTTCCGGACTGCTGGGCGTCCTGCTCCTTCTGCTGCTCGACCTTATTCACCGTTGCCGCCACGCTATTGTTGGACAACCGATCGATGATCTTGGTGTTGGTGAGCACGATGGTTTTGCCATTGGCAAGCGTGACTTCGTTGTCCGGGGCCTCGGCGCCATCCGCATCGTCGGTGCCAAACACAATATGCGCGACCACACTTGCCCAAGCATATCCAGTCGTGGTACCCAGATCACTTTTGACCTCATGCCCCACGCACGGTTCGCGTGCGGCATGCGCCTGCATCATGGACGGCACGGTCATGCCATAGGCAGAAACGCCAGCTATGACCAGCACCAGCGAGCAAGACAGCAGTGCGTACGCCCGCGGCGCCAAGCCCAGTCGGCGCCGCATGCGCACCGCGGCGCCGCGCTTTGTCTGAGTGCCACCGGGCCGCATGCGTTCTCCTCCAACAAAAACACGCCGCTTGGGAGCGGCGCATTCATTCAAATCCATATTTGAGTGTATCAGCGAACCCAAAAGGTTGCGCAACGAATGGGCAAATTAAGGATGCGAGCGGAAGCATCCATGCGATAAGCGGATACGAAGCATCTTTGTTGCACAACAAACTCACAGTCGCACGGGGAAATTATGACTACCCCGTGCGTCGCGAGGAAAACATACGGCAGGAGCAGGCTCGCCACCTAAATCGCGCGGCGGGCCTCGATGGCGCGGCCAAGCGTAAGCTCGTCGGCATACTCCA
>DXLQ01000078.1:7768-8073 GCA_019414685.1 Collinsella sp. | reverse complement strand
CAGCGCCAGAAAAATCCAGCGATATCACCGGATAGCAAGCGTACTCGTCCCGATAACGCCCACCGTCTGCATCCCAAATCTGAGCATTGGCAAACAAACGCTGATCAGCGCGACCAACCGCTGGACGCTCCAGAAAAGCCCTGAGCATCGACAAGTTCATGCTTTTGCCAAAACCCTCGGGTCGACAGCACGCCACAACGGACGCGTCGCAGTCCAACGCATCGGCAATAAACATGGTCTTGTCGACCAGCGTGCAGCAACCAAGAGCCTCCGCATAGTCGTGCATGCCAATGGGCAAAGCCGCA
>DXLQ01000078.1:0-7758 GCA_019414685.1 Collinsella sp. | reverse complement strand
AAACGCACGCCAAAGCCAGCAGCACAATCAACATTTGCCTGTTCAGACACCAAAACGTTCCCCCTAAATCGCAGCACGATGCCAATTGTAATGACCGCATCGCATGTACCGATGTCGCCGCGCAAACATATCGGGCAACGGTAGTAACAAGAGGTGTGAGGGGGCACAATTAATCGTTGCACAACAAAACGGGGCCCGATACATTCGCACCGGACCCCGTCCCGACTATTTAGTTATCTGGCAACTAAGAGCCTACTCCCCCGAGTCGTCCTCCCCAGAAGCCTTCTTCTGCTGATCGAGCTTATACTTACCACTTACGATAGACGTAGCGCCCAGCGTGGCCAAGCTCGCGCTGGCAAGGCTCGCCATAACGATAAGGTCGCCCGTCTTGGGCATGTTACCGCCCGAAGTCTTAGTCGTTGTAGTGGTGGTTGTAGTGGTCACCGTCTTGGAGTCATTTTGCTCTTGGTTCTGGTTGTCGGTGTTGCCCTTACTGCTGTCCTCGCCCTGCTGCTTTCCGTCCTCGGTCTTGTCCTTGTTCTTGTCCTTCTCCTCAGATTCAGACTTCTTGTCCTCGTCCTTCTTCTGAGCGGACTTGTCGTCCTTCTCATCAGAGCTAGAACCCTTATCGGATTCAACCTTCTCGGAAGCCTTATCCTTGGAGTCGCCCTTTACGGCTTCGGTCTTTTCCGTGGAAGCCTGATCAGAGTTGTCCTTGTTCTGAGTCGAACCATTATTGACGCCAGCCATCAGCGAAGAGCCCAGCGTAGAACCAAGCTGCTCGGAGAAAGAAGGCTTCTTGTCCGGCGAAGCAACGGGAGCGTCCGGCGCCTTATTCGAGTCGTCCTTGGAAGCATCGGAATCAGGGGTTGCGTCAGAGCCGGAGCCGTTGTTAGAGCCGGTATCAACGGACGAATCGCTCGAGCCGGTAGATGAGTTAGAGGTGTCAGCGCCGGTCGAACCAGAAGCGTCGCTGTCCGTATTGCCGGCAGAGCTTGAAGACGAATCGCCCGCAGCAGAGCCGTTCGAATTGGAGCCGTTCGAGGTAGAGCCGTCGTTGGTAGTGCCACCAGCCGAGCCATTACCGTCAGCATCGGTCGAGGGCGTATCCATCCTGTCATCGTTGGGATCGTCACTCGAGTCGTCATTCGAATCAGGTGTCGGCGAGGGCGCCGGTGTGGGCTCGGGCTGCACGGGCGTCGCAGCGGCTGCCTCGTCCTCGGCGATATAAGCCAAGCAGTCCTTCAGCTCATTCTTATAACGATTCTTCCAGCCCTCATGATACTGGGGCTGGCTCGAATACTTGGTCGCCACGTTATTGACCACGCTGTTGGAGAGCGCCGTCACAAACTCGCGGTCGGACATATCATTGGAAAGATTCGCCCAGCGGAAAAAGTCCCTGCAGCCACCGGTGCCGCACATGTTGGTAATGCTCCACACCATGCCCTTGACGCAATCGGCGCGGCCCGAAATATCAATACCCAGGCCGCTCTTGAGCCACGCCTCGGTCACCGCATAGTACGAGTTGTACGCATACGCATCTTGAAGTGCTGAGAACTCAACAGGATCGGTGTTGTACGCACCTTGGAAGGCATCCTGCGCGATATGGCCCAGCTCGGTGAGCTGGCCGTTCTCGTACATGACATTACTCGTGTTGGAAATCTCGCTGCCGCGATCAATCGCATCCTTGAGCATGCTGTATTTTTCGGGGTTGTAGTTGTAGGCCTGCTTCATAAACGGAATGAGCGACCAACGACGGTCGAACTGGTAATAACCCAGCGCGTTATAGCCGTCACCGTACGAAAAGCCCTGGTTGTAGTTGCCATGGCTCTCGTACTTGGTAAAGTACTTCATCTCGGGAGTCACGTTGACAAACGAAACGCCCTGGACCGACCTCAGTACGCCCGAGAAGGACTGCTGGGTGTAGAGACCCTTATCGATATCGGTGGCATCCGAGGCAACGCCCGGCGTGGGCTCCTCGGCAGCAGCGGGTGCCGGCGCGGAAATGGCGCCAAACGAAAGCGCCAGCGTCAGGCCCGCGACAATCGCGGAATGCTTGAGCTGCATAAGATCCTCCCTGCATTGGTATAGTTAAAGTGCAGTTTGCAAAGATAGAAATAAGTATTGCAGCTCGCCCGTTGTTGCACAACAACCCCTCGGTAAACGGCAACAACCCTCCGCGAAATCTTAAGGAATTAAACAAACTGGTCGTCGGGCGCCATCAGAAGCTCGCCGTATCGCTCCATCAGCCCGTCCCTCAACTGACAGAAAGCGGGGATATAGACGTTCAAGATGCGCTGAATCAAGTCTTGAGCGAGCTTGTTGTCGTAGATATGGACGTTCGTATTGCGGTCTCTGAGCATATCTAGCCAGGCCGCCTCATCAATAAAGTCGTAGAATCGGTACGACTCCTTCAAGATGGCACGAGGAGACCCCGACGCGGCAAGCGTGGCGCCTTCATACTCGAGCAGACGCTTAAGGAGCTTCCAGCTCAGTTCAAATTGAAGATTGAACTTATTAATCAATCCACTCTGAACAAAATCATTGTTGAGATCCTGATTGGGCGCATCCTCAAGATTCGCCAAGGCACTGGCAAAGTTCTCATATTTTTTCATACAGAATCACACCATCCCTGGCAATTTCATCGAGCAATTGCTGCGATAAGGGCTCATCGAGATTGACGACATCTACATCTAAAAGAGTATCAAGACGCTCCTCGATCAAATATGACAACCGGCCGAAATCCCGGCAACCTGCTACTGCGATGTCAATATCGCTCTTAGGCAAGTTGTCACCTCGAGCGCGGGAGCCAAACAGCACAACCTTCTCGGCGTCACACTCCCGAGCAAAAACTTCAATTTGCTTATACACCTTGTCGAGAGATGCCATTTGCAGCCCTACAGCTTAATGTCAAAGTTGATTTCGGGGACGGCGGCCAGGTCGGCCAACGTCACGCCGTCGACGTACTTTTCGATCACGTCGTCCAGGCCGCGCCAGAACTTGACGGTCGAGCAAAGATCGCTGCGAGTGCAGCTGTTGTCGATGCCATCGCACGCCACTGGAGCCGTGCTGCCCTCGACGGCGCGCAGGATGTCGCCGGCACGCACCTCGGCCGGGTCCTTGGCCATCATGTAGCCGCCGCCCTTGCCGCGCACGCTCTTAAGCAGGCCCGCCTTCATAAGCGGACGAACCAGCTGCTCCAGATACTTTTGTGAGATATGCTCGCGGTCGGCAACCTCGCGCAGGGCAATCTTGCCCTCGGCGTCGCCCAGCGCCGCGATATAGATCATCAGCCGGAGGGCATAGCGGCCCTTGGAAGAAATGAGCATACCTACCCTCCCATCGCATCTGGGACAACATAACCAGGTTTGTTTGTCCCAAATCTTAAGTAAATGGGACAAACACAACAGGTTATTTTGTCCCAGAATTTGAAAAGTCGAGTGGATTAGTCGGGTTTTCCCTTGACTAACGCCGAACCCATAGTAACTTTATTCCGAGAAGATTCCTAGGGTTTAGTACACCTATGAGTACACCATATACAGAGAGGGACAGCATGAGCGCAAATCCGCTGCTTTCCATCGAAGGTCTGACCGCCTCCGTGGACGAGAAGACCATCCTCCACAACGTCAACCTCAACGTCGCCGCCGGCGAGACCCACGTGCTGATGGGACCCAACGGCGCCGGCAAGTCCACCCTCGGCCACCTGGTCATGGGCGACCCTGTCTATACCGTCAACGACGGCCGCATCGTCTTTGACGGCCAGGACATCACCGAGCTCACCACCGACAAGCGCTCGCGCGCCGGCCTGTTCCTGAGCTTCCAGGCCCCGGTCGAGATCCCGGGCGTGCCGCTGTCGAGCTTTTTGCGTGCCAGCATCGCCGGCCGCCCCGGCCTGGAGATGAAGGGCAAGGAGTTCCGCCGGCGCGTCAAGGAGCTCGCGGCAGAGCTCAACATGGACACCGCCTACCTCAACCGCGAGCTGGGCGTGGGCTTCTCGGGCGGCGAGAAAAAGAAGGTCGAGATGCTCCAGCTTCTGCTGCTGCAGCCCAAGCTCGCCATTCTCGACGAGACCGACTCGGGCCTAGACGTCGACGCCCTGTCCACCGTCAGCCACGGCATGGACGCCTACCGCAAGAGCTGCGACGGCTCCATGCTCATCATCACGCACAACACGCGCATCCTGGAGCACCTGGATGTCGACCGCGTCCACGTTATGGTCAAGGGCCACATCGTGCGCGAGGACGACGCCTCGCTCATCCCCTGGATCGACAAGAACGGTTTTGAGACCTTCGAGCGCGAGGCCGCCGAGCAGCGCGCCCAGGCCGAGGCCGCCGCTGCCGAGCAGCAGGCGTAAAGGGGCGACGCAATGACCAAGAACCGCACCGAGGTCGCGGACATCGACCGCAGCCTCTACGACTTCACCTATGGCGAGGAGGGATTCGAGCGCCTCGACGCCGGCATCACGCCCGACATCGTGCGCGAGATCAGCGCCAAGAAAGACGAGCCGCAGTGGATGCTCGACCTGCGCTTAAAGTCCCTCGAGATCTTCAACCGTTTTCCCGACCCGACGTGGGGCCCCTCCATCGAGGGCCTGGACATGGACAACATCGTCACCTACGTCAAGCCCAACACCGACCAAAAGCACGACTGGGAGTCGGTGCCCGACGACATCAAGAACACCTTTGAGCGCCTGGGTATCCCCGAGGCCGAGCGCAGCTACCTGGCAGGCGTCGGCGCGCAGTACGACTCCGAACTCGTCTACCACAACATGCAGGACACCGCGTCCAAGATGGGCATCGTCTACTCCGGCATCGAGGAGGCCCTGCACGATCCGCAGTGGGAGCCGCTCATCCACGAGAAGTTTATGACGCTCATCCCGCCCACCGACCACAAGTTTGCGGCCCTGCATGGTGCCGTGTGGTCGGGCGGCTCGTTTGTCTACGTGCCCAAGGGCACCAAGCTCGACTTCCCGCTGCAGAGCTACTTCCGCCTTAACGCCAAGGGCGCCGGCCAGTTTGAGCACACGCTCATCATCGTCGAGGACGATGCCGACCTGCACTTCATTGAGGGTTGCTCCGCGCCCAAGTACAACGTAGCCAACCTCCACGCCGGCGCTGTCGAGCTCTTTGTGGGCAAGCGTGCGCACCTGCGCTACTCGACTATCGAGAACTGGTCCAAGAACATGTACAACCTCAACACCAAGCGTGCGCGCGTGGACGAGGACGGCGACATCGAGTGGATCAGCGGCTCCTTCGGCAGCCACGTGGGCTACCTCTACCCCATGAGCGTGCTCAACGGCCGTCGCGCCCGCTCGAGCTTTACCGGCATTACCTTTGCCGGCGCCGGCCAGAACCTCGATACCGGCTGCAAGGTCGTGCTCAACGCGCCCGACACCTCGGCAACCGTCGAGACCAAGGGTATCTCCAAGAGCGGCGGCATCCAGACCTTCCGCAGCTCCATCGTGGCCACGCCTAAGGCCGAAGGTTCCAAAGCAACCGTGAGCTGCCAGTCGCTGATGCTCGACGACCAGAGCCGCTCCGATACCATCCCCGCCATGGACATCCGCGCCAAGAACGTCGACATCGGCCACGAGGCCACCATCGGCCGCATCGGCGACGACAAGGTGTTCTACCTGATGAGCCGCGGCATATCGGAGGAAGAGGCCCGCACCATGATCGTCAACGGCTTTGCCAACCCGGTCTCCAAGGAGCTGCCGCTTGAGTACGCCGTCGAGATGAACAACCTGATCAAGCTCGAGATGGAAGGAGCGATCGGATAATGAAACAGGAAACCAACACCGCTGCTACCACGCTCGAGCAGGTCAACGCTATGCCGGCCGCCACTTGGGGTTGGCTCAAGATGAACCAGACCAAGCTCGAGCTTTCGGACGAACTTGCCGCCGCTCCCGCCGAGGCCGTTGAGGTCGAGGGCCTGGACGAGCAGCTTGCCGGCTCGGCCGACGCCTTCGATACCGCCATGGACGCCATGGCCGAGCGCTTCCCCGAGCGCCGTGCCTCCGCCCCCGGCGACGCCGTCGACCGCGCCCGCATCACGCCCGAGACCGAGCTCGACGTGCCCGCCACCTCCATCTACCAGGCCGGCGCCATCAAGCTCGAGGAGGAGCTCTCCCCTGCCGAGGCCTTCGAGACTGGCATGGGCGAGGCTACCTACACCTACCTGGCCGACCACACCACCAAGCGCGTCGTCATCGATGTGCCCGCATACAAGCACGCCACGGTTACCGTGCGCGTGAGTGGCGTCGACGCTGCCGCGGCCATCGCCGCCATCGATGTCGTCGCCCGTCCGCAGGCAACGCTCGACCTGCGCATAGCCCTGGACTCCCCCGTTGCCGGCCAAGGCGTCGTGGGCTCCGCGCTACGCGTGTGCGCCCACGAGTACGCCACCGTCAACGTGACCTGCACGCAGACGCTCGACGATAGCTGGATCGCGCTCGACGACACCGGCCTGTTCCTGGACGAGGGCGCGCGCGTCAACGTGCAGCACACCGTCCTGGGTGCTGGCGCCAGCGCCACCGGCCTTGCCGGCGACCTGCTGGGCGATACCGCCAAGGTGACGATCGATACCGATTACCTGGGCGCCCGCGAGCAGGTGCGCGACTTTAACTACGAGCTGCGCCACCGCGGCCGCAAGACCGAGTGCGAGATCGACGCCAACGGCGTGCTGACTGGCACGTCCAAGAAGGTCTACCGTGGCACCATCGACCTCGTGCACGGCTGCAAGGGCGCAACCGGCACCGAGCGCGAGACGGTGCTTTTGGCCAACAAGGGCGTCGACAACAAGACCGTTCCCGTCATTCTCTGCGACGAGGACGACGTCGCCGGCAACCACGGCGCCACAATCGGCCACGTCCGCGACGAGCAACTGTTCTATCTCGCCTGCCGTGGCCTTGACCAAAACGCCGCCGAGGACCTGTTCATTCGCGCCAAGCTGGAGGACGCCGCGCTTTCCGCCACCGACGAGCGCACCCGCGCAGCCGTCGTCCGCTTGGGCAACAACCTGATCAACAACTTTGAAGAGGAGCTCGCATGATCGACACCGAGCACGTTAAATGCGATACCTGTACCGCACCGGAGCCTATGGAGCTCGACGCCAGTGACGAGGCCTCGCGCGGCTGGCCTACCGTCGACATCGAGACCAATCCCTACAAGGCACAGTTCCCGCTTTTCCAGCAGCACCCCGAGATCGCCTTCCTCGATAGTGCCGCCACCGCGCAGCGCCCCGCCTGCGTGCTCGACGCCGAGCGTGACTTCTATCAGCGCATGAACGCCAACCCCCTGCGCGGCCTGTACTCACTGTCCGTCGAGGCCACCGACGCCATCGCGAAGGTCCGCCAGCAGATCGCCGACCTCATCGGCGCCTCACAGGCCAACGAGGTCGTCTTCACCCGTAACACGAGCGAGTCGCTCAACCTGGTCGCCAAGAGCTTTGCACCCACGGTGCTCGAGCCCGGTGACGAGGTCGTCATCACCATCATGGAGCACCACTCCAACCTAATCCCGTGGCAGCAGGTCTGCCGCGAAACCGGCGCCAAGCTCGTCTACCTCTACCCCACCAAGACCGGCCAGCTCACCACCGAGGAGGTTCTTGCCAAGGTTGGTCCCAAGACCAAGATTCTGGCCGTGGGTCAGGTTTCTAACGTGCTGGGCGTCGAGAACCCGGTCAAGAACCTCGGCAAGCTCGTCCACAAGTACGGCGGCTATCTGGTCGTCGACGGCGCGCAGTCGCTGCCGCACATGC
>DXLQ01000077.1:0-8156 GCA_019414685.1 Collinsella sp. | reverse complement strand
AGCTCAGCAAGATAGCGACGAATGGTGCGCACGTCGGCAGCGAAAGCATCAATATCCTCGCGCTCGCACCAGGCAGCAAAGCGCTCCAGTCTCGAGCCATAGGCCGTCACCGTGTTGGGAGAAAGCCCCTCAACGCGTGCGATATAGGCGATAAAAGAGTCGACGGTGTCGTACAGGTCAAAGGCTATGACCGGTCGCCTCCAAACAAGTCGGAACGCGTGGCCAAGTAGGCATCGAGGGCCTCGAGCGCACGGTCCGCATAGGCCTGATAGCGGTCGCGCTTGCTGCGGCGCTTACCGTCCTCGAGCGGCGGCACCAGGCCAAAGTTGACATGCATGGGCTGATAGCCCACGGTGGCAGGATCGGTCGCATAGCCCACGAGCGCACCCAGGGCGCCCACACGCGGCAGCTCGACGCCCGCGGCCCCGATAGCCTCGGCATAGGTGTTGAGCGCCGCGAGCAGACCCGTCGCCACGGCTTCCATGTACCCCTCGGTGCCGGTGATCTGACCGGCCAGGCGCACGCCGGTGCCGGGCACGGCAAAGGTGCCATCGAGCACGTGCGGGGCGTCGACAAAGGTATTACGGTGCATGACACCGTAGCGGAAGAACTCAGCGTTCTCCAGGCCCGGCACCATATGGAAGACGCGCTTCTGCTCGCCAAAGGTCAAGTTGGTCTGGAAGCCCACCAGGTTATAGGCGGTCTTCTCCTTATTCTCGGCACGCAGCTGAATCGCCGCCCAGGGACGACGACCGGTTCGCGGATCGGTGAGGCCGACAGGCTTCATGGCGCCAAAGCGAATGGCGTCCTTGCCGGTGCGCGCAACTTCCTCGGCAGGCTGGCAGGCCTGGAACAGATCGCCGCCCTCAAAGTCCTTGAGCACCACGCGGTCGGCCGTGGTAAGCGCCTCGATAAAGGCCTCGTACTCCTCCTTATTGAGCGGAGCGTTGAGATAGTCGCCGCTCCCCTGCTCCTCGTAGCGCGACTGCGAGAACAGCACGTCCATATCGAGCGTGGAGGCATCGACGATCGGCGCCGCGGCATCGAAGAACGCAAGGGCGTCGCCACCGACGAGCTTCATGACCTCTTCGCTCAGCGCCGGCGAGCACAAGGGGCCGGCGGCAATGACCACGTGACCTTCGGGAATCTGCGTGACCTCGCCGTGAACGATCTCGATATTGGGACGGGCGGCAACCTCGGCCTCGACAAACTCGGAAAACTTGACGCGGTCGACCGCCAAGGCGCCACCGGCGGGAACAGCCGCGCGATGGGCGCAATCGAGCAGGACTGAACCCATGCGCTCAAGCTCGGCCTTCAGCAATCCAGCCGCAGAATCCGGACGGGTCGACTTAAACGAATTGGAACAGACGAGCTCTGCCAGGTGATCGGTATGGTGGGCCGGGGAGCTAACCTGGGGGCGCATCTCGCACAGCTTTACGGCGAACCCGCGATCTGCAAGCTGAATCGCGCACTCCGAACCCGCCAGACCGCCACCGATAACCGTCACCTGATCAAACAGCATCTGCAAACACCTTTCTAATTGACATGTTTTCCATTGTGACCGAAGGGTGTCTGAGCGTGAAGGGCAAACTTGGAGGGCGCATACCTTCCATCCATCATGCGCTCGATAAGACCCTCGAGCTCAAGCGAACCCAGGAGTTTGAGTACGCCGACGGCATCGAGCGAGACGAGCGCCGCGATGTCGTCGACCTTGAGCGGAGAGGCGATGAGCGCATGCATCACGGTCTGCTGTGTTTGATCCAGGTCGGCAATGCCGGGAGCATCGGGGCGCGAGTAGCGCAGGGTGCCGTAGATGCGTGAAATAGCCATCTCGATAGATTCCTCGTCGATGATGCAGCAGGCACCGTTGGCAATGAGATAGTTGGTCCCGCGCGACTCGGGCGATAGGATCGACCCCGGCACGGCAAGAAGTTCGCGCCCCAAATCCATAGCAGCCTCGGCTGTGGAAAACGTCCCAGAAGGCATACCCGCCTCGGATACAAAGAGGGCTTGCGACAGGGCCGCGATTACGCGATTGCGGCGCGGAAAGGCGAACTTGCGCGGACCCATGCCCCACGGAGAGATCGACACGACCGCGCCACCCGTATCAAGCGTGCGCGTAATCAGCCCCGCGCTCGAACGCGGGTAGACCACGTCGGCGCCCGTCCCCAGCACCACAACGTGTTTGCCGCCGGCGTTGACCGCAGCCCAACCCGAGGCCTGGTCACAACCGACCGCACCGCCCGAAACTACCGTCACTCCCGCCTCAACCGCCACCTTCGCCGCAAGCTCTGCCACGGCAAGACCATACGGCGAGGCCTTGCGCGCGCCGATGATGGAGAGCGCGGGCGTCGAAAGCACCTCGGGGTTGCCGCGCACATAAAGCGTCTGGGGTATATCAGAAAGCTCCAAAACGGTCTCGGGATACAACGCATCGCCTGGATGCAGCTCGAAGGTTCCCTCGGCTATCATTGGTCCCTCCTTCCCTGGTACATCGCCGCCTCGAGTACGTGATCCTGCGTCACTTGCTCGCTCTCGGCGACGTCGGCGATTGTACGCGCGATACGCACCAGGCGCACGATGCCGCGGCCCGTGAGATGCGTGCGTTTGGACAGACCGAGCACACACTTCTCCGCCGCATCATCGAGCTCAAAGGTCGAAACGACGCCGTCAATGGACCGTGTCTCGTCATCCTCGGCCTCGGCATCCGCATCGTCCATACGGGACTCGCGCCAGGCGCGAAAGGCGCGACCGCGCACAACGTAGTCACGTAACTCGGCCGACGACATACCCTCCGCGCCTTCGATAATCACCTGAGGGTCGGGACGGGTCACATCGATCATCATGTCGATACGGTCGGCCAAAGGACCGCGCAGTTTAGACCGATAGCGCTCGACCATCGCCGCCGAGCAGCGACACGGTACCTCGCGATCGCCCAAAAAGCCGCAGGGGCAGGGATTGCTCGCAGCCAGCAGCTGAAAGCGCGACGGGAAGGAAAAAGCCCCGTCGACGCGTACGATCCTGACGTAGCCGCGTTCGATAGGCTGACGCAGCGTCTGCAGCACACCCGTGGGAAACTCGGCAAGCTCGTCCAAAAATAGCACGCCGCCATGAGCAAGGCTGATCTCACCCGGGTGCACCGGGCGTCCGCCGCCGATAAGGCCTGCGGTCGAAATACTGTGATGGGGACTGCGGAAGGGCCGGTGCCCCGCCAACAAGCCATCAATGTTCTCGCCCAAAACCGAATGGATGCACAGCGCCTCCTGTTGATCCTCGACGGAAAGCTCGGGCAGGATGCCGGTCATACGGCGTGCGAGCATCGTCTTGCCCGATCCCGGGGACCCAATCATGAGCAAGCCGAGTTCTCCTGCCGCCGCAAGCGCCATGCCGCGTTTAGCGACTTCCTGCCCCAGCACGTCTGCATAGTCGAGCTCGGGCTCAAAGGTCGCCTCGACACCCTCGGAATCCAAGTAGTGCCGTGCGGCATCGCCCATGCCGTGAGCAAGCTGAGACAGATGGTCGATAAAGCCGCAATCCACGCCCGCGAGTGGCACATGCTGGTCGGACCTGCCGGCGATAAAAGACAGCCCCATGTCGCGAGCCAATAGCTGAAACGCCACCTCGCCTTTGACAGGAAGCACCGTGCCGTCCAAGCCGAGCTCGCCGGCGATAAGACAACGATCGAGGTTGTCGCGGGGAATCTGACCATCGGCCGCTAGAACCGCGATGGCGATGGGCAGATCAAAGCCGCTACCGGTCTTGCGAATATCGCCGGGCGCCAGATTGACCGTAATGCCCGAGCGCGGAATCTCAAAGCCGGCCGAGCGCATCGCACAGCGAATACGACCACGTGACTCCATCACCTCCATACTCGGGATGCCGAGCATCTGAATGCCCGGAACGCCGCCGGCAAGCGAGACCTCGACCGTGACGTGAATCGCCTCGACACCGCGGATGCAGGCCGCGTGAACGGCAAACGTCTCGAACGCCATCACGACACCTGCCAATCGAACGCGTTGTACTGATGCTCGATCTCGGCGATATGCCCGCCGCGAATGGTGACACCCACTGCATCGAAGCGGATCGCCTTGAGCGGATAGTGCTCCATGAGATAGCAACTTGCGATACGGCGATACCGACGCTGCTTTTGGGCATCCACGGCCTCCTCGGGAAAGACCCGCGTGGTGCAATCCAGGGCGACGCGCCTGGTCTTGACCTCGGCCATCACCACGACATCGTCAAGCTCATCGAGCAGCACCAGATCGGCTTCGCCCTCGGTGCAACGATAACCCTGCTCCAGCAAGGTGTAGCCGCGCTCGTTAAAGTAGTCGATGGTGATCAGCTCGCCCAGCATGCCCAGCTCACGGGGACTGAGTCCCTTGATAAACTCGGGCGTCATCGCCCCGCAGTCGAGCTCGCCGTTTTCCCAACGCTCCTTGAGCTGCTGCGTCTTGCTCTTTTTGCTTGCGGCACTCATGGGGTCTCCTTTCCCGCACACTGCATTGCCCCGATGATGAGGGCACCTTTCATGCGGGTAAGTACAGGAAGCAAACCAAAAGCTGACCAAATGCCGTCAAAAAACGGGCCGTACGCAGCAATGGTGTTGCATACGGCCCGCTACCAGCAGGTTTATAAACCCCAGAGGTCCCTGTCTCCACAATTGGCCTAGAAAAGGCGCTCAGTCTGCAGAAAGTTTCCGCAAAAGCTCACGCGGTGCAGCGGACAAAGTCCATGTTTGCGAATGGCCTCGATATGCTCGGGGCTTGCATAGCCCTTCGACTCGGCCAGATGGTACTCGGGGTACTCGGCGTCGTACTCGACCATCATCTCGTCACGCGTGACCTTGGCCATGATGGACGCCGCGGCGATGCAGGCGATCTTGGCATCGCCCTTCACCACATCGCGCTCGTTAGGAACGGCGCCCAAGGGGTTGCCATCCATAAGCACGCAATCGGGCTCGAGCCCTGTATCGGCCACGGCGCCTGCAACGGCGGTACGGATAGCACGGGCCATGCCCATCTCATCGATATCCTTAGGCGCGATATGGCAAAAACCGATCGCCGTCGCCACCTCGGCAATCTTCACTGAGAGCAGCTCGCGGCGCGCCGGCGTGAGCTTTTTGGAATCGTTGATGCCCCAGACGCGCGGCTCCATAGGAAGGCAGACAGCGCATACCGTCAAAGGACCGGCCACCGATCCGCGACCCACCTCGTCGACACCAACGACCACCCCATCGCCGCCAAGCTCATGCATAAGCTCGTACATGTCATTGACGCGCTCGCGCTCGGCAAGCTCTTTGGCATGGCGTTTGAGGGCGCGTTCGCAAGCCTTGATCACCTGCTGGCGCGGATCCTCGCGATAATGCTCCACGAGGGCGGGAATCTCCTCAAACGTAGCGCTCGCCAGCTCGCCAGCAACTTGCGATGCCGAAACCGAGCTCGTCATATTGGCCATACCAGGCCCTCCTTGCATGCAAATCGGATAAAAAGAAGGGCCACCCGAAGGTGACCCTTACGTCCAAACGAGTGGACAGACGCTGCGATCTTCTTAGCGCTTCTCGGGGATGCGAGCAGCCTTGCCCACCTTGTCGCGGAGGTAGTACAGCTTGGCGCGACGGACGCGACCATGACGAACGACCTCGAGCTTGGCGATCTTGGGGCTGTGAAGCGGGAAGGTACGCTCAACACCGACACCGAAGGACATCTTGCGGACGGTGAAGGTCTCGCGGGCACCGGCGCCGGCCATGCGGATGACGTCGCCCTGGAAGACCTGGATGCGCTCGCGGTCGCCTTCCTTAATGCGGTAGTGAACCTTGACGTTGTCGGCGACGCGAACCTGAGGAATGTCCTCGCGGATCTGCTGACGCTCGATTGCGCGGATGTAATCCATGTGCAATTCCTTACTCTTCTAGAGGTGCCGTACCACCTTGGCCGGCACGTAGTTGAACAAACGTATTCGAGTATACACGCGCGGGTTTCTGCTGCAAGAACAATTTTTTACGCAGACAAAAAGACAAAACCCGCACATGATAACCGCCCGCCTCACGAATGAGACGGGCGGCATGAAGGGGGCTACGCTAGGCGTCTAAACCCAAAACGTTAGGCGGAACGCTTGGCCTCGAGCTTGGCCTGAGCGGCAGCCAGGCGTGCGAGGGGCACGCGGTAGGGCGAGCAGGACACGTAGTCCACGTCGGCCACGTTAAACAGGCCTTTGATGGACTTGGGGTCGCCGCCGTGCTCGCCGCACACGCCAAAGTGCATGTCGGGGTTGGTGGCGCGACCCTTCTCGACGGCCATACGCACCAGCTCGAGCACCGCTGTGTCGATGGTCTCGAAGGGATTGTCCTTCAAGATCTTCTTATGCATGTACAGCGGGATGAACTTAGCCTCGGCGTCATCACGCGAGAAACCGAAGGTCGTCTGGGTGAGGTCGTTGGTGCCAAAGCAGAAGAAGTCTGCGTGATGGGCGATCTCATCAGCGACCATGCAGGCGCGCGGCAGCTCGAGCATCGTGCCCACGGGAATATTGAGCTCGACGCCCTCTTCGTCGGAAACCTCGGCGATCACGCGCTCGATAACCTCGCGGGTCTGAACATGCTCGGCCGTAATGGAAACGAGCGGGACCATAATCTCGGGACGCGGATCGACGCCCTCCTTGATGAGGCGAGCGGCAGCCGTGGCGACGGAGCGGACCTGCATGAGCGGCAGATCGCTAAAGACGATGGACAGGCGCACGCCGCGTAGGCCGAGCATCGGGTTGGACTCGACCATGCCGTCGATACGACGCAGGCGGGCGCGCAGGACGGCAAGCTCTTCCTCGCTGGCGCCAGCGGCTTCCTTCTTGGTGATGGCGACCTCGAGCTCGCGAGGATTATCCAGGAACTCATGAAGCGGCGGATCGAGCAGGCGGACGACCACATCGCGACCGGACATGGTCTTGAACATCGCCAGGAAGTCCTCGGTCTGAACCTTGAGCAGGTCGGCCAGGGCCTGCTGCTTCACGGCCTCATCGTCAGACAGGATAAAGCTCTGGATGATGTTCTTGCGGTCGCCCAGGAACATGTGCTCGGTGCGGCACAGGCCGATGGCCTCGGCGCCAAACTCGAGCGCGAGCGCGGCATCCTCGGGGTTGTCGGCATTAACGCGCACATGGTTAGCATGGCCACCGGTCTCGTCCAGGCGAATCTCGTCGGCCCAGGATAGGATGGTGTCCAGATCGCCGGTGAGCTCGGCGGAGACCAGGTCAACGGCGCCGTCGACGACGATACCCTGGGTGCCGTCGATGGAGATAACGTCGCCCTCGTGCAGCACGCGGTCGCTGCCCTCGATGCGCACGACCTTCTCGGCGGCGTCGATATGGAAGCGCTCAACGCCACAGACGCAGGGCGTACCCATGCCGCGGGCGATAACGGCGGCATGGCTCGTCTTGCCACCGTGGCTGGTCAGGATGCCCTCGGCGGCTACCATGCCCTTCAGGTCATCGGGGTTGGTCTCCCAGCGAACCAGAATGACCTTGTGGCCCTCGTTGGCGCGCGCGACGGCGTCGTCACTCGAGAACACGACCTCGCCCACGGCGGCACCGGGGCTGGCGTTCAGACCGCTGGCCAGCGTCTCGTACTTCTTGGAGGCGTCAAACTGCGGGTGCAGGAGTTGGTCGAGCTGCGCGGGATCGATGCGGCTCACGGCCTCCTCGCGGGTGATCAGGCCCTCCTCGACCATTTCGATAGCGATGCGCAGGGCGGCGGTGGCGGTGCGCTTGCCCACGCGGGTCTGGAGCATCCAGAGCTTGCCCTGCTCGATGGTGAACTCGATATCGCACATATCGCGATAATGATCCTCGAGCGTCAGGAACACGCGCTCGAGCTCCTCACCTGCGGACTCGAGGCCCGGGGTGGTCTTGAGGTCGGCAATGGGCTCGGTGTTGCGGATGCCGGCGACGACGTCCTCGCCCTGGGCGTTAACCAGAAAATCGCCGTAGAACTCCTTAGTGCCATCGGCCGGGTTGCGCGTAAAGGCGACGCCAGTCGCAGAGGTCTCGCCCTTGTTGCCAAAGGCCATGGCCTGCACGTTGACGGCGGTGCCGAGGTCGTCGGAAATGCCATGCTGCTTGCGGTAGATGCAGGCACGCTCGTTCATCCAGCTGCCAAAGACGGCCTG
>DXLQ01000076.1:0-8233 GCA_019414685.1 Collinsella sp. | reverse complement strand
GTCGGAACGAAGCATATAGACAAACAGCAGTGCAAAGAGCGCGATGCCGACATAGCTGACGATTGTCTGCACTTTGAGCGGCAGCTCGCGGCCCGCAATCTTTTGAATGATCTCAATAAGCAGCTTGCCGCCATCGAGTGGTGGGATGGGCAGCAGGTTCATAAAGCCAAGCGAGAACGAAATGAGGGCGGCAAAGGAAAGGAACGTGGCAGGGCCGGCAGCAGCGGCCTGTGAGGACATAACGCTAATACCCACGATCGAAGAAGACTGATCGAGAATCTCCATCGTATGCTGCGGCTGGAGCAGGCGCAGCACGCCATCCGCTGTCTGCACGACATAGGAGAACGACAGGCGAGCCGACGTGATGGGGTCTAAACGGACCACCTGCGTAGAGGCATACACACCTAGGCGCTCGTCCTCTTTGAGCGCAACCGTGGTCGAATGCTGCTTGCCGTCACGCTCGTACTCGATGGCGATATCATCCTTACCGGCAGCCTTGCCGATGGCATCGTAGACATCCATCCAAGTGGAACAAGAGACACCGTCAACCGAAAGGATCGCGTCACCGCCCTCGATACCCGCCTTGGCGGCAATAGACCCCTCGTCAACCTGACCGATCACGTTGGTATCCATCGGCACGGTGACACCCGCAATGGAATAGATGCTCATAAGGAGCAAAAAACCCGTCAAGATATTGACGATAATGCCCGCGAGCAGCATAAAGGCGCGCTTGAGAAAGCCTTGGCCAAGATAGGTGTGCGAGCGCTCTTGCGCAAGGAACTCGGCCTCGCCGCACGGCAGCTCCCACACATCGCCCTCGGCAGTCGCATGTTCGCGATCGAAACGGCGACCATCAAAGGTGGTATAGCCTGCCTTGTCTCGCGGCAACGTCTGATATTTGGTGGGATAGTAGCTCGGCGAGGGCTTCTCCCCTTCCTCATACCAGGGCGCGATGGAGCCCCAGCCCAGCAAAAGGGCGCATGCCTCGAGCACATCCTCCTCGGAAAGCTCGA
This sequence comes from Collinsella sp., assembly GCA_019414685.1. Lineage (GTDB taxonomy): Bacteria > Actinomycetota > Coriobacteriia > Coriobacteriales > Coriobacteriaceae > Collinsella. The sequence goes on along the minus strand of DXLQ01000076.1, from coordinate 7,220 downwards.
GCTCGACAGCAAGGTCGGCCACGGTCACGCGACCATGACGATAGATAGCCGCGAGCACGCGGTCGGCGCACGAAACATCGGTCGGATCCATACCGCAGATGGCAGCGTAGCCACCCAGCAGCAGCGGGGTCACGCCAAACTTGGTTCCAATGCGACGCGACGTGTAATGGATGTCAAAGCGGCACGGCAGACCCAAAAAGAACTCGGTCACACGGACGCCGCAGGCACGCGCCGCCAAAAAGTGGCCGCCCTCGTGCAAAAACACGAGGACGGAAAGCATCAGCAGGCCCCAAAAGACCGATGAGAGAACGCTCAGAACAGTATCCATAAAACGAAAAAGCAATCCTTATGGGTTAGGAACGGGTTGCGGCGAGCACCTGCGCAGCCTTTTCACGCGCCCACGCATCGATGTCGCGAAGCTGCTCAAACGAATCGACCACCTGCATATCGTGGGCGTCCATGCAGGATTCCACAATGCGATCGATATCGGTAAAACTGCAGCCATCGTGCAGGAAGGCATCGACGGCGACCTCGTTGGCGGCATTGAGCACGCACGGCATGGTGCCACCCGTCTTGCCGGCACGCTCGGCCAGTGCCAGACAGCGGAAGGTATCCATGTCGGCAGCATCAAACGTGAGCTGCCCCAGCTCGCGGAAATCGATACGAGGCGCCGGAGTATCCCAACGCTCGGGATACGAGAACGCGAACTGGATGGGAATACGCATGTCGGATGCACCGAGATGCGCCATCACGGAGCCGTCCGCATACTCGACCATCGAGTGGATCTTTGACTGGCGCTGAACGACCACGTTGATAAAGTCGAGATCGCACCCGAACAGGTGCATCGCCTCGATACGCTCCAAGCCCTTATTCATGAGGGTCGCAGAGTCGATGGTGATCTTAGCACCCATGGCCCACGTGGGGTGTGCCAGCGCATCGGCGCGCGTCACGCAATTGAGCTCGTCGCGCGTACGGCCAAAGAACGGACCACCCGAGCAAGTGAGCCAAATGCAGTGAGCCTCGCGCGGATTCTCCCCCAGATAGCACTGGTAGATGGCGGAGTGCTCGGAGTCGACCGGAATTAGCTGACCGGGCTGCGCCAACGGCATAAGCAAGTCGCCACCGACGACGAGGGACTCCTTGTTGGCAAGGGCAAGGCGCTTATTCGAGGCCAAGGCCGCATGGCTCGCCTCGAGACCGGCGGCGCCCACAATAGCGACGAGCACGCAGTCGACATCGTCGCGACGCGCGAGCTCGCAAACCGCCTGCGCGCCAACGCCGAGCTGTGTGCCCTCGGGCAAATCCTGCAGCACGGCGTCATCGCCATGAGCGACATCGGCAACGGCAACCGCCGGAACCGAGAACTCGCGGGCAGCGGCAACGAGCTCCGAGGTGCTGGAATTAACGGACAGCGCCGTCACCTGCAGACGGTCGGCATGCTGGCGGCACACATCGAGCGCCTGGGTGCCGATAGAGCCCGTACAACCCAGGATGGCAACGCGAAGGCGTCCATCGGGGCCATACGTCGTCTGGAAGGACATTACAGCACGCCTCCGATCATCAGCAACAGCTGTGCGGTGATGCAACCGAAGATAAGCGAATCGCTACGATCGAGCATTCCGCCGTGGCCCGGGATAAGGTTGCCGGAATCCTTGACGCCCACACCGCGCTTGATGCGCGACTCGATAAGGTCGCCGATAACGCCCAGAATGGACACGACCACGCCGCACAGCAGCGCATAGGGCAGGCTGAGCTTGTAGAAGTGCGTCGCCCACAGGATGAGCCAAATCAAAACCGAGCCCAAGATGCCGCCGGCAAACCCCTCCCAGCTCTTTTTGGGGGAGATCTTGGGAACCATCTTGTGCTTGCCGATACGGCTGCCCACGATGTAGGCAAACGAATCGGAGACCCAAAGGGACGCGCAAACGCCCACTGAAAGCAGGGCGCCGGCAAAACCGGGCACGGCATCGCGCAGCAGCACGATAGCCGACAGCATAAAGCCAGTGTAGATGGGACCCATGAGCGTCACGGCAACATCAGAGATGCGAGTGCGCGGAGACCAGACATACCAGATACCAACCGCAAGCATCAAAGCGAACAGCAGGGCGTTCAACAGCAGCGAATCGCCCAGTGCCGACAGCGGAAAGAGTACGGCGGCAGCGATACCCAGGCGCTCGTTGGCCACCTTGCCATCGAGCTTCGTCATGCGGAAATACTCAAAGCAGCACAGGCCGCTCATGACAGAAACAAAGATGGCCGTGGGCACGATACCCAAAACCAGGCACAGGATAAAGACAACGGCGTAGACGATACCGGCGGCGGCACGGGTAATAAAGCCCGCCAGCCACGAACCGGTGCCGCTCTTCGCTGCAGGCGCTCCCGCAGTGGCAGCCTTGCGCGCAGGCGCCGCGGAAACTGGCGTCTTGGGAGCAGATGCCTTGGGACGATCGGACACGATTAAGCCTCCTCGGTCTTGCTCAGTCCACCAAACCTACGGTCACGGCCCTGATAGGCCAAAATGGCGTCGACAAGGCCCCAACGATCAAAGTCGGGCCAATAGGTATCGGTGACGTAGAATTCGGAATAAGCCACCTGCCACAGCAGATAGTTCGAAAGGCGCAGCTCACCAGAGGTGCGAATCACAAGTTCGGGATCGGGAAGACCGGCGGTATAGAGGTGGGAAGCCACCATGTCGTCATCAATTGCGGCAGGATCGATCTTACCGGCGGCAGCGTCGGATGCGATCTGACGGACAGCGCGGGTGATCTCGGCACGCGCGCCGTAGTTGACGGCAAGCGCCAGCGTCATACCGGTGTGATCGGCGCACTCGGCAAGACCGCGCTCAAAAACGTCGCGAGTCTTCTTGGGCAGCGCGGAAATGTCACCCAAAAAGACTACGCGCACATTTTCGCGCTTCAGAAGCGGCAGCTCGTCGATAAACGTCTTGGCAAACAGGTGCATCAGAACGTTGACTTCGTGCTGCGGTCGATTCCAGTTTTCGGTCGAAAATGCATAGGCCGAAAGCACGTCGACGCCCAGGCGCACGCAGGCGGTAATGATCTCGCGCAGCGAGACGATACCCGCCTTGTGGCCCTCGGTGCGTGCAAGACCGCGCGACGTGGCCCAACGACCGTTGCCGTCCATGATGCACGAGATATGGTGCGGAATGTTATTGAGGTCAAGGTCGGAAAAACCGACGCCCGCAGGGGCGTCGGCAAAGTACTCGACCAGTTTATGCTCGTCGTATTGCACCTTAGATCTCCATGACCTCGGCTTCTTTTTCCTTCAGAAGCTCCTCGACCTTGGCGACATACTCATCGGTATGCTTCTGGACCTTGGCCTGCTCGCGACGTACGTCGTCCTCGGTGAGCTCCTCATCGCGCTCGAGCTTGTTGTTGAAGTCGCGACGGATGTTACGGATAGACACCTTGGCCTGCTCGGCGTACTCGCGGCACTCCTTGACGAGCTCGCGACGGCGCTCCTCAGTGGGAGCCGGGAACGGAAGACGAACGACGGTGCCATCGGAGTTGGGGGTAATACCCAGATCGGAAGCGCCGATGGCCTTGACGATAGCATTGATGAGCGCCTTATCCCACGGCTCGATGAGCAGCATGTGAGCCTCGGGGGTCTTGACGGCGGCAACCTGCGTGACCGGCGTGGGGACACCGTAATAATCGACGGTGATGTCGGACAGAATGTTGGCGTTGGCACGACCGGTACGAACCTTGGAGAAGTTATGCTTGAGGGACTCGAGCGACTTGTCCATATGGGCGGTGATGTTCTCTGCCATGCTTAATCCTCCTGATAGACGAGCGTGCCGACGGGCTCACCCGCGAGCGCGCGCTTGACGGTGTCCTCGCCATCGATGTTGAGGACCAAAATAGGCATACGGTTATCCTGGCACAGGGCCGTAGCTGTGGAATCCATAACCTGCAGACCGCGAACGAGAACCTCGTGATAGGTAATCTTGTCAAAACGGACGGCATCGGCGCACTTGACGGGATCCTTGTCGTAGATGCCGTCAACCTTGGTGGCTTTAATCAGAATCTCGGCGCCGATCTCGCACGCACGAAGAGCCGCGGCGGTGTCGGTCGTAAAGTACGGATTGCCCGAACCGGCGGCAAAAATAACGACGTTGCCCTTGGAAAGGTGGTTGATGGCGCGACGGCGAATATAGGGCTCGCAGATCTCGTTCATCTGGATAGCGCTCATCACACGGCAGGGAACGTCGTTATGCTCGAAAGCATCCTGCAGGGCGAGCGCGTTCATAACGGTCGCGAGCATGCCCATGTAGTCGGCCTGGGCGCGCTCCATGCCACCGGCAGCGCCTGCCATGCCGCGGAAAATATTGCCGCCGCCGACAACGACGCCGACCTCATGGCCAACGGCGAGCAGCTCCTTGACCTGCTTGGCAAGATGATCGGTAACCTTGGGGTCGATGCCATATTGGCCGTCGCCCATCAGCGCTTCGCCGGAAAGCTTAAGAAGCACTCGTTTATATCGGATGTCGGACAAAGCGATCCTCCTTTAATTAGACTCTCAATATGATATCAAAGGCTCTGATAAGAGCCATGAAAAAGCAGGCTGTGAGTAAAACCCACAGCCTGCTCATTACCAGCTACAAGAGCTTATTTACTCGCCACGGACCAGACGGTCAAAGGCAACGACGGTAATGGTGTCGCCGAGCTCCTTGGAGACCTGCTCAGCGTACTTCTTGATGGTGAGGGAGCTGTCCTTGATGAACTCCTGCTCGGTGAGCACGGACTGCTTGTAGAACTTCTCCAGACGGCCAACAGCCATCTTCTCCTGGATAGCCTCGGGCTTGCCGGACTCGGCAGCCTGGGCCATGTAGATCTGCTTCTCGTGCTCGACGGTCTCGGCCGGAACCTGATCGCGGGTAGCGCAGATCGGGGCGACGGCGGCAACCTGAAGGGCAACGTCGTGAGCGAAGGTCTTGAAGGACTCAGCCTGAGCGGTCTCGGCCTTCTCGAAGGCGAACTCGACGAGGACGCCGATCTTACCACCCATGTGGATGTAAGAAGCGAGCGCGCCGTTCTCGGCCTTGCGGGCAGCGAAGCGGGAGATCTTCATGTTCTCGCCCATGATGTGAATCATCTCGGTGAGCTCGGAGGAAACGGTCTCCTCGCCCATCGGCTTCTCGAGCAGAGCGTCGACGTCAGCAGGCTCGGTGGTAGCGACAACCTCGGCGACCTTGGAAGCAAAGCCGGTGAACTTGGCGTTGGAGCCAACGAAGTCGGTCTCGCAGGAGAGCTCGAGCAGAGCGCCGGTCTTGCCATCCTCGGAGACGAACGCGGCGACAGCGCCCTCGTTGGTCTCACGGCCAGCCTTCTTGGCAGCCTTGGCAAGGCCGTTCTTACGCAGAACGTCGACAGCGGCGTCCATGTCGCCGTCAGCCTCGACGAGAGCCTTCTTGCACTCCATCATCGGGGAGTCGGTCATCTCGCGGAGCTGCTTGACCATAGCGGCGGTAATCTGGGCCATTGTGGTTCCTTTCAAAGAGATGAAAAAGACTTAAATAGGGCTGATTTACTCGGCCTTGGGCTCAGCGGCCATCTCGGCCTCGGAGACCTGCTCCTTACCGGAGCCAGCGAGGCAGGCGTCAGCCATGAGCTCGCACATAAGGGTGACAGCGGAGATAGCGTCATCGTTGCAGGGGATGCCGTACTCGACCTCGTCGGGATCGGAGTTGGTGTCGATCAGAGCGACGACGGGGATGTTCAGGCGCTGAGCCTCCTTGATGGCGTTCTCCTCGCGCTTAGTGTCGATGACGAAGAGAGCCTGGGGCAGACCCTTCATGTCGCGGGCGCCACCGAGGTTGGTCTGGAGCTTGGTGAGCTCCTTGCCGAGCACAGCCTGCTCCTTCTTGGGGAGCACTGCCATGCGGCCGTCCTCGACCATGGCCTCGAGCTCCTCCATGCGGTTGATGCGGGAGCGGATGGTGACGAAGTTGGTCAGCATACCGCCGAGCCAACGCTGGTTGATGTAGGGCATATTAGCGCGCTCAGCAGCGTTCTTGACGGCCTCCTGAGCCTGCTTCTTGGTGCCGACGAACAGCACGTTGCCACCCTTGGCGACGTTCTTGACGAAGGTGTAGGCCTGGTCGGCGTCGAGGATGGTCTGCTTGAGGTCGAGGATGTAGATGCCGTTGCGCTCACCGAAGATGAACGGCTTCATCTTGGGGTTCCAGCGACGGGTCTGGTGACCGAAGTGGCAGCCGGCCTCGAGCAGGGTGCGGATATTAATCTTGGTAGCCATGTTAAACCTCCTGTGGTTTGCCTCCGCGCGGGGTCATCCTCCAAAACCAACCCGGACATGTGCTACCAAAGCCCGGGCACCACGGTATGAAGTAGCCGCGCGTGCGTGATAAAAACATGTTGCCGTGAAGCAACCCGATGAATGATAGCAGGAATGCATCTTCGTGCCAACCCGCAATCAAAACCACACACCTGAGTGCGGCACGGGACGTCCCAGCCACTATTCGCCTCGGGGATGGGCTTGAGCCACGGCACGTTTGAGCCGATCGGGCGTGAGGTGCGTGTAGATCTGCGTCGTGGACAGGCTCGCATGACCCAGCAGCTCTTGAACCGAGCGCAGGTCCGCACCGCCCTCGAGCAAGTCGGTCGCAAAGGTATGGCGCATCGCATGCGGGGCGATGTCGGCCGGAATGCCGGCGAGTGTCGCCAGAGTATGGAACCGCCGCCTGAGCATGGCGGCACTCATGCGATTACCGCGCGCCGATATAAGCAGCGGATGCGGCCCGGTAGTGGGGTCACGGCGCTTTGCCTGAGCGAGCAACTCCGGCCGCCCCTCCTCAATATAGAGACGCGTCGCCTCGAGCGCGCGACGATACAGAGGGACGATACGTTCTTTGCTCCCCTTGCCCCACAGGCGCAGCGTGCGTTCGGACCACACAATGGACTCCACATTGAGTGCTGCGAGCTCAGAGATACGGGCGCCCGAGGCATAGAGCAGCTCGAGCATCGCCGCATCGCGCAGTCCCGCGGGTGTTGAGGTATCAGGCGTCTTGAGCAGCGCCTCGACCTGCTGGGTCGTAAGGACGCCCGGCAGGTCACGCGGCAGCTTGGGCGACGCGATCGCCGAGACCGCATCGCCCTCGACAATCCCCTCGGCAGCCATCCAGCGATAGAGAGATCGGATAGCCGACAGGTGCGCCGCAAGCGTTCGGGGAGCCACCTGCT
>DXLQ01000075.1:1851-8401 GCA_019414685.1 Collinsella sp. | reverse complement strand
CACGGGATGGCTATGGACGACCTTTTTTCTGCCTCGACGCGCGAGCGTTCCTTTAAAAATGCGCCGCTTGCGGTGCGCATGCGCCCCAATTCGCTCGACGAGTATGTGGGCCAGCAAAAGGCCGTCGGTAAGGGCTCATGGTTGCGTGCCGCGATCGAGCACGACGTGCTTTCGAGCGTGATTCTGTACGGGCCGGCCGGTACGGGTAAGACGACGCTGGCCCACATTATCGCCAACCATACCAAGAGCGAGTTTGTCGAGGTCAGCGCCGTCACGGGTACTGTGAAGGACCTGCGTCGCGTGATTGACGAGGCCAAGACGCGCCTGAATACCTACGACCGCCGCACCATTCTATTCATCGATGAGATTCACCGCTTCTCTAAGTCGCAGCAGGATGCCCTGCTGCATGCAGTTGAGAACCGTACCGTCATTATGATTGGCGCTACGACAGAGAACCCGTACTTTGAGGTCAACTCGGCACTGTTGTCGCGCGGGCGCGTGGTGGAGCTTGAACATCTGAAGGATGAGGCTATCGCCACGCTTATTGAGCGTGCGCTCGAGGCACCACAGGGCTTGAACGGAAAGTTCTCGGCCGATGAGGATACGGTCAAGACCATTTGCACGCTGGCAGCGGGTGACGCTCGCTCGGCGCTCACGACGCTCGAGCTTGCGAGCGAGATTGCCGTCACGCGTCCCGATACCGAGGGAACGCCAGCGCCTGCGGCGGGGGAGCGCTATCCCATCACCGTGGATGACGTGAAGATTGCCAACCCGCGTCGCGGCTTTACGTATGACAAAAACGGCGACATGCACTACGACATCATCAGTGCGTTCATCAAGTCCATGCGCGGTAGTGACCCCGATGCCACGATCTATTGGCTCGCGCGCATGATCGATGCTGGGGAGGATCCTAAGTTTATCGCTCGCCGCATTATGATTCACGCTTCTGAGGATGTTGGCAACGCCGACCCGCAGGCGCTTTTGGTGGCGCATGCCGCGTTTAAGTCTGCCGAGGTCATTGGCTATCCCGAGTGCCGCATTAACCTGGCTCAGGCTGCACTCTATGTGTGCTTGGCGCCAAAATCCAACGCGTGTGAGGCTTCGATCGATGCGGCGCTGGCCGATATCCATTCTAGTGGGCTTCGCGAGGTGCCGAGTTATCTGCGCGATCGCCATCGCCCGGGCAGCGATGAATACGGTGTGTATAAGTATCCACATGATTATCCCGAAGGCTGGGTCGATCAGCGCTATTTGCCCGAGGGACTGGAGCGCGGCGTGTTCTGGCAGCCTGCCGGCCGCGGTTGGGAAGAATGGCGCGTAGAGCAAAGCGAACGCGACCGCAGCGGGAATGCACCGAAGTAGCTGCTGATAATTTTGTCCCACGTTGCTGCTCTTGGCATGTTCGGTCCCCTTTGGGGTACCATGAAAAGCGTCTGTATTTCGATTCTTCCGGGAGGCTTGTATGAGTCCCATTCAAATCGCCCTGCTGCTGCTCGCCGTTGCCGGCGTGTGGGCCATCGCTGAGCTCGCGCTTACCCTGCGCAAGACCCGCAATGTTGTCGACTCGCTCGATAAGACCGTGAACGACCTCAACAACACCATCGCCGAGGCTCAGCCTGTGGTGGCAAAGCTCGATGGCGCTGTCGATGAGCTTACGCCGACGCTTGCCCAGATGGAGCCGCTGCTTAAGTCGAGCAAGACGGCAGTTGATGCCCTTACCTCCAATCTCGTAGAGGTCGAAGCCGTGGTTCGCGACATTTCCGAGGTTACGGGCAGCATGGCCGAGGCCAGCAATGCTGTGTCGAGCGTGACCGACTCTGCCGCCGGTGCTGTGCAGAAGCTCTTCAATAAGGTGAAGGCTCCTGCAGCCGACGCCGATCGCAAGCTCGCCGCTGCCGCTGCGGAGGCCGAGCAGCCTACCGAGCGCGTCCTAATTGGCGAGGACGAGGCCGCCGCGGGCGACGATGATGGTCAGAAGTCTGTATCCAAGCCGGCTCAGTATTACACCTATACGCCCGCCGAGACCTCTGAGGAGTCCTGCGATGAGTAGCGAAGCAAACTGCCCTATCACGCTGACCGTTGCCGGTGACCCGCGTCTCGCTCGCCTTGTGCGCATGACGGCAGCCAACGTTGGTGCCCTGTGCTCTATGTCTGTCGATCGCATCGAGGACATCCGCATGGCTGCTGAGGAGGCTTTCATCTTTGGTTGCACCGCGGTCGACTGCGATGACATCACCATCAAATTCGATGTCGATGAGACCCACGTTGGCATGACTATTACCTTTGGGGACCAGGCTACGGTCGATGAAGACGACCAGGCTGCGGTGTATGCCGAGCTCATCCTCGCGAGCGTGTGCGACTCCTACGAAAAGACTACGGCGCCCCTGACGCTTTCCCTCGACCTCAAGGCGGATATCTAATATGACCGAACGTTCCCGGAGCGGTAAGACCGCTTGGGACAAGGAGAAAACCCGCGAGCTGTTTCGTCGCTATAAAGAGACCGGTGACCCGGACGCACGCGAGCAGCTCGTCATGTCCCACATGAACCTGGTAAGGTTTCTTGCCAACAAGTTTAAGAACCGCGGCGAGCCGCTCGATGACCTGATGCAGGTTGGTTATTTGGGCCTGCTCAAGGCTATCGACCGCTTTGACCCTGAGCGCGGACTCGAGTTCACCACGTTTGCCACGCCTACCATCTTGGGCGAGATTAAGCGTCACTTCCGCGACAAGGGCTGGAGCGTGCGCGTGCCCCGTCGCTTGCAGGAGCTCTCGGCCAAGGTCAACCAGGCTACCGATAAGCTCACCAACGAGCTACAGCGCTCGCCTAAGGTTGAGGAAATCGCTGAGTACTTGGACGTGACGGTCGATGAGGTGCTGGAGGCTATGGAATCGTCTTCGGCCTATACCTCGGTGCCCATCGAGGCTCCTGGTGCGTCCGATTCCGACGATGCCCCCTCGATTCTCGACCGTTACGCCGACGACGACAACGAGCTCGACTTTACCGATGACCGTCTAGTGATCGAGGAAGCCATCCGTGATTTCTCGCCGCGCGAGCGCGAGGTGATCGAGCTGCGCTTTGTGAAGGGCATGACCCAGATCGAGATCGCCAAGAAGCTTGGTATTTCTCAGGTGCAGGTTTCGCGTCTGCTGCGCCGCACGCTTAAGAAGATTCAGGACAAGATCGACCCCGACGGAGTGATGATTCGTTCATGAGTGAGCACCCCCAACAAACCGATCGCGTGCTGCGCGACACCCGCATTCTGACGCTGCGCATTTGGGCTGTTGTCGGCTGCATTGTTATTGCTGCTGTCATCTTTAACCTTATGGGCATCCTGGCACCGGTTATCGAGTTTCTCGCTGTTGGTTCCATCATTGCCTTTGTGATGTCCCCGATCACCAACTGGCTCGAGCACCATGGCGTGAATCGCGGCATCGGTTCGCTTATCGCGCTTATTGTTGTTGTTGCCGTGCTCGTCGGTGTCGTTTGCATCTTGTCGCCGATTCTCTTTGGCCAGATCATGGAAGTCCTGAGCCGCCTGCCCGAGCAGCTTCGTGTTGCTGGTGGCGATCTCAACGAGATGATCTCGCATGCCAAGACGCTCAACAACACGCCGCTCAAGGAGTATTTGGACGATAATCTTTCGTCGCTTGTTACCGTGGCATCGAAGTACGTGTCTCAGATCGCTGCCGAGCTTGGCCGCGGTGTGTTCCCGCTCATCACCAATACGGCCTCGCAGTTGTTCGTGATCTTCCTTGGTCTGGTGCTTGCGTACTGGATGGCCTGCGACTACCCTCGCATGCACCACGAGATTTGCACCATCATCGGTCAGGAGAAGGAGACCTCGTACCGCTTTATGGTCGCCATCCTTTCTCGCTCTGTCGGCGGCTACATGCGCGGTATGGTCGTGACGTCCATCTGCGGTGGTTTCCTCGCCTTTATCGGTTTTATGATCATCGGCCATCCGTATGCGGCGCTCATGGCTATCTTTACCGGCATCATGCATTTGGTTCCGGTCGTTGGTCCTTGGGTGAGCGCAGCAATCGCCACGGTGCTCGGTTTCATGTTCAGCCCCATGTTGGCGTTATGGACGCTCATCGTGACGATGGTCGCGCAAAACGTCACAGACAACGTGATTTCTCCTAAGGTCATGCAGAGCTCAGTGCAGGTGCATCCCATCATGAGCCTCACGGCGCTCGTTATTGGCTCGGCACTCATGGGTCCCATCGGCATGATTATTGCCATCCCGCTGTGTGCGGCCCTCAAGGGTATCTTCGTGTACTACTTCGAGAATGAGACCGGCCGACAGCTTGTGGCCTATGACGGCGCCGTTTTTAAGGGCACACCGTACCGCGATGCCGATGGCAACCCGGTCGCCGCCTACGACGCGCTCGGCGACGACACCTTCATTTATGAGTCCGAGCTCATCGGTAACGAGACTGCGCCCGAGGCCCAGGCCATGCCCAAGCCCGAGCTCGATAATCCCTGGATCAAGCTCTCGGGTCTGCAGCCCGATGCGACGGGCTTCTTCAAGAACCCCTTCGCCAAGGATGATGATTCCAATACGGACGACGACACCAAAACCGGCATCGACGGTTCCATGGACGATTCGGATTCTAAATAGGTCCTATTAACGTTTCTTGAAGTTGTAAATGACAAGAAACGCGAGCAAAGCGATTGATAAGGGGCCGGCTACATAGAAAAAGAGAACGTCAATTGCGCGTAGAGTGTAGTAAGCCTTATCGCCGGACATTACTGCATACAATAAGTAGCCAAATGCTGGTTGGTTTGCGTACCAGCATGAGAAGGCCAAGAGCGCTAAAAGTGCTACAACCAGAAGTGCATTCAGGACAAATCGTTTACTTTTCATCGATCGCTCCTTCCGGGTGACTCTTATATGTAATTCTACAGCAGCCTTTTTTCAAAGGCTTGCTCGGTCCCAAATAACGTGCACTTTCGCTGGAGGGTCGCTGTTTGGCGGCCCTCTTTTTTGCATGGGCGCGGTGGGATGGTAATATCGTTACGTTTGAACTGTTTCGATGTGAAACCGAGGAGATTCCCTCTATGAGTGCTGACTACCCGTCAATGACTACGGCTGAGATTCGCTCCAAGTTCCTCAACTTCTTTGAGGAGCGCGGTCTTAAGCTCTATCCTTCTTCGTCCCTCGTCCCCGACGATCCTTCGCTGCTGCTTGCCAACGCCGGCATGAACCAGTTTAAGGAGTATTACCAGGGCAAGAAGACCATGAAGGAGATCGGCGCGATCTCCTGCCAGAAGTGCGTCCGCACCAACGACATCGACTGCATCGGCGAGGACGGCCGTCACCTGTCCTTCTTTGAGATGCTCGGCGACTTCTCCTTTGGCGGCGTCTCCAAGCAGCAGGCCTGCGCCTGGGCCTTTGAGCTCATCACCAAGGAGTTCAAGCTGCCGCTCGACCGCCTGTACTTCACCGTCTTTACCGAGGACGACGAGACCCACGACGTGTGGCGTTCCCTGGGCGTTGCCGAGGACCACATCTCGCGTCTGGGGGAGGACGACAACTTCTGGGCCGCCGGCCCCACCGGCCCCTGCGGTCCGTGCTCCGAGATCTACTTTGACATGGGCGAGGAGGTCGGCTGCGGCAGCCCCGACTGTAAGCCCGGCTGCGACTGCGACCGCTTCCTGGAGTTCTGGAACCTCGTCTTTACCCAGTACGACCGCCAGGAGGACGGCTCCATGCCGGAGCTGCCGCACCGCAACCTCGATACGGGCATGGGCCTGGAGCGCATGGCCGCTATCATGCAGCACAAGACCGCCAACTACGACGGCGATCTGATGCAGCACCTCATCAAGCTGGGCGAGGAGATCAGCGGCAAGACCTATGACGCCGACGATTACTCCGGTGCCAGCCGCTCGCTGCGTATCATCGCCGATCACTCCCGTGCCGTCGACTTTATGATTTCCGACGGCATCCTCCCCGGTAACGAGGGCCGCGAGTACGTCCTTCGCCGCCTGCTCCGCCGCGCCGTGTTCCACGGTCGCCTGCTGGGCATCGAGGGCGCCTTCCTGACCAAGTTTATCGACGAGGTCAACGCTCAGATGGGCGAGGCCTATCCTGAGCTGCTCAAGAACGTCGCGCTCGTCAAGGGTATCGTCGCCTCCGAGGAGGAGCGCTTCTCCACGACGCTCGACAACGGTCGCGTCTACCTGGATGAGGCCCTGGCAGCGCTTGCCGACGGCTCCGTCCTTCCGGGCGACGTTGCCTTTAAGCTGCACGACACCTTTGGTTTCCCCATTGACCTGACTGTCGAGATCGCCGGCGCTGCTGGCCACGACGTCGACATGGACGGCTTCACCGCCTGCATGGAGGACCAGAAGGCCCGCGCTCGTGCCAACGCCAAGGGCGATGCCTGGGGCAGCTTCAACGACGTGTGGGTCGAGCTTTCCGACAAGGTCGCCGCGACCGAGTTCGACGGCTATGACAACGATGCGATCGAGGGTGCCAAGGTTGTCGCCAGCGTTCGCAACGGCGAGTCCGTCGAGTCCGCTGCCGCCGGCGAGGACGTCGAGGTC
>DXLQ01000075.1:0-1841 GCA_019414685.1 Collinsella sp. | reverse complement strand
GTTCTGACCGTTGCCGATACCAAGAACCACAACGGCCTGTATGCCCATGTCGCACACGTTGCCGAGGGCACGCTGACCGTCGGTGCTACCGTGACCGCCGCGCTCGACGCCGAGCGCCGTGGTTTCCTGCGCCGCAACCACACCGCCACCCACCTGCTCGACGCTGCCCTTAAGCAGGTCCTGGGCGAGCATGTCTCCCAGGCCGGCTCGCTGGTGACGCCCGAGCACCTGCGCTTTGACTTTACGCACTTCGAGGCCCTGTCCTCCGAGCAGCTCAAGGCTGTTGAGGACCTGGTCAACCAGCAGATCTTCGCTTCCAAGCCGGTCGTGACCCGTGTCATGGGCATCGACGAGGCTAAGGCTGCCGGCGCTGTTGCCCTGTTTGGCGAGAAGTATGGCGACGTCGTCCGCGTCGTCTCCGTGGGCGCTGAGGACCAGCCGTTCTCCCGCGAACTCTGCGGTGGCACACACGCTGCCAACACCGCCGAGATCGGCCTGTTCAAGATCATTTCCGAGTCCTCCACGGGCTCCAATGTCCGCCGTATCGAGGCCGTGACCTCTAAGGGTGCCCTCGACTATATGGCCGACCGCCTGGCACTCGTTGACGCCGCCGCCGCTGCGCTCAAGTGCCGCGTAGACGAGGTTCCCGCCCGCGTGGAGAACCTGCAGGCCGAGCTGCGCGAGACGTCCAATAAGCTCAAGAAGGCTCTGACCGGTGGCTCCTCCGACGCCATCTCCAGCGCCATCGAGGACGCCGTCGAGCTTGACGGCTATAAGCTCGTTGTCGCTGAGCTCCAGGGCCTTGAGGCTGCCGACCTGCGCAACGTATGGGATACCGTGCACCAGAAGGTCGCCGGCCCTGTCGCTTGTGTCGTCGCCAGTGTGACTGAGAAGGGCACTCCGGCCCTGCTCGCTGCCGGCTCCGATGACGCCGTCAAGGCCGGTTTCCACGCCGGTAACGTGATCAAGCAGATCGCGGGTCTGGTCGACGGTCGCGGTGGCGGTCGTCCCAACATGGCCCAGGCCGGTGGCAAGAATGCTGCCGGCATCGCCGATGCCCTCGCGGCCGCTAAGACCGCGCTCGGCGCCTAAGAATCTAAGAAGTCGCTGTGGTTGCGCTCGCGCTGGACATAGGGGAGACCAGGATTGGCATCGCCGTCTCGAGCCGTGATGGCAAGATGGCGATGCCTGTCAAGGTGCTTCCGGCTGCCGAGGTCACCGGTGTGGCCAAGACGTTCCGCTACCTGGTTGAGGACTATGAGCCCGACATCCTGGTAAGCGGACGTCCCCTGACCATGGCCGGTGAGCCCGGCCCTCAGGCCGAGCGCGTTGCCGCTGTGGCGCAAAAGATTGCCGACGAGCTCGATCTTCCGTTGGAGTTTGAGGACGAGCGTCTGTCCTCGCAAGAGGCCAAGCGTATCCTGCGCGAGCAGGGACTCAACGAAAAGCAGATGAGGGGCAAGATCGACATGATTGCCGCCAGCCTGTTTTTGCAGACGTGGCTCGATCGTAAAAACGAGGAGGTTTCGCATGCCTAGTGCTTCCGATCCGCGCCAGCCGAATCGTACACGTCAGCCGGCGTCGCGCCCTGCCCAGCCTGGCCAGCGTCCGGCACAGCCGACGCAGCGCGCAGCTCAGCCTGCCGCGCGCCCGGTGCAGTCCTTCTCTCGTTCGGCCCAACCTGTTCAACGGACGGGTCAGCAGCCTTCTGCTCGTTCGGTTCAGCATTCGGCTTCTCACGCGGCTCAGCAGCCCACTGCTCGTACGGCCCAGCCTGCAGGCGGCACCCGCTTTAAGCAGCAGGCACCTACCCAGCGAACGCAGGCCCCCCAATCGCATTC
>DXLQ01000074.1:0-8457 GCA_019414685.1 Collinsella sp. | reverse complement strand
CGCGGCTGATCCGGTTCCACCGGGCCGCGCGGCAAGGAGATATATTGCCAGACCGCGAAGCTCTGTGGGACGTCAATTCCACTCTTCACAAGTCCTACACAACATATTGCTTTCTATAGGTAATAGAAAGACTGGTGCGGATCTTCCGCACGTATCAGATGATGACCCTTTGGTTCAGGAATATATAGAGATCGGTCACCTGTAAGTGTTTATCTACCCGCGCTTTTAGCAATGTAAACCGCGCTTCAGATAAAAAGAGGGAGCGCCGCGCACAACGCGACACTCCCCTAGCGATTCAAGAGAATCTATTAGGCCTCGAGAGCCTTCTTGGCGATGGTAGCCAGCTCGTTGAAGGACTCGATGTCCTCGTAAGCCATTTGAGCCAGGACCTTGCGGTCGAGCTCGATGCCGGCAACCTTCAGGCCGTGCATGAACTGAGAGTAAGAGATGTCGTTCAGGCGAGCAGCAGCGTTGATACGAGTGATCCAAAGAGAACGGATCTCGCGCTTCTTGTTGCGGCGATCACGATACTGATACTGCAGGGAGTGCTGGACCTGCTCTTTAGCATGCTTGTAAGTACGCGAAGCGGCACCGTAGTAACCCTTCGCACGGTGCATAACGGTACGGCGCTTCTTCTTGGCGGCAACAGCGCGCTTAATACGTGCCATGTTCTATCAACTCCTAGACGGTAAAACGAAAAACGGGAACGCGAACTTAGGCGAGACGTGACTTGATGACCTTGCGGTCGGCAGCGGCGATCTCGGTCTCCTGACGGAAGCCACGCTTACGCTTGGTGGACTTCTTGCTCAGGATGTGGCTCTTGAAAGCCTTGGCGCGCATAAGCTTGCCGGTACCAGTCTTGCGGAAACGCTTCTTGGTGCCGCTGTGGGACTTCATCTTAGGCATGAAATACTCCTTAATCGGTTACAGAACACTAGTTACTTGGTATCGCTTGCCGCTTTATCCTCATCGAAGGCGCCCTTAATCGGGGCGAGCAGCATAAGCATGTTACGGCCTTCCATCTTAGGCTTGGACTCGACCGTAGCGTAAGGCTTGAGATCCTCGGCGAGACGCTCGAGAACGTTAAGGCCCTGCTCCGGGTGAGCCATCTCACGGCCGCGGAACATGATGGTGATCTTAACGCGTGCGCCCTTCTTGAGGAAACGCAGAACGTGGCCCTTCTTGGTCTCGTAGTCGCCAACGTCGATCTTGGGTCGGAACTTCATTTCCTTGACCTCGACCTTGGACTGGTTCTTACGAGCAGCCTTGGCCTTCATGGCCTGCTGGTACTTGAACTTACCGTAGTCCATGACCTTGCAGACCGGCGGCTCCGCGTTGGGAGCGATCTCGACCAGGTCGAGACCCTGATCGTCGGCGACGCGCTGGGCATCGCGGATGGCGAACAGGCCGAGCTGAGAGCCATCGACGCCAATCAAACGGCACGAAGATGCAGTAATCTCGTCGTTGATGCGGGTGTCATCAGACTTAGCTATTTTCCCTACCTCCATTCATAAAAAAATAACCCGGCGCTTCTCAGCAACCAGGTCATACACATAGACTTCCTCGATTTAAGGAAGGGAATCTAAGTTGTATGACCAGTCAGCTGCTCATTGGCGCCAAAAGGTGGGAGCCCTCGGGTTCCTCTTTAGGGCATTGTGGGAACAACGCCTTGCGAATAATAACACGTACAGCGCATTATCACATTACGTACACGAAAAAGGGGGCCACAACCCCCTCAAAGCGCAGGTGCATGTATGGTGCCCGAGGCGAGACTCGAAGGGCCTTCGCTTCGCGAAGCCCCGGGCTTCGGGCGCATGGCGCCCTCACCACGCTCCGCTACAAACAGGCCACAGGCCTGTTTACTTAACGCTCCGCGCGCTCACGCGAGTTCGGCACGAAAAAGGGGGCCTTGACCCCCTTGAACGCCCACTTGCATGTATGGTGCCCGAGGCGAGACTCGAACTCGCACGTTGTTGCCAACGGTGGATTTTGAGTCCACTGCGTCTGCCAATTCCGCCACTCGGGCACGTAATGCGTGAGTTAGTTTATCACAGCTTTCTGTTGATTAGTCCGAAAATGGAACTTCGAGCATTTCGATGAGTTCGACCGTGCGGAGCATCTCACGCTGACGGCATCCGCGACCGTCGACCGAAGCCTCACCCATCTGGTTATCGTAAGGGTCCTCGCGCATGCCGTCGAAAGAGGGCTCAAACTCTGCCTGGAATCGATTGTTGGCCACCATACGCCACGGGTCGAGATTGCCAAAGTAGTGATGGCGGCGCCACTCCTCCCCCATCCTGCGAGCAGAAGATCCAAATGACACATCGGCGTTGAGCCAACCGGTCTGCGGCGTATAGAACTCTGCCCAGTCGTGCGGCCCCACCGAATCGGGCGCAACATACAGGCCGCTCTGCCAACGGGCAGGCACGCCCGCGATACGGCACATGGTGATGAACGTGAGCGCCATAACGCCGCAATCGCCACGGAGCGAATGCGCGCAGTCATCGGCAATAGATCCCAAAAGCAGGTACGGCGGCTGATAGCGATAGTCGATATGCTGCGTCAGGTAATCATAGATAGCACGGGCGCGATCGAGCGGATCCTCGAGTCCGTCAACAACACCGGCCGTCAGCTGCTGCAGATACGGCGTGAATGCAATGTGCGGACGGTCCTCGGAAATATCTTCGGGCAACGGCGCGTCCATACAGGGATGCGCTGGAAGTGCACCCCCATAGATATCGCGATAAGCGGCATCGATTTGATAGCGATAGGTCACCGAGAATGTGCGATCGGTCGAGGAGACCCACGAGGCAGTACGCGCCGAGGCGCTCGCAGGAGCAATGGCCCCCTCCGGCGTCATATCAAGTATCTCGACCTGGGACTGCTGGCGGCAGGCGGCGGCAACGGGAAGCCACGCGCGAACGGTCTCCCCCTCCAAAGCACCGGGGACAGACACGCATGCCTTAAGCGTAATGGTGCGAGACAGCCCGCCCTGCGACTCCATCTCCTCGAGCATCTGGTTGCGCAGCGCAATTCCATCCGCAGAATCGGGACGCAGACCCGGAACCTCCTTGGGATACACGCGCAAAGAATCAAGGAAGTTGTCAAGAACGAACAGCTCGCCATCGATAAAGCGCCAATCGATACGCTTGCGGTCAATCAGGTCGTCAAACTGCTCTTCGGTAAACTCAGGCCACTCCTCGCGGATCATCTCGATAGCCCGATCACGCGACACCGAAAAATGAAGCGGCGTCTCGATCATGCGATACCGCTCGGCGCGAACGCAGGCAGCCAGCGAAGGCTCAGGGTTCTGCTCCAAAAGGCGATCGCAGGCGGCAACAGCCTGCGTCAAATACCCGGCATCCTTAAGACGAAGAATCTCAGGCGGTAGCCCAATATCGAGATGGCGAAAATCATCACAGCAAACATCAACAGAGCAACCAACAGGACCCTCGTCAATAACCTTCCCATCCGAAGGCAGCACATCAATAACAGCCACACCAAACTCCAAGTCATTCGAACTCCTGGAGTCCATTGTAACGAGATAGAAAGAAAGCCCCAACAAGGGAGCCATCAACGCCGCTGAACGGTACCTATAAAAATGAATTCAGCCCAGTAACCCTGTAGCGAGTTAACAAAGGAGGCCCCGTTCACCCGGAGCTTTTCCCATTGCGCGACTTCTGGCGAAGCCAGTAGCCACCTTAATTCAGACTCGTAACCCTGCGGCGTTAAACGAAGGAAGCCCCGTCCCCCGGAACTGTTTCCTTGGCGTGACTTCTGGCAAAGCCAGGTGAGCGCAAAGGAAACAGTGTAGGGGGACGGGGCTTCCGGCGGGAAGTTTAACGACGCTTACGCCTTGTTGACGGAGCCAAACTCCTCCATGAGCTCCTTGGTGCGGGCAACGATGTTGTCGCGACCAGGCTTGAGGAGCTTGCGGGGATCAAAGCCCTTGCCCTGCTGATCCTTGCCAGCCTCGATGTACTCGCGGACGCCCTTGGCGAAGACGAGCTGCAGGTCGGTGTTGACGTTGATCTTGGAGATGCCCAGGGAGATGGCCTTCTTGATCTGATCCTCGGGGATGCCGGTACCACCGTGCAGAACGAGGGGCAGGTCGCCGGTCTGAGCCTTGATCTCGCCCAGACGCTCGAAGGAAAGGCCAGCCCAGTCGGCGGGATACACGCCGTGGATGTTGCCGATGCCGCAGGCGAGGAAGTCGACGCCCAGGTCAGCAATCTGCTTGCACTCAGCAGGGTCAGCGAGCTCGCCGTTGGAGGTCACGCCGTCCTCGGTGCCGCCGATGCCGCCGACCTCGGCCTCGATGGACATGCCCTTGGAGTGGGCAAGCTCAACGAGCTCCTTGGTGCGGTCGAGGTTAAGCTGGAAGGTCTCCTCGTGAGAGCCGTCATACATGATGGACGTGAAGCCGGCCTCGATGCACTTGAAGCAGTCCTCGTAAGAACCGTGATCGAGGTGAAGGGCGACGGGAACGGTAACGCCCGTGGCCTCGACGGCAGCCTTGACCATGTCGGCGCAGACCTTGAAACCGCCCATCCACTTAGCGGCACCAGCGGTGCACTGAAGGATCAGCGGAGACTTGGCCTCCTCGGCGGCCTGGAGAATAGCCAGGGTCCACTCGAGGTTGTTGGTGTTGAAGGCACCGAGAGCGTACTTGCCGGCCTCGGCCTTCTTGAGCATGTCTGCTGCGTTGACGAGCATAAAAGAAACCTCCTGTAAGGTTGCTCCGATAACGCCTGAGATTTTACCACGGCGTACCCGAGCATAAACGTTCGTTTGTTCACGAATATCGTCCAAACAGACTTTTTTTGACCGTTTGCCCTACGGAATCGACCCGTTGGGGAAAAATAGCTTGACGTTTGGACGCTTCTCGTGCTTCAGGAGCTGACTATAAAGCTACACCTGCATGAAAGGGTTCTGCATGAGCTCGCGTGCCATGGTGGTCGAATCGCCATGGCCGGTTAGGCAAACGGTATCGGGCGGGAGAAGCCGGGCGAGCTTGGAGAGCGAGCGCAGAATCGCCGCCTCGTCTCCTCCAGAAAGATCGGTGCGGCCGTGGCTGCCCGGGAATAGTGTGTCGCCCACAAAGGCAATGTTCCCCTGCTCGGTGGCAGCAAACAAGACGATCCCGCCCGGCGTATGCCCTGGCGTCTCGATCACCTGCAGGCAGATATCGCCCACCTCGATAGCATCGCCTTCGGCGAGCAGGCGCGTCGGCTCCCCGGGGTCAGGCGTCTCAATGCCCCACATAGCTCGCTGTTCCTCGATGTTCGCATGCGGCACCGCCACATCCTTGGCACACAGCTCATACTGGCAGCCCTCGCCAACGGTGGTTCGCACGCCGGCAACACCACCAACATGATCGGCATGGCCATGAGTGCATACGGCGCCAAGCACGCGTACACCGGCATGTTCGGCTCGAATATGCTCCACCAAACGCTCGCCTTCCCATGCGGGGTCGATAATCACGCACTCATTGTCCGAAATAACAGCATAGCTATTGGTCTGAATGGGACCGTTTACGAGCGTCTCAATCTCGACCGATCCCTTGGGAGTTAAATCCAAGGACACAGCACTCATGTCCCTCTCCTCTCTATAGAACTCGAGGCATCAAACGATGCCTCGAGTGTAGCGAATATCGATAATGTGGCACGTTCGTCGCGACTAAACGCGGCGCTTAAGCTGGGCTCCACCCTCGCCGGGCATCAGGCGGCGCGCGTCGTAGACCGAGTCGACGCTGCTGATAGAGGCCAGCAGCGGATCCAGACCACTCGCGTCCGAGATCTCGACCATAAAGCGCAAGGTTGCAATACCCTCGCGGTTGGTCGACGTGGCGGCGGAAAGAATATTGCCGCCTGCATCGCCAATGGCGATGGTGACGTCCTTGAGCAGGCCCATGCGGTCCAGGCACTCGACCACAATCTCGACCTGGAAAAGCGTATCGGCAGCACCATCCCACTCTACGTCAATCATGCGCTCGGGATGTTCCATAAGGCCCTTGACGTTGGGGCAGTTGGCGCGATGCACCGAAACGCCACGACCGCGCGTGATGAAGCCGACGATGTCGTCGCCCGTCACGGGGTTGCAGCAATGAGCCAGACGGACCAGCAGGCCGCTGTTGCTCTCGCCCTTGACGATAATGCCGTTACTGGCGCTCTTACCGCGCTTTTGCGGCTTGCGGTTGGAGCCGCGAGCGGGCTGCTTTACGACCTCGGCGATAGCCTCGGCCTTGGTGAGCTGTTCCTCGGGCTTGGGGTCCAAGATTTGCTCGACCTTATTGCCCACAGCGCGCGGGGCGACCTTGCCCGCGCCAACGGCTGCAAAAAGGTCCTCGAGCTGCTTGAAGTTAAACTGCTCCGCCACGGCGTTGAGCGCACGCGTGGATCGTGGCGTAGAGATGCCATACCCGCGCTTACGCAGGTCCTTGGCCAGTATATCGCGGCCGGCGGCAGCGTCGTCATCCTTGGTCGCGGCGGTGAAATAACGGCGAATCTTTGACTTGGCCGAAGGTGTCTTGACGATCTTGAGCCAATCGCGCGACGGCTTAGAGCTCTTGTTAGTCAGAATCTCGACACGGTCACCCGTCTTGATCTCGTGCGTGAGCGGCGCCACCGCACCGTTGATTTTGGCGCCGACACAGTGGTTACCGACCTCGGTATGAACGGCGTAGGCAAAGTCGAGCGGTGTAGAGCCGGCACGAAGCGCCATGACCTCGCCCTTGGGCGTAAAGACAAAAATTTCCTGGTCGAACAAGTCGACCTTCAGCGAATGCAGGTATTCCTTGGCATCGGTGATCTCGTCAGACGCCGCCCAGTCGAGTGAGTGCTTGAGCCAGTTGATCTGGTCGTCCAGACGCTGCGCATCGTTAGTCTTGGAGGCAGACGATCCGCCCGACTTCTTATACAGCCAGTGGGCAGCGATGCCATACTCGGCCTGCTCGTGCATTTCGTAGGTTCGAATCTGAATCTCGAGCGGACGGGCCGTGGGGCCGATAACCGTCGTGTGAAGCGATTGGTAGTTATTGACCTTGGGCATGGCGATATAGTCTTTAAAACGACCGGGCATGGGATGCCACAGGGTATGCACGGCACCAAGCGTGGAATAGCAATCGCGCACCGAATGAGTGATGACGCGCAGCGCCACCAGGTCGTAAATCTCGGAGAACTCCTTGCCCTTGCGCTTCATCTTTTGATAGATGGACCAATAGTGCTTGGAACGACCGTTGATCTGAAAGCCCTCAAGACCAATGCGATTGAGCTCATCGGTGAGCGTCTTGATGGTCTCGGCCAGATAACGCTCGCGAACCTCGCGCGACTCGGATACCATGCGCGCGATGCGCTGGTAGGCATCGGGCTCCAAGTAGAAAAAGGACAGGTCCTCGAGCTCCCACTTGATTGAACTCATGCCCAGGCGGTCGGCCAAAGGCGCGTACACGTCCATGGTCTCGCGTGCCTTAAACAGGCGGCGGTCCTCGCGCAGAGCGGCAAGCGTGCGCATGTTATGCAGGCGGTCGGCGAGCTTGACGATGATGACGCGGATGTCCTTGGACATGGCGAGGAACATCTTGCGCAGCGTAAGCGCCTGCTTCTCGTCCATGCTGTCGACTTCAATGTTGGTGAGCTTGGTCACGCCGTCGACGAGCCCTGCCACGGTTTCGCCAAACAGACCCGAAACATCGGCAAGCGAGGTCTCGGTGTCCTCGACGGTATCGTGCAGCAACGCGGCGCACACCACATCGCAGTCCATCTTGAGGTCAGCCAGAATGATAGCTACCTCGACGGGATGGTTAATGTACATCTCACCCGAGCGCCGCTTTTGGTTGCAGTGCTTCTCGGCAGCAAAGCAGTAGGCCTGCTCCACATTGGAGAAGTCGTCCTCGTTCATATATTTGAGGCACAGACGCTCCAGCTTGTCGTAGCTGTCCGCCATAATCTCGGGCGGCAGCTCATCGGCATGTTTATAGTGCTCCATCTCCGAAAACGGCTGGAGGGTGGAATCATGGGCGGTACGGGCTGCGGCGTCCATCGAGGTCCCCTTCCCCTAGGCCCGCGGTACGATCGGGCGGTTAACTTTGGCTAGCATATCAGAAGCGCACGAATCGAGCGCCCAGCTCCGGAAAGCCGAAAACTCCATGCGCGAGCGCAAGCCCTCCAAATAGCGAATTGACCTACTCAATTGCACGCGGCCGGGGTTTTCGGCCATCGCGATGCGACGGGTGTCGTCAAACCCCGAAACTCGACAAAAACCAAGCTCTTCGAAGATTCCCAGGCCGCTTTCCACCGAACGCTCGTCGACCGGCGTGCGAGCATCGATGGCAAGGCACATCTGTGCGATGTCGATATCGCTCGCGCTAAAGGAATCGTCCCCGGTTTTGCCGCGGTTGGAGCGCCACATGGTCTGCAGCGCGCGATAGAGCGTGACGAGCTCGTCGCGCTCGGGCGC
>DXLQ01000073.1:0-8507 GCA_019414685.1 Collinsella sp. | reverse complement strand
CGATAGCCACAGTGTGGACGGCGTGTTGCACATAGTGAAGTAAATGGCTATTTAGAAGAACTGTTCGACTTAATCTTTCAACGTTTAATAGACGACGCGGATTCTGATTGGGATACCGCTTCTTTGCTGGACATTGCTGACTATAAAAACGGACTTGCAATGCAAAAGTTCCGTCCAGACACTGGAGATGAAGGTCTACCCGTGCTGAAAATCCGCGAACTGGGACAAGGCTTTTGCGGAAGCGATGCCGAGCGTTGCAAGAGTGGCATTGTCGATAGCGCTAAGGTTCACGACGGTGACCTCATTTTCTCTTGGTCCGGGACCCTATTGCTGGATTTTTGGGCGGGCGGGAACGTCGGTCTAAATCAGCATCTATTTAAAGTGACTTCTTCTGCGTATCCAAGCTGGTTCTATTATGGCTGGACCAAATATCATTTAGCACGATTTATTATGCTTGCCAAAGACCGTGCAACGACAATGGGGCATATCAAGCGCAGCGCGTTGGCAGAGTCCGAAGTTGTTATTCCACCTGAAAATATTCTTCTAAGCCAAACTCAGCTTATGCAGCCGATTATTGATCAGTATGTCATGAGTAAGATTGAAGCTCGAAAACTTGCTGTTTTTCGCGATAGTCTTCTCCCCAAACTCATGTCAGGCGAGATTGATGTTTCAGAGGTTAACCTCACGCAGCTAAATAGCCATTTAGCTGAGACCCTACGGCAATTCGGATGCTATATCCCCGCAATACAAAAACGGGGCGACTCGCACTCCTGCGAACCGCCCCGTACCCCTGGCTATCGCGTCATAAGACCAACCGGCACCACTCCCCTACTTCCCAAATAGCGCACCCAGCAGGCCGCGACGTTTGGGCTTCTCCTCTCGGCAGGAACCCTCGGCAGTTGCTGCCACCTGCCGCGGCTGTTCGCCGCCTCCACGGCGTACGATCTGGTATAGGAAGGGCGATTTAACGTATTTGACCTCGATGGGCGTGGCGTGCACGGTGCTTTCGCTCGACAGCATCACGTTGGGGTTGAGCGGCGCCACGATATGCGTCTCGCGCTTGTCGCTAAACACCACCGCGGCTGCACGACCCGTCTGGCCGTTTACGGCAATGCGCACCTGCTCGCCATCGCGGCCATCCGTCGCCGGCCGATCGACAAAGTAGACCGGCACCATCACCAGGCCGTCCTTATGCTTGCGGGCCTTGCGCGCCCAGGTTCGGATGCTCTTTTTATTGAGCCCCAGTACGGCCTCGGCATCGTTGCCCGCAACGTCGAGCGCCAGCTTATCAATGACCACCTGGTCCTTGGTAGACGCATCGACGGAGACAACGCGGAAGTCGCCCTCCTGCATGGCAGGATCGAACGGGCCCACCTTGGCAAAGTCCCACGGCTCCAAAATGCCCATAAGGCGAACGTCCAGGTAGTTTGCCCTGGGGTATGCCCAGTCGAGCACCTCGTAGTACACCAAGGTCTCCTTGCTCAGGCCCTTTCCCGGGAAGGACGCCATCATGCGCAGGTCCGCCAGCGCCATGGGGAAATAGAAGAGCATCATGTCGTTTTGAATCGCGTCTTCCACGTCGTGCCCGGCAAAGGCATCAGGGTACTGGCGCACCAGCTGCAGCGCGTTGGCACGTGCCTGCTGCGGCGAGATTTCGCAGGGAATACCCTGCTCAGGTACATACTCCGCACCCACGCCCATGGTCAGACGTTTGCTAAACGTACCGGACTTGAGCAGGTCGGCAATGCCGATCTTGTTGCCGCAGGACGGGCACTCAAACACACGCTGCGTTGACTCGCCCTCAAAGGACGCACCGCAGAAGGGGCAGGGAATGCTCACGTGCGTGGCTTCTTGGAACTCCTGAGCCGTGCCGCGGTCCTCCCACAGTAGATGCTCCAGAACCGACTGATTGCGCCAGTACGAATTAAAGAAATACCAGTCCGGGTCCTCCGGGCGCTCGAGCTGCGACACATGCGTGAGCTTGAGCAGTCCATCCACCACCGTCAACGGCGTATGACGAATGCCCAGGGCACTCTTGGGCTCCCCCGCATCGGCCTGCCACGGAACGACCGTGCCGCAATAGGCGCACTCAAAGCTGCGTTTAGCCTGGTGTGAGTACATAGGGCCGCCGCAGTTTTGGCATTTAATGGCAAACATCTCGTCCATGGATACGTCCTCCTTTACGCAGGGGCTGTCGACATTAAGTATGTCGAGCAAACAGGCACATGCCCATACCCATGTGGCCCAAAATGGACCACCCAGGCAGACGAGAAGGCTCGCTCGTTAGCACCGGCAGACCATTGCTGCATTTTCTGAGCATCGGTGCACAGCGCCTCCGCGCGAGCTACACTATCCCCTTAAACATGATTGTGAGGACGACCGCTATGCTATTTGTAAATCGGCTGGTACATACGCTTGTTCCCGGCAGCGAGGGCGAGCCGGTCGATACCTCCTGCCGCACCAACGCGGGCTTTGCCGCAAGCCTCATCTGCATTGGCCTCAACATCACCCTGTGCCTGGCCAAGGGCATCGCGGGCCTGCTCGCCGGCTCCGTCTCACTCATCGCCGACGCTTTCAACAACCTCTCCGACGCCTCGAGCAATATCGTGAGCCTGCTCGGGTTCCGCCTTGCCAGCCGCCCAGCAGACGAAGGCCACCCCTATGGCCATGGCCGCTACGAGTACCTCGCCGGCTTGTTTGTCGCCGTCCTGGTTTGCGCCGTCGGCATCAACCTGACCCTCGAGTCGGTCACCAAGATCATCAAGCCCTCCCCCACCGCCTACACGCTGGTCTCCCTAGCCGCTCTCGTCTTGTCCATGCTCGTCAAATTCTGGATGGCCGCATTCAACCGCGCGCTGGGCAACCGTATCGATTCCGAAACACTTATTGCCACAGCACAGGACTCCAAAAACGACGTCATCACCTCGGGTTCGGTCTTGATGGCGGCGCTTATTTCGCAGACGACCGGCTTTGACCTCGATGGCTGGGCAGGCCTGGGTGTGGGCATCTTCATCTGCATCAGCGGCATGGGCCTAGTGCGCGACGCCATCAGCCCGTTGCTGGGACAAGCGCCCGACCCCAAGCTCGTCCAGACAATCCGCGACAAGATCATGTCCTATCCGCAGGTCTTGGGCACACACGACCTGATGGTGCACGACTACGGCCCCGGTCGTCAGTTTGCCAGCGCCCACGTGGAGATGCCCGGCGAGGGCGACGCATTTGAACACCACGAGATCCTGGACGCCATCGAGCACGACATCAAGCGCCAGATGGGCATCGGCATCACGCTGCACTGTGACCCCATCGCCACCACCGGCGACGACCTGCGCGGCTGGGTCAAGCGCGGTATCATGCAGATCGACCCCGCGCTCTCCATCCACGACCTGCACGAGCACGACGGGTTCGTTTCGTTTGACCTGGTACGTCCCGACGGCTTTGACATATCCGACGAGGAGCTGCTGGAGCTCGTCACGCGCATCGTGCACGAGCGCCGGCCCAACGTCTCGTGCGTCGTTACGTTTGACTCAGGCTTTAGCTCGCCCGACCGTCCGGCCGAGCAGCTGTAGCCCGCTTAACAGCTAGTTTCCCTGCGCGCCCGAGATGCCGTTTTGTAGGGCGTTCCAGGCATCCGTCGCCATGTCGCCCAAGTTCTGCGCGGTATTGCCCAGGTTTTGTGCCGTATCGCCCAGCTCTTGTGCCTTGTCTCCCAACTCCTGCGCCTTGTTGCTCAAGTCCTCCAGCGTATTGGAGCTCGAGCTGTCGGTACCGCTTTGGCCGTCGGACGAGTTGCCCGAGCTGTTCTTGTGCGTGAGCTGAATTTCGAGGTTGCCGCTGTCGTTATAGTAAGCAGAAGTAACGACCCAGTTGGCATCGACGACGGGCGTTGAGCCATCATCAGTCAGGACCACGGCATTCGAAAGATCGGCGCCGCGCGACTTGAGAAGCTTCTTGGCGTTGGACCAGTACTGCCCCGGGATATCGCTCAGATCGACGGTGCTAGACGAGGCGGACTCGGTTTGCTCGGCAGTGGTATCGGCCGTTGAACTCCCTCGCTTGTTGAGCATGCCCGACACGATGGCAAACATAACCGACAGCGCAAAGAAGATCGCCAGCACAATCAGGATCTTCTTGATCACGCTCGACGAACGCGACGGCTTCTTCTCCTCGTCCTCGCCATATTGCGGAATCGACTTGGGGTACTCGTGATACGGCTCGCGTGACTCGTAGCGAGGCTGCGCCGTGCGAGGCATATACGTCGTCTGCTGAGGCTGCGGAATGGGATTCTGCGGCAGGTCATCATAGGGATTCGGTGTCGAGACGACATAAGAATCCTGCGGCGCGTAATCAAACGGGTCCGGAGTTGCGTTGCCATAGGGGCCTTGCGAAGATGCAGCGTAAGAATCCCGCGCTGTGTCGCCATAGCCCATAACCCGGGTTGGCTCGGCAGAAGGCTGCGTCGCGGCGGGGTCGGTATAACCGGGGTTGGGAACAACGCGGGTCGCATCGGCGCTATCGCCAGCCTGCGCGGAGCCGTAGCCGCCCATCACGGTTGTCTTGTCCTGATCCATGCAACGATTCCTTTCCGTCGCGCGTGAGCATCAAGTTATCCATGCATTCTACCCGCGCAAAAGCCTATGATGGGCAGAGCCCGTCGGTATCTACAAGACATGCGCGGGCCTAAGGATAAAAAAGCCCCGCCGGGCCTTGGGGGCACGGCGGGGCGGGCAAGCAGCTATGGACAGCAGGCTTAGAACAGGCCGGTGATGTTGCCGTCGTTGTCGACGTCGATGTTCTCGGCCGCGGGAACCTTGGGCAGGCCCGGCATGGTCAGAACGCTGCCGGTCAGCGCGACCACAAAGTGGGCACCGGCGGAAACCTTGAGCTCGCGCACGGTGATGCGGAAGCCCTCGGGAGCGCCCAGCGCTTTGGCGTTGTCGCTAAAGCTGTACTGCGTCTTGGCCACGCACACCGGAAGGTTGCCAAAGCCGTTCTCGCGCAGCTCGGCGAGCTGGCGCTTGGCAGCCGGCGTAAAGTCGACGCCGTCGGCGCGGTAGACCTTGGTGGCAACAGCCTCCAGGGCGTCGGCCACATCGGCACCGTCCTCGTAGGCAAACTTGAGCTCGCTCGGCTGCTCAATCAGGCGCATGACTTCATCGGCCAGATCGAGCGCACCCTCGCCGCCCTTGGCCCAAACCTCGGACAGCTTCACGTTGACGCCCAGCTTCTGGCACTCGGACTCGATGAGCGCAAGCTCGGCCTCGGTGTCCGTCGGGAAGCGGTTGATGGCGACCACGCAGGGCAGACCATAAACGTTCTGGATGTTGTCGACGTGACGCAGCAGGTTGGGCATGCCGGCCTTGAGTGCCTCGAGGTTCTCCTCGTTGAGGTCGGCCTTGGCGACGCCACCGTTGTACTTCAGCGCACGAGCGGTCGCGACGACCACGACGGCGCTGGGGCGAACGCCCGTCATACGGCACTTGATGTCGAGGAACTTCTCGGCACCCAGATCGGCACCGAAGCCGGCCTCGGTAATGGCAACATCGCCAAAGCGCATCGCCATACGCGTGGCCATGATAGAGTTGCAGCCGTGGGCGATGTTGGCGAAGGGGCCGCCGTGGACAAACGCGGGCGTGCCCTCGAGCGTTTGCACCAGGTTGGGCTTGAGCGCGTCCTTAAGCAACGCGGCCATGGCACCCTGGGCCTTAAGGTCGCGGGCACGGACGGGCTCGCCGGCAAAGCTGTAGCCGACGACGATCTCGCCCAGGCGCTCCTTGAGGTCGCTGATACTCGTAGACAGGCACAGGATTGCCATGACCTCGGAGGCGACGGTGATATCGAAGCCGTCCTCGCGCGGCACGCCCTGGGCCTTACCGCCAATACCGTCGATGACGTGGCGCAGCTGACGGTCGTTCATATCGACGACGCGCTTCCAAGTGATGCGTTTAACGTCGATGCCAAGCTGGTTGCCCTGCTGGATGTGGTTATCAAGCATGGCGGCCAGCAGGTTGTTGGCAGCACCGATGGCATGGAAGTCGCCGGTAAAGTGCAGGTTGATATCCTCCATGGGGATCACCTGAGCCCAGCCGCCGCCGGCAGCACCGCCCTTAACACCAAAGACGGGGCCGAGCGAAGGCTCGCGCAGGGCCACGGCACTCTTGACGCCGCGACGACGCAGGCCATCGGCCAGACCGATGGTCGTGGTGGTCTTGCCCTCGCCCGCAGGCGTTGGGTTGATAGCGGTCACGAGGACGAGCTTGGCCTGGTGATCGGTCGGCTCGTTGAGCAGCGAATAGTCGACCTTAGCCTTGTCGAAGCCGTACGGAATAAGGTGCTTAACGTCGACGCCGGCGTTCTTGGCCACCTCGGTAATAGGCAGCGGCGTGACAGAACGTGCGATTTCGATGTCAGTAGGCATGGGCGGTCCTTTCGTTACCGAATGAGAAAAAGACCAATTCAGCATAGCACGGGCGCGCAATAGTAAAACACCCATAACCGATGAACGGCGATATGTTTACCCGATGCCCAGCGATAGCCCAACAGCCCGCCAAAACAAAGCGCCCTAAACGGTAGGTTCAATCCCCAGGTGCTCAAAGGTGCGAAGGGTTGCCTGACGGCCCTGCGGCGTACGAATCATCAACCCGCACTGCAGCAGATACGGCTCATAGACATCCTCGAGCGTGCCCGGGTCCTCGCCCACCGCGCTGGCAAGGGTCGTAAGTCCCACGGCACGACCGGAGAACGTCTTAGCGAGCGTCTCCAAAATGCGAATATCCATCCAGTCCAGACCGAGCTCATCGATCTCGAAGAACTCGAGCGCCTGGCGACAGATATCGAGCTCGATGGGGCCGTTGCCGCGCACCTGTGCGTAATCGCGCACGCGCTTGAGCAGGCGGTTGGCAAGACGTGGCGTGCCGCGCGAACGCGAGCCGATCTCGAGTGCACTGGGATGGTCGATCGTCACGCCCAGGATAGTCGCCGAGCGCGTAACAATCTGCGCGAGTTCCTCGACCGTGTAGTAATCCAGGCGATATGAAATGCCAAAGCGGTCGCGCAACGGGCCGGTCAACATGCCTGAGCGGGTCGTTGCCGCCACCAGCGTAAACTTGGGAATATCCAGGCGAATCGAGCGCGCCGCCGGACCTTTGCCAATCACGATATCGAGGGCAAAGTCCTCCATCGCGGGGTACAGGACCTCCTCGACCGAACGGTTGAGGCGGTGGATCTCGTCGATAAACAGCACATCACCCGGCTGCAAGTTAGTAAGGATGGCTGCCAGGTCGCCGGTGCGCGCGATGGCAGGGCCACTCGTGGTCTTGATCTGAGCGCCCAGCTCGTTGGCGATAACGGTGGCCAGCGTGGTCTTGCCCAGACCCGGAGGGCCCGAGAAGATCACGTGGTCGAGCGTCTCGCCACGGCTCTGCGCCGCTTCGATCAACACGCGCAGGCTCTGCTTGATATGCTCCTGGCCACAGTAATCGTCCAGGCGCTGGGGGCGCAAAGTGCGGTCGACATCGAGGTCCTCGGCCGTCAGCTCCGAGCCCACCATGCGCTCGCCGTGCGCCATGGATGCCGCCGGCGAGCTGCCGGGCGTCGCCCACAGGTCCTGAGAGTCATCGGCTTCCCACATCACGCATCCATTCCGAGTCGCTTAAGCGCCGCGCCGAGCAGATCCTCGACACGCATATTCTGCCCATCATACCCGCTCAGGGCAACATCGGTCTCCTGCGGGCTAAAGCCCATGGAAAGGAGCGCCGCACGGGCATCATCGATGGCCGAGGGAACAGCAGCGGGCACGGGCATCGCAACCTGGCCTGGAATCACGTCGACCGGGACAAAGCCCTTGTCCTTGGCAAAGGTGCTCTTGAGCTCCAGGATCAGACGTTGAGCTGTCTTTTTGCCCACACCGGGCACCTTGGCCATGCCCTTGTCGTCCTCGGCCATCACCAGCGAATACAGCTGCCCCACGGTATAGGTGGAAAGAACGGCGAGCGCCAAGCGCGGGCCAACGCCCGAGACGGACACAAGCCGGTCGAACATCGTGCGCTCATCCTTAGAGGAAAAACCGAAAAGTGTCATAGCGTCCTCGCGCACCTGCATACGGGTATAGAGGCGCACCTCACCGCCGGGCGTAGGCAGCGTGGCCGCAGTGCTGCTAGAAATGCCGAGTTCAAAGCCAACGCCCGACACGTCAACGACAGCAGAGCTCATCGTGGCCTCGACAAGCGTTCCGTGGAGCTGGGAAATCATCAGTATCCGGTTCCTCTCTGTTGATAGAACTCGCCACCGGTGAGGGCGCGGGTGCGGCTGAGGTTTACGTGGCAGATGGCACAGGCCAGGGCATCGGCGGCATGGTCGGGATGCGGGTCGTGGTCGAGCTGCGTGAGCGTGCGTACCATGTAGGCGACCTGCCGCTTGTCCGCGGCGCCGGTACCCACCACAGCCTGTTTGATCTGCATGGGCGTGTACTCGCCGATCTCGAGCGCGCATTCCGAAAGCGCCACGAGCGC
>DXLQ01000072.1:0-8601 GCA_019414685.1 Collinsella sp. | reverse complement strand
ACCAGCAGTAGATGCTCGAGCGACGGATCGAAGGGCATGATCGCAAACACCCAGATCACCCTCAAGACAACGGTGCCAAAGATGGTGAGCATCATAGGCTGCAAACTCACGCCGGCGCCGCGGATGGAACCCGAGGCGTTCTCGATAATCGAGAAAATCGCATAGAACGGCGCAATGAAATGGAGGATAGTCGTGGTGTACGCCGAAATCGAAGCATCGTCGACAAACAAACGCGACAGCGGGCCCGAGAACACCAGCAGCACGGCAGACAGGCCACCAATGAGCATAAACGACAGCACGAGCGACGTATGGTAGCCCTTGCGCATGCGCTCGTAGTTGCGCGCGCCAAAGTTCTGCGCCGAGAACGTAGTGATCGATACGCCGAGCGCCTCGGTCACCATCCAGATAATGCCATCCAGGCGCCCAGATAGACCCCAAGCAGTCGTGACATCGGCGCCAAACGAATTAACCGACACCTGGATCAGCACGTTCGAGATCGAATAGGCAGCCGATTGAAAACCGAGTGGCAGACCACACGAGATCATACTCTTGCAAATACCGCGATCGATACCGAGCTTAGACAGCGAAAGACGCCATGCACCCGGAGCGCGCATCATGCGCAACACGATCATCGTTGCATTGGAGCAAATGGTCAGCGCCACCGCGATGCCGCAGCCCAGCGCCTCCATATGCAACACAGCGACAAAAATGATATCCAGCACCACGTTAACCAGGCAGCCAGAGGCAATGATCACGGCGGGGCCGCGCGTGTCGCCCACGGCACGCAGCAGTGCGGTTCCCATATTAAGCAGCAGTGCCGCAACCATCGCGGCAAAATAACAGCGAGCATAGGCCACGCCCTCGGCCAATAGTTCATGCGGCGTGTTCATAAGCACCAGCATGGGCTCAACGAACACTATGCCAAGAATCGAGAAAGCGATACCGCCCACCAGCGCGAGCGTCATGGCTGTATGGACCGAACGACTCAGTCGCTCATCATCGTGCTGACCAAAATACTGACCGGTAATGACCGCGCAGCCGGCGCCGGCGCCAACGCAAAAGCCAATGCAGAGCTCGGTGAGCACCATCGTAGCTTGAATGCCACCTAGCGCGAGCTTGCCGCCAAACTGACCGACGATATAGGTACCGATAAGCGTGTAGGCCTGCTGAAAAAACGAACTAAAAAAGATGGGAACGCACAGCGAAAGCAGCTGCTGCCAAATAACACCCTGCGTTACATCGATAGCCGTAGATTTCTTAGCCACACGCCCTCCCCAAAAGCGTACGTCAACCGACAAAACAGTAATTAAAGACCTAAGCTAATAGCAGCTTAGCACCGACCGACGTCGACCGAAACACCCCGAGTCAGAGCCCGGTGCAAACTATCTGCCTAGTGATACAGCCCCGGCTGGTAGTGATACTCGTTGCTCACGTGCGGGCACAGCTGCCAAAAGGCGACGGCACTCGCCGCGGCCACGTTGAGCGAATCGACCCCGTGCGCCATCGGAATGCGCACGGCTCGGTCGCAGCCCGCGATAGTCTTGGCGCCCAGGCCGGCACCCTCGGTGCCCATAAAGATCGCCAGGCGATCAACCTCCTGCAGCGCAGGATCGTCCAGCGAAACGGAGTCGTCCGTCAGCGCCATCGCAGCGCACGAAAAACCGGCTTCGTGCAGTGCCGCCAGGCCATCGTGCGGCCACACACGAGCCTCGCTGCCAATACGCGTCCACGGCACCTGAAACACCGTGCCCATGCTCACGCGGGCCGAGCGACGGTACAGCGGGTCGCAGCACGTCGGACTGACCAAAATACCGTCGACATTGAGCGCGGCGGCCGAGCGGAAAATCGCACCCACGTTCGTGTGGTCGACAATACCCTCGAGCACGCACACGCGCACCGGGCGCTCCCCCGCCGCCTCGACGACGCCACCCAAGAACTCATCAACCGGAATCTGCCGCGGGCGACGAAACGCCGCGAGCGCACCGCGCGTCACGTTAAAGCCCGTCAGCTGCTCCATGAGTTCCATGGAAGCCACGAACACAGGAACCGGACCTGCACCCTCGCGCACAACCAGGCGCTCAAACAGCGGCATCATCTGGTCGAGCCAGCGTTCGCCCAAAAGAAAGCTCACCGGCTCGTATCCGGCACGCACCGCGCGCTCAATAACCTTGGCACTCTCGGCGATAAAGATGCCCTTTTGCGGCTCTAGCACGCAGCGCAGCTCACGCTCGGTCAGTCGCACGTAGGCATCGAGCCGCTCGTCCTCGAGCGAATCAATTCGCAGAACCTCAACGGCATCAGTCATAGCAGCCTGCCCGCACCCTTCTTTACAGCACATCTATACCAAACGAGGCGACGCTAAGCGCCGCCCCATACATTCAATCAACCCGATAATACCGTTCACGCCAGGCGATTTACGCCTCAACGCGACGATACGTCACGAACTCATAATCGACACCCTCGTCGCCCTCGCCCGAGGCAATCGTGGCAACACCGCCACGCCACGCAATCTCCCACGCGGGATCGGCGTCCAAGTCGGGAAAGTACGTGTCCACGACATGCACGCAGTGGTTATGCGTGACCTCGGCCTCGACGCAATACGGCAAAAACTGCCGATACACATCGCCGCCACCGATCACCCATGCAACAGGCTCATAGGCAACCGCGGCGAGCGCTTCGTCAATGCTATGCACCACGTCGACGCCCTCGGGCGCAAAATCCTCGTCGCGCGTGAGTACGATATTGCGGCGGTTCTTGAGCGGACGCCCACCGGGAAAACTCAACAGGGTCTTGCGCCCCATAATAACCGGGCAACCTTTGGTGCACGCCACAAAATGGCGCATGTCGGCGCGATTGGACACCACCATGTCGCCCTCGCACCCAATGCCCCAATCCTCACACACGGCGACGATAGCAGATAGCTTACACGTCATGAGCACCACCTACACCGCAATGGGAATGTTCTTGACCTGCGGGCCGTGCTCATAGCCCTCGACGATCAGGTCATCGGTCGTAAACGCATAGAAGTCATGCACATCGGGGTTGAGCGTTACCTTGGGTGCCGCAAACTGCGGACGCTCGATAAGCTCGCGGACGATATCGACATGACGATCATAGATATGGGCGTCGGCGATCACGTGCAGCAGCTCACCGGGAATCATATCGACCGACTGCGCGACCATCATCAGCAAAATGGCGTACTGGCACACGTTCCAGTTGTTCGCGGCCAAAATGTCCTGGCTGCGCTGGTTGAGAATCATGTTGAGCGTCGGCTTGTCGTCCTGAGGACGCTGCGTCACGTTATAGGTCACGCTATAGGCGCACGGATAAAGGTGCATCTCGGGCAGATCGCTAAACACGTACGTATTGGTCATAATGCGGCGACTATACGGCGTGTGCTTAAGGTCGTACAGCACACGGTCCATCTGGTCGAAGTCGCCCTCGGCGTAATGGCTCTTCTGACCAATCTGATAGCCGTAGGCTTTACCGATGGAACCGGTCTCATCGGCCCACTCATCCCAGATATGGCTGTTGAGATCATGCACGTTATTGGACTTCTTTTGATAGATCCACAGAATCTCGTCCATGGCAGACTTAAGCGCCGTACGACGCAGGGTGAGCGCGGGGAACTCCTCGCGCAGATCATAGCGCGCCGTGACACCAAAGTTTTTAATGGTATAGGCAGGGGTGCCGTCCTCCCACACCGGACGGACCTTTTGGCCCTCGGTGGTGGTGCCATGATCCAAGATATCGCGGCACATGGTTACAAACTGCTGATCAGCTTTGCTCATTGACCCTCCTGTCAGTCGCCTATAAGCGAGATTTATTGTAGCCCAGGCGCGCGAGTGTCGAATTGGACACTTAGTCCGGCACACGCAATGCACGGCAGCGCGGCTCCGCAAGCGGCAACGAGGCATCTTAGCCTTTTTCTGACATATGCCAGAAATGCCTTGCGCCCAACGACTAACGCGTTATCCTATTGTTGACATATGTCAGATAAGGAGTGTGCATGGCAGGAAGACGCGAAAAACTGCGCCGCGTCGGGATCATCCCCGAATACCGCGGCTTCACCCCCGATGGCCTGGCCAGCGGTGATGCCATCGACATGACCGTCGACGAGCTTGAGGTGCTGCGCCTGTGCGACCTAGAAGGTCTCAACCAAGAGGCGGTCGCCCAGCAGATGGGCATCGCCCGTGCAACGGTGGCGGCCATTTGCAGCCGCGCGCATCGCAAGGTGGCCGATGCGCTGGTCAACGGACGAGCGCTCGTCATCGAGGGCGGCAATATCGCGTACTCCCCCATCGCCTCGACGACGGCCGCATGGCCAGCAAAGGAGGTCGGCACCATGAGGGTGGCAACGACGTACGACAACGGCAACATCTTTATGCACTTTGGCCGCAGCGAGCAGTTCAAGATCTACGACATTCAGGACGGCAAGGTGCTCAACGAGCAGGTCGTGGGCACCGGCGGCACCGGCCACGGCGCCCTGGCGGGCCTGCTCGCCAACGGCGGTGTGGACACGCTCATCTGCGGCGGCATCGGCGGTGGCGCCATCAACGCGCTTGCCCAAGCCGGCATCACGGTATACGCAGGTGCCCAGGGCAGCTGCGACGCTTGCGTCGAAGCCCTTATTGCCGGCACGCTCGCACAGAACGGCGAGGCCACATGCGGCTGCCACGGCCATGACCACGGCCACGCCCACGAACACGGCGAGTCCTGCAGCTGCCACGACCATCACGAGCACGAGGGCCACGAGGGCTGTGGCTGCCACTAACGGCAAGCATCTCAACGTCAACACGCTTCCGCGCGTGCGACAACCTGCGAACGAACGGCGAAGGCCGCCTGGAATACGATCCAGGCGGCCTTCGCCATACACGACTCAATCAGTCGTTATTTCTTATTGCGCATCTGCGCTTCCATCTGGCGCAGCAGGTCCATATCGGACTTGGGGCCGCCCGTACCCAGGCCGCCCATGCCGCCCAGACCCATAGCGTCCAGGCCAGGGATATTGGGCATGCGCATCTTCTTGCCCTTCTTGCCCTTTTTGCCCTTCTTGCCGCCGGCCTGAGCCTGATTGGCCATCGTGCGCATGCGGCCCATCATCTTGTTCATCTCGCCCCACTGCTTCATAAGGCTATTGACCTCTGTGGGAGTCACGCCGGCGCCCTTGGCAATGCGGGCACGGCGCTGGCCGTTAATGATGGAAGGACGCAGACGCTCCTCCTTGGTCATCGACATGATGATGGCCTCGTTCTTGTCGAAGATGCCCTCGTCCAGGTTGCCGCCCATCTGGTTGAGCGCACGCTGGCCGCCGGGGAGCATGCCCAGGATGCCCTTCATGCCGCCCATCTTCTTGACGGCCTTCATCTGGTCGAGCATGTCATTCATGGTGAAGCCCTCGCGCAGCATGCGCTCGGCGGCCTCGAGCTGCTCGGCATCGGCGGCCTCCTGGGCCTTCTCGATAATGCCGACAACGTCGCCCATACCCAGAATGCGCTTGGCCATACGATCGGGGTAGAACGGCTCAAGCGAATCGGGTTTCTCGCCCATGCTCACGAACTTGATGGGCTTGCCGGTCACCTGGCGCACGGAAAGCGCGCCGCCGCCACGAGCGTCGCCATCGAGCTTGGAGATGATCACGCCGTCAAAGTCGGTGCGCTCGGCGAAGGTCGAGACGACGTTGACGATATCCTGGCCGGTCATGGCATCGACGACCATCAGCACCTGATCGGGCTTGACAGCCTTCTTGATATCCACGGCCTCCTGCATCATCTGCTCGTCGATCTGCAGACGACCGGCGGTATCGACGATGACCACATCGCGCAGGTGGTCGACGGCCTCCTGGATGGCACCCTTGGCAATGTCGACCGGGTGCGCGCCGTCACCGCGGAAGACTGGCACGCCGATCTCGCCACCGAGCGTGGCCAGCTGGTCGGCAGCGGCGGGACGATAGACGTCGCACGCGGCGAGCAGCGGCGAGCGGCCCTGCTTCTTGAGCAGGTAGGCCAGCTTTACGGCCGCCGTGGTCTTACCGGAGCCCTGCAGGCCCACGAGCATGATGACATTGGGAATGCGATTGCTAAAGACGAGCTTGCTCTCGGTTGAGCCAAGCATCTCGGTGAGCTCGTCGAGCACGATCTTGACGACGTTTTGCGCCGGCGACAGCGACTCCATGACCTCAGCGGTCATGCAGCGCTCCTTGGTCTTGGCGACGAACTCCTTGACGACCTTAAAGTTAACGTCGGCCTCGAGCAGTGCCATGCGAATATCGCGCATGGCCGAAGTAATATCGGCCTCGGTCAGCTTGCCCTTGCCGCGCAGGCGGTCAAATGTGTCGTTGAGGCGATCGCTCAGGGAATCAAACACTAGTCACTCCTTAATTGGACTCGCCCACCAGGGCGCGGCAGAAATCTTTGGCATTGAACTCCTGCAGGTCATCGACCTGCTCGCCCACGCCCACGCGCAGGATCGGGAGCTTGAGTTTCTCGGCCACGGCCATGGCGATACCGCCCTTAGCCGTGCCGTCGAGCTTAGTCATGATAATACCGTCCAGGCCCAGCGCCTCGTTAAACTCGAGCGCCTGGTTCAGACCGTTTTGACCCGTCGCGGCGTCGATCACAAGCACGACCGAAACCGGCATGGGACCGGCGGCCATATTGGCGGCGCGCTTACGGGTCACATTGACCACCTTGGCAAGCTCGCGCATGAGCTCAGGGCTCGTGTGCAGACGGCCGGCGGTATCGATGAGCACCAGGTCACTGCCGCGCTTATCGGCCTCGTCGAGCACGTCATAGCACACGCTCGCCGGATCGGAGCCGCGGTCACGCTTGATAACCGGTACGCCGGCACGCTGCCCCCACACATCGAGCTGCTCGATGGCGGCGGCGCGGAAGGTGTCGGCCGAACCGATCACCACGTTCTTGCCGCGGGCAGCCATGGCGCTCGCGATCTTACCGACCGTCGTGGTCTTGCCGGCACCGTTAATGCCCACAAACAGCACGCAGCTCGGCGTATCGGAAAACGGATCTCGCTCGATGGGCACAAAGTGCTGCTCAAGCTGCTCGGCCAGGGCACGGCGAAGCTGCGGAGCGGTCTTGAGGTTCTTCTTGGCCGCGGCATCGCGCAGGTCATCGGAGACCTTGATAGCGACCTCGGCGCCCAT
The DNA here is from genome assembly GCA_019414685.1 of Collinsella sp. Taxonomy (GTDB): domain Bacteria; phylum Actinomycetota; class Coriobacteriia; order Coriobacteriales; family Coriobacteriaceae; genus Collinsella. Next base: position 1,439 of record DXLQ01000072.1, on the reverse strand, counting down.
GTCACCCATGACGAGGGTGTCCTCCAGGTCCTCCCAAAAATCCTCGTCGACCTCGCCGCCAAAGTAGAAGACCTCGTTGAGGGCCTCGCGGCTGCGCTCAAGTCCGCGCGAGAGAGCATCGAAGAATCCCATTATGCATTCACGACCTTTCCGGTTTCGCGATCGAGTTTTTGCGAGACGACGCGACTGACGCCGTCGGCTTGCATCGAGACGCCGTAGAGGACGTCAGCGTCCTCCATAGTACGGCGTTGATGCGAGATAACCAAGAGCTGCGTATCGGAACGCAACACGTCGAGTGCGCCGATGAGCTTGGACAGGTTGGCGTCATCGAGTGCCGCCTCGACCTCGTCCAGCACATAGAACGGCACCGTGCGCGTGCGGTACACAGCAAAGAGCAGGGCGAGCGCCGTCAGGCTCTTCTCGCCGCCCGACATGAGCATCATCTTGGTGATGCGCTTGCCGCGCGGCTGCGCCACGACCTCGATACCCGTCTCGGCAGGATGCTCGGGATCGGTCATCTCCAGATGAGCCTGGCCGCCCGGGAAGAGCATAGCGAAGATCTCGCGGAAGTTCGCGTCGACCTTCTCAAACGTCACCAGGAAGGCCTTCCGCATCTTGCGATCAATGGCCACCGTGATCTTGGTGAGCGCCTTGCGCGCGCTCTCCAGATCGGCCAGCTGCTCCTCGATGTAGTCGGCACGGCGCTTGAGCTGCTCGTACTCCTCCATGGCAACTTGGTTAACGGGACCAAGGTTGTTGATCTGGCGCACAAGCTGGTTGAGTTCGCGCTCGGCGGCATCGCGGTCCGTGGGCGCCGGAAGCATGAGCGCTTCCTCGAGCACCGTCGTGCCATCGGCGGTAATGGCCTTGATGGCAGCCTCGACCTGCACCTCGAGCTTGCCACGCGCGACCTTGAACTCGTTTTGCGTGGCAGAGGCGGTATCGACTCGCTCCTTAGCGCGGGCAACCTCTGCCTTGGCATCCTCGATGGTCTTCTTGAGCGAAGCGGAGTCCGCCTCCTCCAGAGAGGCCTGGTCACGCAGGCGCGCTGCCCAATCCGACGCGCGTTCCAACAGGGCAGAATAGCGTTCGTGCATGGGGTCGACGCGCAGGCGCAGCAGCTCGAGCGAGCGCGAAGCCTGGCGTGTTCCGCGGATACGACGGTCGATGCCCTCAAGACGATGCTCAAGGTCGGGCACGCGGCCCTTCAGCGAACGCAGGCGCTCGCTCGTCTGAGCCAGGCGGACCTTGGCATCGGCGAGCTTACCGGCTGCCTCGGAGTCGTCACGACGCACGCGATCGAGCTCGTCGTTGGCTTCGGCAATCTGAAGAACCAGGTCGCTTGCCTGCGCACGGGCCTCGTCGCGCGAACGGGTGAGCTCGTCAACGCGCGGGCACGCAGCGCGAACAGCCTCGGCGGCCTGCTCGCGGCGCTTGGA
>DXLQ01000071.1:0-8671 GCA_019414685.1 Collinsella sp. | reverse complement strand
GCTACTCGGCGTCGGCGAAGCCGTTGGGGTTGTGGCTCTGCCAGTTCCAGCTATCGCGGCACATGTCCGCGATATCGTACTGGGCCTTCCAACCCATCATGCGCTCGGCCTTGGAGGCATCGCACCAGTTGGCGGCGATGTCGCCGGCGCGGCGCTCGCGAATCACGTAGGGCAGCTCCTTGCCGCACGCCTTGGAGAAGGCAGCAACGACCTCGAGCACCGAGGTGCCGGTGCCGGTGCCCAGGTTAAAGATCTCGACGCCGGTCTTGCCGTTCATCCAGTTGAGGGCGGCAACGTGGCCCGAGGCCAGGTCGCAAACGTGGATGTAATCGCGCACGCCGGTGCCGTCGGGGGTGGGGTAGTCGTTGCCAAAGACCTGAACGGCCTCGAGCTTGCCCACGGCGACCTGGGCGACATAGGGCACCAGGTTGTTGGGGATGCCCTTGGGATCCTCGCCGATCAGGCCCGACGGATGGGCGCCGATGGGATTGAAATAACGGAGTAACACGACGTCCCACTCGGGGTCGGCGGTGTGGACGTCCATAAGGATCTGCTCGATCATCCACTTGGTCCAACCATAGGGGTTGGTCGCGGGCTTCTTAGGATCCTCCTCGGTGACGGGCGGGTTGTCCGGGTCGCCGTAGACGGTCGAGGAGCTCGAGAAGATGATGGACTTGCAGCCATGGTTGCGCATGACGTCGATGAGCACCAGGGTGTTCTCGATGTTGTTGTGGTAGTACTCGACGGGCTTGCTCACCGACTCGCCGACGGCCTTAAAGCCGGCAAAGTGGATGACGCGGTCGATCTGATGGGTATCGAAGATCTTGTTCATCGCATCGCGGTCGAGCACGTTGGCCTCGTAGAAGGTGAGGTTCTTGGCGGCCTCGTCGCCCACGATGGTCTTGACGCGGTCGACGGCGACGGCGCTGGAGTTGGAGAGATCATCGACGATGACGACCTGGTAGCCACCCTCGAGCAGCTGAACGACGGTGTGCGAGCCGATAAAGCCGGCGCCACCGGTAACGAGGACACAGGTGTCTTTGGGGTCGAGTGCTTTGGACATGTAGTCTCCTATCGAATCAGGAACACTTCTTCAGGGGAGTATAGCGCAGGCAGGGACGCCCAAATCGTGCGCTGTAGGAAAAGCAGAGGATTGTGCTAACGTACTCATAGAAGAGCTTGCGTACGCATAACCTGATCTTTGGCATTTGCTTACGAGCCGCTGACCTTGCAGTTTCCTGCCGTTCGTGGAAATCGTTGGGACGCGCCATATGTACGCTAATATGTATGAGTTGAGCGACATATAAATAAGCATGTAACGGAGTACATATGTCACCAAACAGCGATTCCATCCTTTCCCAGGAGCTCTCGCGCCGCACTGCCCTCAAGGCCCTGTTCGGCGCCGCTTCTGCGGCAGTTCTTTTTGGCCTGCCCGCTCGCGCCCATGCGGCGGAGGCTTCCAAAGAAACCACCGATAAACTGAATGCCGCCCAGGCCCAGCTCGACGAGGTTCAGGCCCAGCTCGACAGCATCGCAAATGAGTATGCGGCGCTGGCCAACAAGAATGCCCAGACCCTCAACGACATCGAGAATGTCCAGGGCAAGATTGACGACACGCAGGCCCAGATCGATGAAAAGAAGGCCGAGCTCAAGAAGAAGCGCAACGACCTTTCCGATCGCGTGGCCGCCAGCTACAAGTCCGGCGGCACGAACATCCTGTCGCTGCTGCTGGCCTCTGGCTCGTTTGAGGAACTCGTCGCCAACGCGCATTACGTTGAGAAGATCAACAAGAGCGACCGCGACGCCATCGAGGACATTCAGACCATCCAGGAAGAGCTCGATGCGCAAAAGACCGAGCTCGAGTCGCAGAAGGCCGACTTAGAGAAGCTCAAGGACCAGCAGACTGCCCAGATGCAGGACATGCAGGCCAAGCAGCAAGAAGTCCAGACCGTGCTGAACGGTCTTTCCGACGACGTCAAGGAGCTCATGGCTCAGCGCGATTCCGAGATCCTCGCTGCTGCCCAGGCTGAGGAGGCCGCTAGGAAGGCTGCCGCTGCCGCGGCTGCCGCGAACAAGAACAATTCCTACTCGGGTGGTTCGAGCTCGGGTGGTGGATCGTACGCGCCCGGAACTCCGCAGCAGAATGCCGGCTCGGGCAAGCAGCAGGCTGTCGTCAACGCGTGCTACTCCACGCCTTCGCCGGGTCAGAACTGGTGCGCGGCGTGGGTCACCAATGTCTTCCGTAACGCCGGCGTTGGCTACTTTGGAGGCAATGCGTGCGACATGTTTAACGCCTGGTGCTATAGCTCCGACCGCTCGGCGCTGCAGGTGGGCATGATCGTGGCCGATTCCTCGCACAGCGGCACGGGTGCTCCGGGCCTTATTTACGGTCATGTGGGTATCTACGTTGGCGGCGGCATCGTTATGAGCAACGAGGGTGCCATTACGTCTAAGTCGCTTGATTCGTTTATTAGCTTCTATGGCACTGGCTCTGGCGTGCGTTGGGGCTGGCTCGGCGGTATTGCGCTGTCGTAAAGCCGACGGGGCCGCGTGCCCGCCCGCAATATATTTGATTGCCTGCTCGGGCAGTCCTGCGCAAGACGAAGGCCACATTAAGTGGCCTTCTTTGCGTGCGGAACTCGCGATCAATCAAATATATTGCGGGCGGGCACGCGGCCCTCTCGGGTTCGGGGCGCGGCACACCGGACTGGTTGTCTGAATTAAAGAAAGTGAAGGCCCCTTTCGGGGCCTTCATTTTATAAAAATTCGCCTACTCGGTGGACTTCGGGTTCTAGGTCTACGTCGAACTGCTCTTTGACTTTGGCTTGGATGTCGCGGATGAGTTCGTCGACGTCGGCGGCGGTGGCGTGGTCGGCGTTGACGATGAAGCCGCAGTGCTTCTCGCTCACCTGCGCGCCGCCAACGGCGTGTTCTCGCAGGCCGGCATCCATGATGAGTTTGCCGGCAAAGTAACCCTCGGGGCGCTTGAAAGTGGAGCCGGCACTCGGCATGTCGAGCGGCTGCTTGTCCTCGCGGCGCTGGCGGTAGTCGTCCATGTCGGCCTTGATCATCGCGGCGTTGCCCGGGGCGAGATTGAAGGTGGCCGAAAGCACGATAAAGCCGTCATCGGCGATGCGGCTCTTTCGATAACCCAGGTTGAGCTCGTCGACATCGAACTCGATGATATTGCCGCTGCCGCGGGTGCCGTCGTCGAGCTGGCGAGCGGGTTTGTAGACGCGCACGGACTCCAGCACATCGGCCATGCAGGCACCGTAGGCACCGGCGTTCATGTAGCAGGCGCCGCCGACCGATCCGGGGATGCCCGAGATGGGCTCCATGCCGGTGAGACCGGCCTCGGCTGCCGCCGCGGCGACATCGGAAAGCAAGGCGCCGGCCGCCGCCGTGACGTGCGTGCCGTCGACCGTAATGTCGGAGAGGCCTTCGCCCAGCGCCACGACGACGCCACGGATGCCCTTGTCGCCGACGAGCAGGTCGGAGCCGTTGCCCACGATGGTAAGCGGCAGGTCGCAGCGATAGCAGGTATCGAGCGTGGCGACGAGGCCCTGCTCAGTATCGGGCGTGACAAAGACGTCGGCCGGGCCGCCGATCTTAAACGTGGTGTGCTCGCGCATGGGCTCGCTCATCAGTACGTTGTCCTCGCCGGCAACGCCAGCAAGCGCGCACAGCAGGTCCTCGTTAAAAAAGTCGTTCTCGTGCATACGAATATCCGCCTTTTGGTGGTCGTTGTCATCAATCGATTGCAATATACCCCACCCGGACGGATTTGGTGCGCTGGCGGCGATAAAACAGCCGTCTACCGGATTGGTAAAGTGTTTATCACCGAGGTAGAGGGGTAGTCGCTATACTTTCAAGAGATTGCGCGTAAACCCGGAAGGAGCGAGATGGCCAACAAAGTCACCCTCAAGCAGATCGCCCAGGAGGTGGGGCTTTCCCCCTCGTCGGTCTCGCTTGTGCTCAATAATCGGCCCTGTCGCATCTCGGAAGAAAACCGCAAACTCATCAAGGAGGTCGCGGCGCGCAACCACTATGTTCCTAACCAGATTGCGCGTAGTCTGGTCATGCGCGAGTCGCGCACGCTGGGCCTTATCGTCCCTAACATCGAGAGCCGCTTTTTTGCCTCGCTCGCCGGTAGCCTGGAAAAGCGCTGCCGCGAGGACGGCTATGCGCTCTTCATTACCAGCTCGGGCGGAAGCGCCGATGACGATCTGGAGCTGCTGCGCCAGCTGGTGACGCGCGGCGTCGATGGCGTCTTCCTGGTCGTGGGCGACGAGTTCTCCGACGACCGCGCCCTGCGCGAAGAAGTCAGCCACCTGCCCATTCCGGCCGTAATGGTCGACCGTGCCATTGAGGGACTCGAGTGCGACAAGGTGATGTTCGATCACGAGATGGGCGGCTACATGGCCACCCGCTATCTGATCGAGCAGGGCCACCGTCGCATTGCCTGCTTGGTTAACGCGCGCCGTTCCAATACGGGGCGTAAACGACTTGCCGGCTATGAGCGCGCGCTGCGCGAGGTTGGCCTGCCTATCGACGCACGCTTGGAGTTTGAGAGCGAGTACTACATTCCGAGTGCATACGAGGCCTCGGAGGCGGTGCTCGCAACTGATGCCACCGCTGTGTTCGCAAGTTCGGATAACATCGCCCTCGGTCTGCTCAAGCGCTTGCACGAGATGGGGAAGAGCATCCCGGGCGATATCTCGGTGGTGAGCTATGACAACTCGGCGGCCGATGTTCTCTTTGAGCCGGCGCTGACCGCGATTGAGCAGGATCCTGGCGTCCTTGCGGAGCATGCTTTTGGCTGCATGTCCAAGCGTCTTGCCGGCAGGGGCGGCAGGCGTGCCGAAGAGGTCGTCCTGGAGCCGGCGCTTATCGTTAAGGGCAGCGTGCTCGAACTTACCGAATGTAGCTAAACGTACTTGTTTGTTTGCATAGATTGCATGCGGAGTGTCTGCTATTTGCCGGCGGGGCCGGGGTGCCTGCCTTGTTTTGAGAAGTTCGCGGAGCCCACTTCTCAAAACAAGGCAGGCACCCCGGCCCTCGTCCGTGAACTCTTCCGCTGGGCGAGCCATAGACGCCGCGCACCGATGCGATAAAGCAGTGGCTTGAAATTGGTGCTATATTCGGCTTGAGTTGTTTAATGCTAGTACGGGAGGCTGATATGGGGCTGTTCAAGAAGAAAAACCCGCAGGATGCCTTTGATCCCGATGTGTTTACCATCACGGATACGATTTTGGACCCACCGCGGTTTACGTTTTTGCCGGCTATCTACCAGGATGCCACGCGCCGCAAGTGGGCCGTGCATCAGCGCGGCGGCGAGCCGAAGATTTTTGACTATGCGGATGTGTTGCAGTGCGAAGTGGCCGAGGCGGGCGATCCGGAGGCCGAGGAAGTGGCCTCAAAACAGGAATTTGCCCAGCGTATCCTGGCAAATCCTGCCAAGGCGGCGAAAATAAACGCTGCCAAGCGTAATATGTGTCTTGGTATGGGCGTTGTTGTGGCGGTTCAGACGGGAAAAGACGAGGTTTCCAAATTAGAGATTCCCGTTATGACCGACGAAGTCAAACGCGATTCAAGTCTATATAAGTCGTATCGGAATGTCGCCGAGAAGATCAAGGCCGAATTTGATGCCATGGGAGGGCTGGTCTAATTTTGGCGGCATACGTTTCTGAATGAGGAGTCTGTGCAATGGCAGGCGAATCTTATGCAATTCCCCCCAAAGATCGTGCTGTTGAGGGAATTCTTTGGTATATCCAGCACCACCAGCTTGCCGGCGGCGATCGCCTGCCGGCTGAGCGCGTGCTGTGCGAAGAGATTGGCGTTTCGCGTACGGCGTTGCGCGCCGGTATCACGCGGCTCATCTCGTGTGGAACGCTCGAGAGCCGTCGCGGATCGGGTACGTATGTGTGTCCTCCCAAGCCGCTGAATATCTTCCAGGAAACGTATAACTTTTCCGATGCTGTGCGGACTGCCGGCCTGCACCCCTCTTCTCGTCTGGTTTCCACCGGGACCATCGAGGCGGATGAGGCGCTTGCCGACAAGCTTGGGGTGGCTGTGGGCGCTCCTTTACTCCGCATGCAGCGCATTCGACTTATAGAGGGCGAGCCGGCGTCAATCGAGACCGCTCACGTTAACCTGTCCCTGTGCCCCGCGCTTCCCGAGCACGATTTTGAGTGTGAGAGCCTTTACGATGTCTTGCTCAAAGAAGGTGGCGTGCGTGTTGAGCATGGACGTGAGCATATCTCCATCTCGCGTTTGAACGCCGAAGAGGCCGAGCTGCTCCAGCAAGAAGAGGGAACGCCGGTGTTCTATGAGAGCTCGATCGAATTCGATAAGGACATGCGTTTTGTGGAGCATTGCAAATCGGTGATTTTGCCCACAAAGTTCCGCTTTGCCGATAACGGCGAAGAGAACGGCATGAGGAGCGTGGCAGGTGAACAATGGCTGAAACAGTAGATGCCACCCCGGTTTATATGCGCATTCGACGCCGCATCGAGGAACGTATCGAGCGCGGTATATATCCCACGGGTTCCATGATTCCGTCCGAAAAAGACCTTGCCGAGGAATTTGGTACGACACGCTTGACCATCCGAAGCGCTGTCGATGAGCTGGTTCGGCGCGGGCAGATTCGCCGTGTTCGGGGAAAAGGTGCCTTTGTGGCGCAGAAAGTACCTGCTTTTTTTGAACGCACGGTCGGTTTCCGTGAATCGGTCCGTGCTTCGGGCGGCGAGCCGTCCGTCCGTATTCTCGCGCGTTCCAAGCGTTATGCGGGGCCATATTACGCCGACCTGTTTGGCATCGCCGAGGACGACCTGCTCTATTCCGTTCGACGCCTGAACTGCATAAACGGTAGCCCCGTATCGATTGAGACGGCGCTGATTCCCTGCCTGCTGTTCCCAACCATCGAAGATATTGACGTGTCGGTCTTCAGTTTGTACGAGACCTATGAGATGCTGGGCCGAAAGCCAGTCATGGCACAGGAAAAGCTCGATATCGAAGCGCTGGGCGCACGAGATGCCGGTCTCCTTGGACTGGAACAGGGCGATCTTGTTTTGCTTTTGGAATGCGTGAGCTATGACGCGAGCGGTCAGGCTATCGAGTATGTAAAGTCCTTCAATCGTGGCGATACGGGCGGCTACACCTATACGTACTAGCTGGTATTTTGTGAATAACGGCTGGGAAACTAACCAGTTTTGATCGTTGGGTCAGCTGTATATACAACCTTACAGGGCTCAAAATCGACCGTTCGCCGATGGGGATAAATTAATCGACAAAGAGGTATCAAAAAGCCGTAACCTGTAACTGTGATTGGTATCAAATACTAATGATTTGTTACGAGGTGAGACGATGAAGATGCTCGATTACGTTCAGCTTGCCCATGTGCGTATGGGGGAGAACCTCGAGCGTTCGTCTGAGCTGGTAGCGCAGCTCGTTGATATTTTCCAGTCCGGTTCTTTTGACGCGCTGCGCATCGTTGCTTCGGGTTCGTCGCGCCATGCCGCCGATTGCGCCCGCGATTACCTGCAAGATGCCCTGCAAATGCAGGTGTCCGTTGTGACGCCCGAGGCCTTCGTCGATTTTGAACACACCTATCCGCAGCATGTGCTCAACATTGCCGTTTCGCAGAGTGGCTATTCGACCAATACGATTGCGGCGCTCGATTACATGCGCGCACACGATATGGCTGCAGTTGCGCTCACGGCAAACGTCGAGGCACCCATCAAGGAACACGCTGACATCGTTCTTGACTACGGTGTGGGCGTCGAGTCGGTGGACTTTGTGACTCTGGGCGTCGAGGTGCTCGTTGAGTACTTGGTGCTCTTTGGTATTTACGGCGGTCAGGCGCGCGGAACGATTGACGCCAAGGGCGTTGCCCAGCGTCTTGACGACCTGCGTGAGGCTATCCAGGCCAATGCCGTGATGTGCAAGACCGCCGAGGCATATGTCCAAGACCACATGCTCGAGCTTTCTGAGCACACGCCCGCCATGGTCGTCGGCAACGGCCCCAACTATGGCGTTGCCGAAGAGGCGGCCCTCAAGCTGAGCGAGACCATCAAGATTCCTGCCATGCATCACGAAGGCGAGGAGTTCGTCCACGGTCCCGAGATGCAGATCGTTCCGGGCTATCTGGTGTTTATCGTCGACGATCCGCAGGGGTCGGAGCGTCTTGCGAATATCGCTGATGCGCTATCGAACGTTACGACAAAAACGGTGCTGCTCACGGCCCATCCCAAGGGTAGGGCTCACGAGGTTGCGGTGCCTCAGGTGGCGCCGCTGCTCAGCGCAATTCCCAATCTTGTGTTCTTCCAGACGATTGCGGCCATGATAGCCGAGCGTCTGAAGTCATGGGACGTGCACCCGTATCTCGATGCTGTCTCCAAGCAAATGGAGGTCAAGGCAGAGGGCTACGAAGAGTCAGTCAATGCGCTTAAGGCCAAAGCGGCCGAGTGTTACGGAATGTAAGCGGGTTTTGATGCCCGTTGGCATGGGGGATGTGGAAACAACCCCAGAAAGGAGAGACAAATGAAGGAAACCGAGAAGATCGAGATCATGCATTTCGACCAGGAGGGCTATCTCGAGGACGGCAAGGCGCTCTACGAGACCGGCAAGAAGATGACCGCGCTCGCCGACAAGGTTGCCGACGAGGGCTACG
>DXLQ01000070.1:4623-8774 GCA_019414685.1 Collinsella sp. | reverse complement strand
GCTCCAAGAGCTCGGCATGCTCCTCCTCGAAAACCGTCCCCACAGGGAAGGCGCGGCGGAAGACAAAGCGAGCAACCGGACCAGCCACCAGCAGGTTCCAGGGCAGGGCCATGATAAAGTTGCGCGGAATGTTGACGAGCCGCATCATCGGCAGCGCCTGCAAATTGGCAAGCGGGCCTCCAGGCATATGGAACAGGCCTTCGCATGCGCCGTAGAGCGACATGATGATGACCATGGGAACGACCATGCAGGAGCTGACGGCAAGCGTCATGGCAAGCGGCGAGCTCTTGCCCGGCGTGACCAGGAATTTAAAAGCAAAACCCTTGGCAAGGGGGCTGGCAACAAACCAGTCGCAGCACATGGCGAAAACGTAGGCAACGGGGAAGCCGAGCCACGCGGCGGCAACAACCTCGCCGTTGATGGCCCCATGCTGCAGGACGACGTTGTAGTTGCTCATCCAGAGCACCATGCAAAAGCACATGATAAAGGTGAACAGCAGGCTCTCTCGTTTGTTGATAGGCATAAAGGGCATGGTCCTTTCTGTGTTACGCCGCTACACCACGCAACAAAAACGGGCGGGCAAGATGGAGCTGTTGGGACTTCATCTCGCCCGCCCGTGTTACGCGCGTCTGCGACTACTTATGTGGTGGAACCACCCTAACACGAACGGCGCGCGCTTCGTAAGCGTTGAGTTTGTGGAGATGCAGGGCACCAAAACCCCCGACCCCATAAGTTGCGGTGGAATACGGACTGTTTTGACCCTTTAAGCAACAATTCAGTCCCTATTTCACCGCAACTCATTTGGTGCAAAGTAACCTGTCCCCCTTGCACCAATTAGCTGGTGTGGCGCCAGCGAGGGTCGGTGAGAGTTCTCGCCACGCCCAAGCCAACGGGCAGAAACGCCACGATGAGCACTGCGCGCACAAACCAGCCGAGCATGTTGACCGTGTCGAAGGTGCACATGTAATACATAGAGCGATAGAGATACAGACCGGGCACCATAATGACAATCGAAGGCACCGTGAGGGCGATGCGCGGGTAGGTGAGCTTGACTTCGGCCAAGCTTGCCAGCAGACCCGATACCAGCGCGCCGATAAACGCTGCTGCCTCGGGAGGCATTCCCGTGCTGAGGCCCAGGAAGGGAATCATCGTCGGCGCATCGACAAGGGTCAGACGCAGGGTATTGGACACGGCGCCGATCAACCCAGCTGCCGCGGCCATCTTTACCGGGCTGTTGAACATCACCGAGAAGCCGAATACGCCAACGAAGCTCATCACCACGCGTAGGAGCGTAAGGGCAAGCGGCGAAAGGCCCAGTGGGGCAAAGTCGTCCGGCGCCAGGCCAACACACTCGGCAACCATCCAACCTACGAGCGTCGCCATCACAATAATCGATACGGCATATGAAAGGCGCTCGATACCGCTTCGCATGTCGAGCTTGGCGATGTCGAGGCCTGCCGTAATGAGCGGAAAGCCGGGAATCACAAAGAGCATGGCGCCGATATAGCCTTCTTGGTGCGACATTGCCCCCGGTATGACCTGGCCAAGGCCGAGCAATGCCAGCAGATACGAAACGCAAGCGAGCGCAACGCCGGTCGTCAGCGCGCTGAACTGACCAAGGCCTTGCTTGAGAATATGGGAGCGGGCAAAGTTGCCGACACCCGCGCCCACAAACGCGCAGGCCATCTCGATAGGGCCGCCGCCGAGCAAAAAGACGAAGGCGCCGCAAGCACAGGCTGCCGCAAGGCCCTGTTGCCAGGGAGAGTAATCGGGCTTTGAGCTCTCAACGGTCCTGAGCATCTCGTGATACTCGTGTACCGTGAAGCGACGACCATAGGTCTCGATTTCCTTGAGGAAACTCTCCATCATCCAAATGCGATGGGTATTGACTCCCGTTGTGGGCAGGCTGACAACCTCGTTAAAGCAGTGGCCATCTTCGATGCAAGTGCACTCAAACGACAGAAGACTCAGGTCGACGTGAATCGTGACGCCGAGTACGGCAGCAACACGATTCATGGTATCGCGCACGCGCCAGGCACCTGTTCCGCTTGCCAGCATAAGCATGCCGGTGCGGCAGATGATGGATGACTTGTCGGTGAGTGGCGCATCGACGGCAAGCTCATCGCCTGCCGTCACGATCTGGTGCCAATCAGTTTTCATATGGAGCGCGCCGGCACGAACGCCGTGGTGCATGGGGGCTCTCGAAAGCAGCGAGTCAAGGCGCGAAGGCTGTTGGGGCTCCGCTGATCCGACCTCGTCCTCGTCGGGCTCTTCATCGACCAGATCAAATGAGTCAAGCGATGCCGGCTCGCGACGATCGATTAGCTCCTCATCCTCATCGTCAAAGTAATTGAACTGATCGAGCATGTCCTCTTCGATTGCACGCTCGCTCGCGTCGTCCATATAGACGCTCCCTTCCTACCGACTAACCCCCATCCTAGGCAGCAACGGCTAAAGGAAACATAAAAGAGACGGCTGTCATGCGAGCCATGTGCACAATAGCCGTTGGGTAGTCGTTTAAGAACGTCCCCAATGACTACATCGATGTTCTAAGTGTCAACCAAGTCAACGCCGCAGATAGAGGACGGACAGCGAGCGACGTCCAGGGCGAACAAGTTGGCATGAAAAAGGCAAGGCATAGACCTTCTGGTCATGCCTTGCCTTTTGAATGACAAATTGTCGCCCTGGGCGTCGCGCAGCGTCGGCTGGTCCGCCGTTCGGTAGAACGGCGGAACCAATTAGTACATCTTTGCGCCGGCGGGGATGGAGGCGTCGAGCTGGATCAGGTTGAGGCGCTCCTCGCCCTCCTCCTCGTGGACAGCGCTGATCAGCATGCCGCAGCTGGGAATACCCATCATCTTGCGCGGAGGCAGGTTGGTGATGGCGAGCAAGGTCTTGCCGACCAGGTCCTCGGGCTCGTAATAAGCGTGAATACCGGAGAGGATGGTGCGGTCGGTACCGGTACCGTCGTCGAGCGTAAAGTTCAGCAGCTTCTTGGACTTCTTGACGGCCTCGCATGCCTTGACCTTCACAGCGCGGAAATCGCTCTTGGAGAAGGTATCGAAGTCGACGAACTCCTCGAACAGCGGCTCAACGGCGATCTTGGAGTAATCGAGCGTGGGCTTTAGCGACTTAACGAACGGGCTCGCGGCGTTGCCGGCCTCGGCAGCCTTGGCGGCAGCGGCACCGGACTGGAAACCCTTCTCGGGCTTCATGTGCGGGAACAGCAGCACGTCGCGGATAGAAGCCTGGTTGGTAAGCAGCATGACCACGCGGTCGATACCAATGCCAATGCCGCCCGCGGGAGGCATACCGTACTCGAGGGCGCGCACGTAGTCCTCGTCATACTCCATGGCCTCATCGTCGCCGCCGGCCTTCTCGGCCATCTGGGCGGCAAAGCGCTCGGCCTGGTCAACCGGGTCGTTGAGCTCGGAGAACGCGTTGGCGTACTCGTGGCCGGCAATAACCAGCTCAAAGCGGTGCGTCAGGCGCGGGTCGTCCTCAAAACGCTTGGCAAGCGGGCTGACCTCGATGGGGTAATCGCACACGAAGGTCGGGTTGACGATGGTGTCCTCGCCCAGCTCATCGTAAATCTCGGCGATGATCTTGCCAGCAGTCCACTCGGGCTTGATCTCCAGGCCCTTCTCGCGCGCGGCGGCAGCAAGCTCCTCGACCGGCGTGTCGATGGTGACCTGCTTGCCGAGCACGTCGGAGACGATGTCGGTCATGGGGCGGCTGGCCCACTCACCAGAAAGGTCGATGGTCTGGCCCTGGTACTCGATGACCTCGGGGTTGCCGATGGCCTTGTTGGCCGCCTTAATGACGCCCTGGGCGAGCGCCTTCATGCCCTCGAGGTCGGAGAAGGCACGGTAGGCCTCCATCGTAGTGAACTCGGGGTTGTGGGTGAGGTCCATGCCCTCGTTACGGAAGATGCGGCCGATCTCGAACACGCGCTCAAAACCACCGACGATGCAGCGCTTGAGGTGCAGCTCGGTGGCAATACGCAGGTAGCACTCCTGATCGAGCGCGTTGAAGTGAGTGATGAACGGCTTGGCAGTAGCGCCGCCCTGGATGGTCTGCAGGATGGGGGTCTCGACCTCCATGTAGCCGTCGGACTCCATAAAGCGACGGAAGGTGGAGAGAATCTGCGA
>DXLQ01000070.1:0-4523 GCA_019414685.1 Collinsella sp. | reverse complement strand
CCTCCATGTAGCCGTCGGACTCCATAAAGCGACGGAAGGTGGAGAGAATCTGCGAACGCTTACGGAAGGTCTCGCGAACGTCGTCGTTGGCGATCAGGTCGACATAGCGCTGGCGATAGCGGGTCTCCTTATCGGAAAGACCGTGGAACTTCTCGGGCAGCGGACGAACGGCCTTGGCAAGCAGGGTCGCGCTCTTAGGGGCAACGGAAAGCTGGCCGCGCTGGGTACGCACGACCACGCCGGTCACGCCCAGGATGTCGCCCAGGTCGAGGGCCTTGAGCGTACTCCAGGCAGCCTCGTCCATGTCGTTGATGCGGCAGAACAGCTGAATCTCGGCAGTCGCATCGCGCACGACGATGAACATAATCTTGCCCTGACCGCGCTTGGCGACCACACGGCCGGCGATCTTCACGACGTCCTCGGTGTCCTCGCCATCGGCAAGCTCGGCGTACTTAGCCTCGATATCGGCGACGTAGTCCTCAAGCTCAGAGTGCTCGGGATAGGGGTTCTGGCCCGCCTCGAACAGGGCGGCGCGCTTGGCCAGGCGGGTGGCGCGCTCGTCGTTGAGCGTCGATGCCTGATCGGCGACGTTCTGGTTCTCTGCCATAAGTTAGCTCCTCAAACTAAAACGCTCCCCAGGATTCGGTCCCAGGGAGCGAAAACATACCTTTACGCGGGACCGTGGTCTAGCGTGCGATCTTGGCGATGGTGTAGACGCGAGTCTTGCCGGAAGGCGTAACGACCTCGACGGAGTCGCCCTCGCCGTGACCAATGATGGCGTGACCGACCGGAGACTCGTTGGAAATCTTGTGCTCGAGCGAGTTGGTCTCGGTGGTACCGACGAGCGTGACTTCCATGACCTCGCCGTTGGGATCAATCAGCGAAACGGTGGAACCGATGGAGACGGTCAGGTCGCCCGTGGTGGCAGCAACCTGAGCGTTGGCGAGGATGGCCTGGATCTCGGCAATACGAGCGGCGTTCTGGGCCTGCTTGTCCTTAGCGGCGTCGTACTCGGAGTTCTCCGAAAGGTCGCCGAACGCGCGGGCTTCCTTGATGTCCTCGACGATCTCCTTGGCGTAATCGCCCTCACGCCAAGCGAGCTCCTCGACGAGCTTCTGGCGGCCCTCAGCGGTCAGTACGATCTGGCTTGCGTCCATACGGATATCTCCCCAACTCTGATCAAACAATCAACTGTCAACAAAACGAAAAAGACCGGCTAGCCTGCGGGCAAGCCGGTCAGGTGCTCACCCCAAAGGGATGGGACTACTCTGCGTCCGCGTCGCTGTCCTCTGCCTTCTTTTGCTTGGCAGCAGCGAGCTTGGCCTCGAGCTCTGCGATCTCCTTGTCCTCCTTGGACTCCTCGACCACAACGTCCTCGGCCTGCTTGGTTTCGCCCTTATCGTCGCCCTCCATACCCTCGCGGATATTCTTGACGGTAGAGCCGAGGGACTTGCCGAGCTTCGGCAGGTTCTTGGGCCCGAAGATAATCAGGACAACGACGAGAATAATGATGAGCTCAGGAGCCCTCAGTCCAAACATGTAGACCTCCACAATACAGCGAGACAAGCTCGAATGAGTATACCGCGGGTGCCGCGGTATCACAACAATAGCCAAAAAAAGGGACCGCAAGAAGCGGTCCCTCCTCATGCTCTGGTCGGGTTGACTGGATTTGAACCAGCGACCCCTGCGTCCCGAACGCAGTGCTCTACCAAACTGAGCCACAACCCGTTAGCTCGACTATAGTAACAGAGATTTTCGCCGCGTGCTAGAGAAATTTTTATTTCTTTGGCGCTTCAATGCGAACCGTGTTGGGAATGAGCTCCGTCGCGCAGGACCACCAGCCGTTTTGCAGGGCAGCGTCGGCAAGCCTTTCGGCCGTGACGGCGGTGTCGCAAATGGCAAACGAGCAGGCGCCCGATCCGCACACATCTACAGCAACGGCGCCGTCCTGTTTACGCAGCCAATCGAGCACCGTTTGAATCCGCGACTCCATCTGCGCGGAAATGACTCCCAGGTTGTTGTGGACGAGTGCGTAGGCCGCCTCTGCGTCTCCCGAGCGAAGGGCAGATGCGATCGCTCCGGGCTTGTCCGCAGGCGCTGGGGTCTCGTCAAAACGTCGATAGGCTTCAATTGTTGAAACGCTTGCCTCGCGCGGCTTGACCAGCACGACGGGCGTCGCGGGTAGTGCGGGGTACTCGGTGGCCAGCACGTCTCCCCCACCCACGTAAAATGCAGGGCTGGCATGCAAAAAGAAGGGAACGTCGGCGCCAATGCCGCGCGCGATGTTATCCAGCGCGGGATCGGCACGGTCGATACCCCAACTCTCTGCCAAGGCAACAATGACCGCCGCGGCATCCGTCGAAGGACCACCCAGGCCGGCACACAACGGGATGCGTTTCTCGATCGTGATGCAGACATTGGCTTCGCGACCATAATGCTCGGCCATAGCAGCAGCTGCACGATACGCCGTATTCTTTTGCATGGGAAAGTCGGATGCCGGAATCGTCTGGACGGTCAGCACCTGCGCCGGCGTGACCGTCACGGTATCGACAAGACCGACGGCTGCCATCAGGGAATCGACCTTATGGTAGCCGCGGGCGTCACGCTCGGTATGAACCCCCAGATAGAGGTTGATCTTTGCCGGCGCAGAAAGGGTCAGGGACCAATCGGTCACCGCTAGTGCTCCTCGAGCTGATTGCCGAGCGGGGTAAAAATGTGCTCGCCGCTCTCGGGGTCGAACAGCTCGACCTGGCCGGTGAGAACATCAATATACTGGTAGGACTGACGCGACTTGCGGCCACGGCGCTCGTCAACCTCGACGATAAAGACTGCCGGATGGACGCTCTTGATGGTGCCCATGCGCTCGACGACGCGGGTGCGGCCCATGTTGGCCTTCACCTTAACGCGATCGCCCACCATATCGGTCAGCTTCTCGTGGATGTCGTCGACGTGATTGACTTCCATCTCTTCCATGAACAGGGCCTCCAGAAGGTGCAATTCAAAAAGGGGATAATACCCCTAAGATAGACAAAACTCTAATACTATAGCACCCTGTTGCGACCACGCGCAAGTAGCTAATTTGGCTACTTACAGATTGTCGGTATCGAGGACGATGGTGAATGGGCCGTCGTTGACCAGGTCGACCTTCATGTCGGCGCCAAAGATACCGTGCGCCACATGCTCAACGTCCTCGCGCACCAGCGTCAGGAAGTACTCGTAGAGCTCGTTGGCAACATCGGGTGCGCCGGCATCCGTAAACGACGGACGGCGACCGTGGCGGCAGTCGGCGAACAGCGTGAACTGCGACACCACGAGTACCTCGCCGTCGACATCGGCAAGCGCCAAGTTGGTCTTGCCGTTCTCGTCCTCGTTGATACGCAGCCCGCGGAGCTTGCCCCACAGCTTGTCGGCCTCGGCACGCGTATCGCCATGGCCCACACCAAGCAGCACCAGGTAGCCGCGTCCAATGCGACCCACGCACTCGCCGTCGACCGTCACGCCGGCGTTGAGCACGCGCTGCACCACCGCACGCACGGCCTACTCCTCGCCCGTCAGTTTGGCGGATAGGTGCTCGAGCGCATGGAATCGATGGCTGATGGCGTTCTTCTCGTCCGCCGTCAGCTCGGCCATGGTCTTGCCCGGCGTGTCGACCGGCAGGAACAGCGGGTCGTAGCCAAAGCCGTGATCGCCGCGGCCCTCGTGCGCGATAACGCCCTCGCAGGCGCCCTCACCATAGGTGACCAGACCATCCGTGTCGATGAGCGCGACGACACTCATAAAACGCGCGGTGCGATCCTCGTCTGCCACGCCTTCCAAGTTAACGAGCAGCTTGGCGTTGTTGGCGGCATCGTCGCCGTGAACGCCCGCGTAGCGCGCGCTATACACACCGGGCTCACCGTCCAGCGCGTCGACGACCAAGCCCGAATCATCGGCAATGGCCATAAGGCCCGTCTCCTCGACCGCAGCCTGCGCCTTGATGATGGCGTTCTCCAAAAACGTCGTGCCGTTTTCCTCGGGGTCCTCAAAATCGCCCAGCTGGCCGAGCGCCACAAAGCGCACCTCGGGCATGACCTTGCCCAAAATGGCCTCGATCTCGGTGAGCTTATGGGCGTTGCCCGTTGCCACGACGATGGTCGCCGCCGGGTCGAGGGTGTCGATGTCAATCTTCTCAAGTGCCATGACTGGCCTCCTTGTCTCTATATCAATACCGCGCCGAGGGCAACGAGGGACTCCGCCTCTCCCCTCTCAATCAACGGCAGTCTTGTGTCCAGACGTCTCCACAGGTAAAACCTACCAAAATAAACCTGTCCCTTTTTGGCAGATTAGGCGATGGCTTGGCGCTGAAGCTCGATGAGCTCGGCGATACCTTTGTCGCCCAGGTCGAGCAGGGCGTTGAGGCGCTTACGGTCGAAGGGCGCCTGCTCGCCGGTGCCCTGGAGCTCGATCATCTCACCGGTGTCGGTGGCGACGAGGTTCATGTCGACCTCGGCATGGCTGTCCTCGGAATAATCCAAGTCGAGCAG
>DXLQ01000007.1:5382-40276 GCA_019414685.1 Collinsella sp. | reverse complement strand
TTGGCTTTAGCCAGGATGCCGCGGACAAGATTATCGACCAGCTGCCGGAGCTGCTCACGCTTTCTTAGGAGCGCGGTAGTTGCGCGTTTTTCGGGTCTGATGAGTAAATAGCCAACATTTTGGTGCGACACCTAGCATACTTTAAGCTAATGCGGGCTTAAGGGCTTGTTGAATGCCCTTAAGCCCGTTTTAGAATTAATTGTGCTGGGAGAGGGTATATGCCACCGACTGAAGGGCCAACTGACGGTAAAGCAGCGATACCGCTGTACCAACAGGTTATTGATATCATCAAAAACGAAATCAACTCCGGCGCCTACAAGGCGGGCGCGCGGATACCCAACGAATTCGAATTGGCTGAGAGCTATAAAGTTGGCCGCGTTACCGTGCGACGCGCTATTGAGGAGCTCGTCCAGCAGGGCTATCTAACGAAGCGGCAGGGGAAAGGCACGTTTGTCAATGCCCCCAAGCTTAAGCGCAAGATTCGCCAGAAGGATGACGTCCAGAGTTTTTCGGACGCATGTCGCGTTAACGGAATGGAACCGGGGGCGTGTGTCATTTCGAGAAAGATACTGCCGGCGGATTCCACCGAAGCACAGTTCTTTGGTGTTCCCGTTGGAACTGACTTGATTTGCGTTGAGCGCGTGCGCACTGCCGATGGCGTCCCTGTCATGCTCGAGAACAACATATATGTTTACGAGGACAACGCCTATCTATCAACGGCACCTCTATCTAACCAATCCATTTTTGAGTTCGTGCGCAACCGGACGGGCCGCACGCCCGCGTTTACCGACCCGTGCACGCTCGAGATCGCGTGCGCGTCGCCCGAGGTCGCTCGACTGTTGGCAGTTCCCGTTGGCGAGCCCTTGTTTTATATGGAAGCCTTCTTTTTCGATGAGCAGCGGCGGCCGTTTATCATCGGTCGTCAGCGGATCGTTGGGTCTCGCTACGTTTTTGACATCTAGGACATTGCGAATGGAAACGCCCGGTGGATCATCTCACCGGGCGTTTCCATACCGTTCACGGCGCAAACGCAACCGTTCAACCGCGTTGCGGCAATCAGTTTGAAATTATCTTGATGAAGGAAAAAGCTGCTGGTAATCTATGGAACGTCATAGAACGTTTGCATTGTGCAAACGTTGAAGCGAGATGCGATGCAGTCTCGAGTTCTTTGGAGGTATCTATGTCAGATACGAAGGCGAAGAAGACAAACAGACGTTTTAAGTTCAAATTACCGCATGTCTATACGATCATGTTCTTGCTGATCGTTGTCTTTGCGGTCCTGACTTGGATCGTTCCCTCTGGTCAGTATCAGCGCAAGACGATTTCGACAGCGGCGGGCGAGCGTGAAGTCGCCGTTGCTGGAACCTATGAACAGGTCGATAAGAACTACACCGATTCCGAGACCGGCGAGACCATCAATCTGGGCCAGGATATCTTCGCGGTTCTGCAAGCGCCCACCAAGGGCATCCAGGAGGCTGCCGACGTCGTTGCGTTCGTCTTATTGATTGGCGGATCGTTCGCGATCATCACCAAGACCAACGCTTTGAATGCCGGCATGAGCCGTGTGATTAAAAAGCTCAAGAACAAGGACATCCTCATCATTCCCATCACGATGACATTGCTGTCCATTTGCGGCACTACGTTTGGCATGTCTGAGGAAGCCCTGCCGTTCTATGCCATCTTCATTCCCATCATGATGGGTATCGGTTATGACTCGATGACGGCATTCATCATCTGCTTCCTTGGTCCTAACCTGGGATATTGTGCTTCGACCATCGACCCGTTTAATGTTTTGATCGCCCAAGGCATCATTGGCATCGAGGGTAATCCGCAACTGTGGCTGCGCGCCGTTTCTTGGGTTATCTTCACTGCCGTCGGTATCGCATGGGCCATGCGCTACGCCATGCGCGTCAAGAAAAACCCCGAGTCGTCCATTGTGTACGAGGACGATAAGCTCAAGCGTATTGAGTTTTCCGTGACCGATGCCTCCATCGAGGAAGAGTTCACTATCCGTCAGAAGCTCGTGCTTATCGATTTTGCTTGCGGTATGGGCATTATCGTCTGGGGTCTTGTTACCCAGGGCTGGTACATGAATGAGATTTCCGCCGTGTTCCTTGGCATGGGCTTGCTTGCCGGTATCCTGGGCGGTCTTGACCAGCAGACAATCGCAGAGGAGTTCGTTAAGGGTCTCGCCGACTTTGCGTACGCTGCCATCGTTATCGGTATCGCTCGCGGTATTCTGGTCATCGCCGAGGGCGGCATGATCATCGACACCATCCTCCAGGCGCTCGCTACCGCGCTCGCCGGTGCACCCGCCGCCGTCTACACCACGTTTATGTATATCGTCCTTGGCCTGCTCTCTTTGCTGGTTCCCTCGAGTTCTGGCCTGGCGGCGCTCACCATGCCCGTTATGGGCCCCCTGACCGAGCTCATGGGCCTCAATCCCGAGGCAGCCGTCACCGCGCTCCAGTTTGCCAACCAGACCATCAACACCATCAGCCCCGTGGCGGGCATGACGGTCGCTGGCCTTGCCGTGGCTAGGATTTCGTTTGGCCAATGGTGGAAGACCATTTGGAAGTTCTTCATTTTCATGGTCGTCTTTGGCCTGATCGTAACGGCAATCTCTGGCATGCTTCCGGTGTAGGTGGTTGTGATGTCTGATCGTTTGACGGTACTGACGTCTAAGAGCGTCTTTACCGGTACGGGGGACCTGCCGTTTGAAGGTTTCGTAGCGGTCCGTGGCAATCGAATTGAGGCGGTTGGCGCCAAGTGCGAGGCGGCTTCGTATTTGACCCAGGCGGACGAGGTAGTTGACCTGGGCGACCGCACCATCATGCCTGGCCTGATCGATGTGCATACCTTCTATACAGGTTGGGCGCTGCGGACGTTGGGGTCTGATCTGTCCGGCATCGCCGATGCCAAAGAGGCCGTGTCGCTCTTGCGTGCATGGAAAGAAGATCATTCGGATTGCGCGGCGGCTTTTGGCCACAACCTGCCCGAAACGTTGGCATCGGATGCCGAGAACGCAAATACGGCAGCTGTGCTTGACGATTGTTTTGGCGACATCCCCGTCGTCTGCTTTACACCGGGAGCGGAGACCTGCGTTCTCAACGCTGCCGCCAGTGCGCGATACGGTTTTACGCCCCAGGCGTGCTATTCCGAGAAGATCTGGCGCATGATGAGCGATTTCCTCGCGCTGCCCGAGGTGCGTGCCGGGTATTCGGACTACATGAGCATGCTTAACGAGCGCGGCGTTACCGCCATCAAGGAGATGGCGTTTGATGACTACTACGGCTTTGCCGACGAAATGGCTCGCCGTGAGGAATCTGGTGAGCTGACGGTTCGCGTCTCTATGATGTCGCAGCCGGTGGGCGCCGGTGCAAATCTGGCTTATGCCCGCGAGGCACGAGAGCGCTTCCGGGGATCGTTCGTTCGTTTTTCTGGCTTCAACCGTATGACCGATCGCGGCGTATGGGCGGGGCTTGCCGAGATGATTGACCCCTATGAGGACTCGGCCGATGCGGGCGCTGCCGGCAAGACGGTCGTCGAGGAGCCAGAGTGGGATCTGATTGAGAACGAGCTGCGTGCAATTGATGCTGACGGCTTCCGATATTCCTTGCATTGCCAGGGCGATGGCGCCGTTCGTCGCACCGTGGCGCTCTATGCCTCGCTGCCTCGAGACGAGCATGGACGGATGCTTCGTCGCCATGCGATTACCGATCTCGAGAACTCTGACCCGACCGATCTTGTCGAGTTTGGCAAGTTGGGTGGAATTTGCGAGGTCTATCCGCAGATTCTGACGCTGGACCGGCGCGAGGATTGCCTGTCGATGATGCGTCGACAAATTGGCGAGACGCGACTTTTGCACAGCTGGAATCGCCGCGGCATGGTAGATTCCGGATGCACAGTGTGCTGTGGCACGGATTTGCCGCTGCTGATTCCGAGCTTGGGCGAGTCAATCTACAGTGCGTGCGGCGGATACTTCGACGACGGACTGCCCGTGAATGAGGTCAACACGCTGACGCTTGTCGAGCTCTTGTGCGCTTGGACTGCCGGGGGCGCGTACGACCTGATGCGCGAAGACGAGCTGGGTACGCTTGAGGTTGGCAAGCTTGCCGATATCTGCGTGCTCGATCGGGATGTGTTCGACCTCGATTATCGCGACGCACGTGATCTTGCGGTTGACATGACGATGTCGGACGGACAAATCGTGTTCGATCGAAATAAGGAGGCGTAAGATGCCTGAATCCAAACCGACGCTGCGCCGCGAGCAGATTGCGGGCATGAATATTCACTACATCATGTGGTCGCTCGATTACTTCCTTGATGTGCAGCAGCGTTTGGGCTTTGAGTCCATTGAGCTGTGGTGTGCGGAGCCGCATGTGACACTCGACCACACGGGCTACTTTGAGGCTGAGGTCCTGGCGAAAAAGGCTGCAGACCGTGGGCTTAGGTATCGTACTCTGTGCCCCGAGAATGTTGTCTATCCTTGGCAGTACTGCGCACGCAAACCGCTGCATGAACAGCGCAGCCTGGCGTACTTTAAGCACGGCATTGAGCTTGCCGAGGTACTTGGGTGCGACCGTATGTCCATCAACTCGGGCTGGGGCGACTGGGACGAGGACCGCGAGGAAGCCTGGAAGCGCAGCCGCGAGCACTTGTCCATTCTGGCGGAGTATGCCGGCGAGCACGGTCTGGTGCTTACGATGGAAAGCCTGCGTCCCGAGGAGAGCAACCTTGTGACGACGGTTTCCGATGCGAAGCGCATGATTGACGAGGTCGCGAGCCCGTACTTACAGCCCATGGTTGATACAACCGCGATGGGCGTTGCAGGCGAGACGCTCGAGGACTGGTTTGCCGCCTTTGGTGATGGGGCAATTCACGAGATGCACTTTATCGACGGTGACCCGTATGGCCATCTGGTGTGGGGCGATGGCAAGCACGATATGGACGCCTTCGTCGCCACGCTCAACGCCCATGGTTTCGACGGCATGCTGGGCCAGGAAATCACGGACGGTCGTTACTACGATGACCCGGCGGCGGCAGATGCCAAGAACATGGCCGCATTCGAGAAATATCTGATTGACTAAAACAACCATCGGCCACACAACCAACGTCATTGATTGCGGGCCAAACAAGAAAGGAACTGGATATGAACGCACACGATCTGATCAAAGAGGCAATTGCCGAGAAGGGCAAGTTCGACAGCGTCTACTGGATTGCTTGCGGTGGCTCCATGATCGATTTGATCCCGGCTCATGAGCTTCTGCAGCGCGAGGCAACCACCTTCACTTCGTATATCTATACGGCTCGCGAGTTCGATATCATGCGTCCGCGTCGTCTGGGCGAGAAGTCCCTGGTCATCGCTTGTAGCCACAGCGGCAATACCCCCGAGGTCGTCGAGGGCTGCGAGATTGCCCTTGCTGCTGGCGCTACGGTGATCGCCCAGACCGACAACGCTGGATCCAAGATTGACTCCGGCAAGTGGACCACGTGGGTCTACCCATGGGGCGAGGGCGTGCCGCAGGCCGAGGTCCCCGCTGGCATTTCGCTGTCGCTTGCGGCAGAGCTGCTCGATCAGCAGGAGGGCTACGCCGATCTTGCCGATATGTATGCCGGTATCGCCGAGATGGATAAGATTCTTCCCCCGGCACGCGAGAAGGTAAATGCCGAGCTGGGCGATCGCTTTGCCAAGCTTTGCCAGGAGCACGAGTTCTTCTATATTCTGGGCAGCGGTCCCAACTTTAGCCAGACCTACGGTTTCGCTATCTGCTCTCTTATGGAGATGCAGTGGCAGCACTGCAGCTACATTCACTCTGCCGAGTACTTCCATGGCCCCTTCGAGGCTACTCAGGATGGCGTTTTTTACTTCCTGCAGATGGGCTCCAGCGAGTGCCGTGCTATGGACGAGCGCGCCCTGGCGTTCCTTAAGACGCATACCGATACGCTGATGGTGCTCGATGCCAAGGAGTACGGTATGGAAGCCGTGCCGGCGAGCGTCCGTGCCTATCTGGACCCGGTGCTGTTCTACGCCATGAACTGCGAGCTGCGTGCCGCACGCGGCAAGGTGTTTGACCATGATCCCGATTTCCGTCGCTACATGGGCGTCGTCGAGTACTAGAAGGGTAAATACCATGGCATTTAACGTTAACGCGCTCGGATTTGGCGACAACGTCGTCGATCGCTACGAGCATATCCACACCATGTATCCTGGCGGCAATGCGGTGAACTTCGCCGTTTATGCCAAGAAATGCGGTGCCGCACGCTCTGCATACATGGGCATTTTTGGCAATGACGCCGCTGCCGAGCATGTCATTGCAAGCCTCGAGGATGAGGGTATCGAGCTTGACAAGTGCGAGCAGATGATTGGCGAGAACGGAGCGGCTCGCGTGACCGTCGTTGACGGTGACCGTGTCTTCCTCGGCTCCAACGAGGGCGGTATCCGTGGCGATGCGCGCTATGTCCTCGATCGCTTTGACCTTTCGTACATGAAGCAGTTCGATGTGGTTCATTCGGGCAACTATTGCTTTACCGAGCGCGAGCTGCCCAAGCTGAAGGCTGCGGGCGTCACGGTCTCTTTTGACTTTTCGGACGACTCCACCGACGAGTACTACGAGCAGATTGCGCCCTACGTCGATTTTGCTTTCTTTAGTGCGGCGGATGCCGCGAGTGAGGACGAGATTCGCGAGCGTCTGGCATGGGTGAAGGGCCTGGGTCCGCGTTTTGTGTCGGCTACGGCGGGCGCCGAGGGCTGCATTGCTTACGACGGCGAGCGTTATTACCGCCAGCTGGCTAAACCGGTAACGGACATGAAGGACACCATGGGGGCGGGCGACTCGTTCCTCACCTCGTTTTTGATGTGCTATCTCGATTCCGCCAAGCGTGGTGAGGATGGCGCCGAGGCCATCGAGCGCGCGCTCGACTTTGCTGCCGGGTTTGCCTCGACCGTGTGCGGTATGGAAGGTTCTTGGGGCCACGGGGCGCCAATCGTCGAATAGCTTAAGAAAGCGTACGGCGGTCTGGCTATGAGGCCTTGGACAGCCGATGCAAAACAATAAGCGAAACGCGAAAAGGGGGCTCGCCATGTGGTGGGTCCCCTTTTGAGCATTGGAGAAGACCATGGGTATTAAAGCGTGTGCGGCTGGTTTTTGCTGCGCGGACGTCTATCAAAACATCGGCGTGTTCTATCCGACTGGTAACGGCATTGACTGGGGTATCCATCTTGCACGAATGGGCGTTTCGGTATCCGCCGTGTCGGTTGTCGGCAAGGACGAGTACGGAGACAAGATGAGAGAGGCGCTGGCCGCTGAGGGGTTTGATATCTCTCATCTGCGGGTGGAGGATGGCGACACCTCGGTGATGCTCATGGCATTGAAAGACGGCGTCGATCGCGTGCATCTCGAGGCAATCGATGGCGTAATGGAGACATATCGTCCGAATGAAGACGACCGGGCGTTTATCCTAGAGCACGACATCATTCACACCGACCTGTTTGGCAATTGTTTGGACCTCCTGCCCGAATGGCATGATGCGGGCAAGACGGTGGTTATGGACTTCTCGGTGTTCAGCCAGGATCCCGAATATGCATGCGAGGCTCATTTTCCTTACGTAGACTATGCGTTCATGTCGTTTGAAGAGGACACTCCGGAGCTGCGAGACTGGGTACGCCACGTGCAGGAATTGGGACCGCGCGTTGCGGTTGCCACGCTTGGCGAGAAGGGAAGCATTGCCTATGACGGTGAGCGCTTCTATGAGTGCGGGATCGTACCGGCGGAGAAGGTCGTTAATACCGTGGGTGCCGGCGACTCGTATATTGCCGGGTTTACCAAGGGCGTGATCGATGGCCTTGATATTCCGGCGTGTATGAAGGCGGGCGCTGAGCTGTCGTCCCGAGTGATTGGTTCGTTTGAGCCGTACTAGGGTTAAATGCCTGGAAAGGAGTACGAAATGGTTATCGACATGTTGGTCCATCCTATGCTCTACGGCGAGATCTGTACGCCGGGTGATGAGCCTGATGGATTCGGTTTTTGGTCACGAGAATATGGTATGGGGCATATGGGCCCCATGGATTGGGATGAGCTTCAAGTCGAGATGGACGTCTGCGACGTGCAGAAGAGTGTGCTCATGCCGCTCGATGTAACCACGGCATGCGGAGGGCATTTTGGCACCAATGACCAGATTGCCATGCTGGTTGCCGCGCACCCCGATCGTCTGTGGGGATTTGCGAGCGTAGATCCGCAGGTGAGCGGTGCCGCAGACGAATTGGAGCGCGCCTTTACCGAGTTGGGGGCAAAGGGGCTTTGTCTGCATCCGGCAAAGCAGGGTTTTGCCCCCGATGATGCTGTGGCCGAGCCGCTTTACGAGCTGTGCGAGCGCTATAACAAGCCGGTGGTTTTCCATGCCGGTATGTCTTGGGAGCCTGGCGCAGAGCTCTCGCGCAGTAACCCGCTTGCATTTGAGCACACAATCGCAACGCATCCAAATGTGCGCTTTAGTTTGACCCACTTTGGCTGGCCCTGGGTGCGCGAGACCGTGGCGATGCTGCTCAAGTATCCCAACTGCTACACGGACACCTCTATCACTTACATCGATTCGCCCGAGGAGATGATGCAGCGTCTTTTCACGGTCGATATGGGGCCGCTGTGGTATGAGCGCGCGCTATCGCATCAAGTGATGTTCGCCAGCAATACGCCGCGCTTCCGTGCATTCAAACTCAAGCGGGCGCTCGATACCGTGCCCATGCGCGACGATGCGCGAGAAAGGCTCTACTGGGGTAATGCCCTGCGTTTTCTTGAAGGGGATGAGTAAACATGGTGACGCTCGAGACATTGAGCTATCTATCGACTGCTCCGGACCAGTTCATCGATATTACCGAAGACGTGCACGCTGCCATCGAACGCAGCTCGGTGACCAATGGCTTGGCAGCGATTATTTTGTCGCATACGACCTGTGGAATCGTGGTAAACGAGGGGCTGCCCTGCGTGGAGACGGATCTTATGGAGACGCTTGATCGCATCGCCCCACTCGACGCCCCCTATGCGCATGCACACTTCCTGCCGAGCTATGGAGCCACCGGCAACAACTCCTGTGGGCATATCAAGAGCATGATTTGTGGAAACAGTTGCTTCTTTCCCGTCCAAGATGGCCACATCGTGTGTGGAGGTGCCCAGAACATCTATCTTGCGGAGTTTGACGGTCCGCAGAAGCGAAAAGTGTACGTCGAAGTGCTGGGGGAGTAACGTCCCCGCGATAACCCTATGAAGGAGCACGTTATGTCGTTTCTAACCTCGATGTTCAAGACCGAAAAGCCGGTCATCGGAATGCTGCACTTGCGTCCTCTGCCGGGCGATCCACTGTATTACCCGGGCGGAAGCGTGTCGCAGGTCGTGGAAGCCGCCAAGCGCGATCTCGAGGCGTTGCAGCAGGGCGGTGTCGATGGCATTTTGATTACCAATGAGCTCTCGATGCCCTACGAGCAGCACGTTTCTCCCTCAACCCTTGCATCGATGGGCTATGTAATCGGGACTCTATCCCATGATCTGTCGACTCCTTGGGGAGCTGAGGCTATTTACGATGGTGATGCCACAATCGAGCTGTGCGCTGCCGTCGACGCGCAGTTCACGCGCTGCAATTTTTGCGGTGCCTGGGCCGGTGATCTTGGGCTGATTAACCGAGATTTCGCTCACACCATGCGTCGCAAGGCGGCGCTGCGCCTGGACGACCTCAAGCTTTTTCACTTCATCACGAGCGAGGGGGAGGTTTATCTCAACGACCGCACGACTGCGGACATTGCCGATTCACTTCTCTTTAATTGCCTACCGGATGCGATGGTCATCGGCGGTTCGGCTGCCGGTCGTGGCGCTTCGGGCGAGCTTGCCGATGAAGTCCGCGAGCGTGTTGGCGAAGTACCCGTGGTATGTGGCACCGGTTGTCGCGAAAATACCGTGGCTGACGTATTTGCTCACTACGATGGCGCGTTTGTCGGCACCTGCTTAAAGCGCGACGGAAAGCTGGATGCCCCGGTTGATGTTGAGCGGGTAGCTCGTTTTATGGCTGCCGCTCGTACGGCGCGAGGGGAGTAGGCACCTATGGCGCTCTATCTGGGTATTGATATTGGGACAAGCGCCTCTAAAGGCGTTTTAATCGATGATCGATGCAACATCGTTTGCCAAGCCTCTTGTGGACATGAGACGGACAACCCGTGTGATGGATGGTACCAGCATGATGCGGAGGCAGTTTGGTGGGGCGATTTTTGCCGCTTGTCGCGCGAGCTGGTGGCGCGATCGGGGGTTAACGCGGCACAGATCGGATGCGTGGGCCTTTCCGCATTGGGTTGCGACTGTGTGCCGGTCGATACCGAGTGCAACGCGCTGGCGCCCGCGATTTTGTATGGAGTCGATGCACGTTCGAAGCCGCAGATTGACGAGCTTCTTTCCGAATATGGGTCAGATCGCGCACGCGAGCTTTTCGGGCACGATCTCTGTTCGTCAGATATTGCTCCCAAGATCTTGTGGTTTAAGGAGAATATGCCCGAGGTGCACGAACGTGCCGCGAAGTTCCTGACGGCGTCATCGTTTCTATGCGCAAAGTTGACGGGGCGTTTTACGGTGGACCGTTATTTGGCGGAGGATTTTCTTCCCCTATACGACCGCTACACCTGGAAGGTTGATGCTCGGGAATGTGCTCGTTTCTGCCGGCCTGACCAGATGGCGGAGGTAATGTCGGCTACCGATATTGCCGGGGTGATTACGCGGCGTGCGGCTGAGGCGACGGGGCTCGCGGCAGGGACACCTGTCTTAGTGGGAACGGGCGATTCTGGTGCCGAGGCCATTTCGACGGGTGTATTCCGTCCCGGCGATATGATGGTTCAGTTGGGGAGTACGGCGTATTTCATCTACCTAGCTGATCATATGATCGATGATGCCCGCCTGTGGCCGGGGACGTTTATCATTCCCGGAACTTACGGGATCTGCGCGGGGACCAATACGGCGGGCGCACTCACATCGTGGCTGCGCCAAGAGCTGTATCGCGACGCCGTAGAGGCCGAGGGCCACGGTGGTCCCGATGCCTATTCGGTTATGGCGCATGATGCCGCCGATGTGGCGCCGGGTGCCGATGGGCTCCTGTGTCTGCCGTACTTTGCGGGGGAGCGTACTCCGCTCAACGATCCCGAGGCGCGTGGCGTCTTCTTTGGCCTGACCGGAAGGCATACGCGAGCCCATATGGTTCGCGCCGCCTTGGAAGGCGTCGCGTATACCGTTGCATCCCATGTCGACATTATCGAGCGAGAGCATGGACTGCCAATTGGGCGCATTATGCTTGTCGGAGGTGGAACCAAGAATCCAGTTTGGATGCAGGCTATCGCCGACGTATGCGGGCGCGAGGTCTCGGTTGCCAAGGTTACGGTGGGCGCATGCTTCGGTGATGCCATCATGGCAGCTCTCGCAGGTGGCGCCTATGCATCATGGGATGAGCTCGCCCAAGTCCTTGGCGTTGCGCAAACAATCGTGCCCGATATGGCTGCCCACGAGTTATATGCATCGCGTCGTCATATCTTTGACGAATTGTATGCACGCAACCGTGATCTCATGCACGAATTGGTGTAATGCTGCCGAATTGTACTGCCTACCAATAGGGACTGCGTTGTGCGATTCGCATGTCCCTTGGCATTTTTGCCCACAGGGGTTAGCGAAGGTCAAAAACAGAGTGCGCATTTGTTAAAACTGCCGACTCGATGCGCTTTGCGTCACAATTTTTGAGCGAGGCGATGCGTTCTGAGGTCCTTGTGAGCGATTTGATGAGCGACTGCGCGCTTGTTTCTGTGTTTGCCTCCGCTGGTGCATCGGTCTCGAGCAGTAAACGATCGAGTGGAATCTGTCGTGCGTATTCGCGTCCTCGTTTAGACGCGAGCATGCGTTCGTTGACGGAAAAATAACAGTCCGCATCACGCGCGCGGACGAGTTCGTCCGAAGTGCCGCTAAACCAGTGGAAGATGATAACGGGGGAGTCGGGGTTTGGGATGAGTAGTCCATGCGATTCGAGGACGTCCAGTACGGCTCCTGCCGAACGAACGGCGTGA
Source organism: Collinsella sp. (assembly GCA_019414685.1). Classification (GTDB taxonomy): domain Bacteria; phylum Actinomycetota; class Coriobacteriia; order Coriobacteriales; family Coriobacteriaceae; genus Collinsella. Next base: position 28,197 of record DXLQ01000007.1, on the reverse strand, counting down.
ATTGATATCACGCGCCCGGTAAGAGGATGCTGCACGAGTGTATCGCAGAGCCGGTCAAATGCCTGTATTTGTAGCGGCTCACTTCCGGCAAAGCGTGCGGAAAAGTCGAGTCCCACCTCGCCGATGTAGCGCTCTTGGGCAGCAACTTCGCAAAGCAGATCGACTTCGGCAGGACCGCAGCGGCCGTCGGCGAGCCACCAGGGGTGGAGCCCAACGCCAGCGATGATGCCTGGTAGGCGACGGGCGCGCCCGTTTGCGGCCGAAAAGTCGCGTGGGTCGACCCCGCAGTCAAAGAGCCCCAGACCCGACGCCGCCGACTCACTGGCTGCAGCATCGGGGCCGAGCATCAAATCAAGATGACAATGCGTGTCAAAGAATTGCGGTTCCATCGCAGGACATCCTGCTAGTCCGGGCGTTGGCCGTCGGCGCGTACGCGCTCGGTGCCGCGCCCGCTGATCCGGCGGATAACCTCGCCGGCAATCATCTGACCCATGATGGGCGGCATAAAGCTGGCGGTACCCAACTCGGTACGCTCGTGGATGTTGGACGGGTCGCGGGGTTGGGTCTTAACCGATTCCTCGCAGCTAAACAGCACGTGCAGACTCTTGATTCCGCGCTTCTTACATTCTTTGCGCATGATGCGGCTCATGGGGTCACGTACCGTATCGAAAATGTCGGCAAAGCGGAGGCACTCGGGATGGAGCTTGTTGGCCCCGCCCATGGAGCTAACCAAACGAATGTCGTGGTCCTGAGCATATTTGGCAATGGTAAGCTTGGCCGAGATGGTGTCGATGGCGTCGACGACGTAGTCGAGCTTGCCACCCGTCTGCTCCAAAACGCTCGCGAAGAACTCGTCGATGTTGTCGCTCAGCAGGTATTCGGTGCGCTTGATAACGGTGGCGGCGGGATTGATATCGCGAATCATGGCATCCATCACGTCCACTTTGCGCTTGCCGATGGTGCTGTGAAAGGCGATGGCCTGGCGATTGATATTGCTGGGCGCGATGATGTCCTTGTCCAGAATGACGAAATGTCCGATGCCGCCGCGGGCGAGTGCCTCGCAGCAGTTGGAGCCCACGCCTCCGCAGCCGAGCACCAGTACCGTAGCATCGGCGAGCTTGTCGAGTGCCTCGCGGCCCATGATGATTTCGAGCTTGGTATCGCGCGTCTCGACGAGAGCAGTAGCGTTTTCGGTCATAGACATCCTCCGATGGGGAAGCGAATCGTGTTTTAGCTATCGCCATTATAGGTAATCGCCCATAGGTTGCGATGACGCTTACTTTGATGTGGTTTGAAGCATTTCGATTAAATAGTTAGACAAACATCTAAATATCCAGTATAGTGTGCGCGTCATGAGGGGCGCTGAGAGGAGGTCTTATGCCGGGAGAGGGTTTTAAGGCGCTTGCCGATCCAACGCGACGGCGCATTTTGGAGTTGCTACGCGAGGGCAATTGCACGGCGGGGGAGCTTGCCGAGCATTTCGATATCAGTAAGCCGTCGCTAAGTCATCACTTGGCGACGCTCAAAAACGCCGGATTGGTGACCGACGAGCGCCATGGCCAAAACATCGTATACAGCTTAAACACCACCGTCATGCAGGACTTGATCGGTTGGTTTATGGGCTTTACAAACACGGAAGGTGATAAGGATGAATAACGAAAACAAGGGCATTCACGCCACGGGGGTATCGCGGCGTGTGTGGATTGCGCTGATCGCTCTGTGCGTCGCCAATGTCGTAGCGCACCTCATAGTGATGCCGAGCTTGCCTGCGCAGATTCCTACGCACTGGGGCGCGAACGGCGCCGTCGACGGTTGGGGTCCTAGCTGGATGGCCTCCGCGCTCGGCGTGCTGCCTCTGGCACTTCTTGCGATGTTCTACGTCGTGCCACGCATTGACCCCAAGGGCGAGGCGTATCGAACCTCGGGCAAGTTCTATCAGGGCTTCGTAATCGCCTTCACCTTGTTTATGTGCGCCATAAGCTGGTTGGGTGAGCTTACGATCTGGGACGTGGTGCCGGCGGTCGGTTCGGTCAACGTGCTGATTTCCGGTGCTGTCGGTCTGCTGTTCATCGGCGTAGGCAACTACTTGCCGCGTGTGAAGCGGAACTATACACTCGGTATCAAGACGCCCTGGGCGCTTGCCGATCCCGAGAACTGGCGCCGTACGCAGCGCTTTGGCGGTGCCTGCTTTATGGTGCTGGGTGTTGGCCTGATTGTGATGGGCGTGGCGGGCAGCGTGCTTTCGAGTGAAGTCGTCGCCGCAGTGATTGCGGTTCTGGCGTTTGGTTCGGTCGGAGCCGTCTACGTCTACTCGTATCTGCTGTGGCGCAAATCGCAGCGAGCCGCTCGTTAAGGTTGCGGAAAACTAGCGTACGCAGTTCATAGTATGTTCCGGGGGACTTTTCCCAGGTAGTATTAGGGGGTGTGGGCAACCATGCCCCTTTTTCGTTAAGTTTCAGAGCTGGTTTCCTCATTTCGTTTCCACTAAAGCGAATCAAGAATAGGGAAACAGCAGGTAGAAAGGATAGAACAGACAAATGGCGGAGTTTATCTACCAGATGTATCAGGCTCGTAAGGCCCATGGCGACAAGGTGATCCTTGACGACGTGACCCTGAGCTTCTACCCCGGTGCCAAGATCGGCGTCGTGGGCCCCAACGGTATGGGCAAGTCGACCCTGCTCAAGATCATGGCCGGCATCGAGGAGGTCTCCAACGGTGATGCCAAGCTCACTCCCGGCTACACCGTGGGCATCCTGCAGCAGGAGCCGCCGCTCGACGACGACAAGACCGTCATCGAGAACGTGCGCATGGCATTTGGCGACATGATCGCCAAGGTCGATCGCTTCAACAAAATCGGCGAGGAGATGTGCGACCCGGACTGCGACATGGATGCCCTCATGGCCGAGATGGGCAAGCTCCAGGACGAGATCGACGCCGCCGACGGCTGGGATATCGATTCCAAGCTCGGTCAGGCCATGGACGCCCTGCAGCTGCCCGATTCCGACATGCCGGTTAACGTGCTTTCCGGCGGCGAGCGCCGTCGCGTGGCCCTGTGCAAGCTGTTGCTCGAGGCTCCCGACCTGCTGCTGCTCGACGAGCCCACAAACCACCTGGACGCCGAGTCGATCCTGTGGCTCGAGCATTTCCTGCACAACTACCAGGGTGCCGTGCTTGCCGTCACGCACGATCGCTACTTCCTGGATAATGTTGCCGAGTGGATCTGCGAGGTCGACCGCGGTCACCTTTATCCCTACAAGGGCAACTACTCCACGTATCTGGAGACCAAGGCCGCCCGCATCGAGGCGCAGGGCAACCGTGACGCCAAGCTCGCCAAGCGCATGGAGGCCGAGCTCGAGTGGGTGCGCAGCTCGCCCAAGGCTCGTCAGGCCAAGAACAAGGCCCGTTTGGCTCGCTACGAGGAGATGGAGGCCGAGGCCCGCGCAAGCCAGAAGCTCGACTGGACCGACATCCGCATTCCCGTTGGACCGCGTCTGGGCAACAAGGTGCTTGAGGCTCATCATCTGCACAAGGAATTCGATGGCCGCGTGCTCATCGATGACCTTTCGTTCACCCTGCCGCGCAACGGCATCGTGGGCGTGATCGGCCCCAACGGTGTCGGTAAGACCACGCTGTTCAAGACGATTGTGGGTCTGGAGCCGCTGACTTCGGGCGAGCTCGAGGTGGGCGAGACCGTCAAGATTAGCTACGTTGATCAGAACCGCTCCGGCATCGACCCCGACAAGAACCTGTGGGAGGTCGTCTCGGACGGCCTGGACCACATGATGGTCGGCGAGACCGAGGTCCCGAGCCGCGCCTATGTGGCGAGCTTTGGCTTTAAGGGCCAGGACCAGCAGAAGCGCGCTGGCGTACTCTCCGGTGGCGAGCGCAACCGTCTGAACCTGGCACTCACGCTCAAGCAGGGCGGCAACCTGCTGCTCCTCGACGAGCCCACGAACGACCTCGACGTCGAGACGCTGTCCTCGCTCGAGGCGGCGCTGCTCGAGTTCCCGGGCTGCTCGGTGGTCATTAGCCACGACCGTATGTTCCTGGACCGCGTCGCCACGCACATTCTGGCGTGGGAGGGCACCGACGAGAATCCGGGCAACTGGTATTGGTTCGAGGGTAATTTCGAGGCCTATCAGGCCAACCGCATCGAGCGCCTGGGCGAGGACGCGGCCCAGCCGCATCGTATTCACCGTAAGCTGACGCGCGACTAGTAGCAAGTAGAAAGGCCGCCACCAAGGGCGGCCTTTCTTGTAGCAATTGCACTGCAGCTATGCCCTGGCTGCTGGTTTGATTCATAATCAAAGTTATCTCTTTGGGATTAAAGCCCGTTTTTGCTATGAGTGATTTTCTAATTCCGTTTAAAACGTAAAGACGCATTGGGTTGCAAGGACATAAGCAAATCGAATTGAAATATAACCAGTGCTGTAACGTTACAAAAAAGATTATAGAATAGGAGTACCTTATAAGTCGCTTCTCTAGAAAGAAGAACATATGCTTTCGCGTCGTCGTTTTCTGCAACTTGTCGCGTCTTCAATTGTCGCCTTAGCCGCACGTCCGAAAGAGGTTTTTGCTTCGACGGGCAATATTGATGGTGAGCAGATACAATTTACTTCTGAAATTGCGCAAGAGCTTGCCGATAAATATATAAAGGGACTCCTCGGCTATTCGTATACGCCTTCTGACCCTATTCCTTTTGTAGATGTTGATGGGTCCCCGCTTGGTTACATTGTTCCGGTTGTGACATCCAATAGAGCCGCGGGCTATTTGGTTTTAGATGCTTCAGATGATGAAATACTTACGGGATATCGTTTTGGAGACGGCTTAGTCAGCCCTATGGATCGGGGAGGAGATCTTGGTGTCGAGTCTTATTCTTTCAATAACCCAGTCGTAATGATCAATCCATTCGAATTCGGCGTGCAATCTTTGGACGGTTCAATAACAACAAATTGCGGAAGAACAATCCCGGCTGTTTCCATAGAAGGACGGCCTGTCGTTTTATCGAATAAACCTTCAAGCTGGAACGATGTTGTAATTTACGCAACTCAAATGCAGGATTACACAGTATCTGGATTTCGTTCCATTTCTCAGTTTATGTCATATGATGAAAGCGAGATTAAGAGGCTTACCGCCCACTATGCTTGTATGGTGACAGCTTTTTCGAACGTTGCGGAACTGTATGGCATTGCCAATTTATATAGCGACCCTTCGCAATATATGCAGATATGGAGTTACACCAATACCCATGCTCTTTCCGATGAAGAACAGACTGTTCCCGGCGTTGTTTTGGGTGGAACGCCGATATCAACCTGTGCAACGGGGTTTACAAATTACTGCGCAAGCAGAGGAAGTACTCTTATCGCCCGCACTGTCTCCTCTCCGGCTATCGCGAGCATTCAAAATGAGATTAACTCTAATAGACCGAATGTTTTACATGCGAGTTTGTACAACGGATCAGCCCATTCTGTAACAGCGGAGGCTTACGCCACACTTACTGGTAAGAAAACTGGAGAGACAAGGCAGATGATTGGCATAGCGGACGGCTGGAATTCATCTTTATCCTTCCTGAAGTATGATCAGAGCTATTATGCGTGGACTTATGGAACGACTTTTTCGAAGTAGGGCGATTCGTCTAGCCCTGTCTTTGGTGCTGATGGCTTCATTGGTGGGCTGTTCAACAAAGGAAGAGATATCGCGCGGAGGTTCCGGAGAAGTGACTGCGACAGACTCAGGTTCATTAGAAATAGCTGGCGGGCATGCCGATGTGATGTTACAAGGAAAAGGCGTGCTTAGGTCGGTTGATGCTGAAGACGCTGTCTGCTCAATAGAGGATTTAAAGACAGGTGAAACTGCACCGTACCGAGTCTCAGATAATGCTGCGAATATGATTGAGTCGATACCGACTGGAGCGCAGGTTTCTTTTAGATACTTTGCTCCGCAACTTGAGGATGAGCTTGCTTCTCTGGTGTCTATATGCACCGATGACAACTAAAAGGCCTGAATTCAAAAGGCCTCGGATGGTCAATTGGCTATCCGAGGCCTTTTTTACTCGACCGGGGCTTCGACCTTGTCGATGACCCAGGTGGCTCCGAGGCCGCCGGTGGTGTTGCGGCGGATGCGCACGGTGACTTCGTGGCGCTCGCCGGCCTGCGTGTAGTGCAGGGGGAAGCTTGCGCGGTTTCGCGCGGCCTCGATGGTACCGCGCTCGCGGGCGATCCAGTAGTACTCGCCGACGATACCGAGCGTGTCGGCGCCGTAGGGGAGATAGGTCGATAGCTCGTGCAGAAGCGGGCCGGGGCAGAAGACCTCGGTTGCGAAATCGATGGGGAAGTCCTTGGGGATGGTCGGTGCTGCGGGTGCGGGGGCCGGTGCTGCAGCGGGGGCCGGAGACGGTGCCGGTGCGGGAATTTGGTCGCAAACAGCGGCGGGCACGGATTCGATGACGGGTGCGGGCTCCGGCGTCGCTTCCGGCTTGATCGTGGAATCTGCGGGCTCCGGCGTCGTCTTCGGCTTGGTTGTGGAATCTGCGGGCTTCACGGTGACGGGCGCGTCTGCAACTGCGGTTTCAACCTCAACCTGCGTCGCGTTCTCGTTCTCGACTTTCGACTTTGCCTCGATGGGCGTGGATGCGATGGTGGTGATGCCGGCGTTTGCGTTCTCGGGGTCATAGACGACCGTGAGCGAGATGGCGGGCTGCGGCGTCTCGGGCTCCGGCGCCGACTCGGTAGCGCCTTGATCGTCGGGCTCGTCGGGCTGATCGTCCTCGGTCTCGTCGCCAAAGACATCGCTGTTTTGGAACGCAGGCGTTTCGGGCTGGTCAGCGGCTTCTTCGGTTGTCGACTTGGGAGCTTCGTTGAGCTCCGCAGTGGCTTCCTGCTCGGATATGACTTCGGGATCGGTCGTGGCGGTGATTTCGGTGTCGGCTTCTGCCGTTACCTCAATAGCGACTTCGATCTCTGCCTCGGGCTCGGGCTCCGGAGCGACTTCGGCCACGGGCTCGGGCTCGGCGCGCTTAACGTGCTTGGGGCGCACGGCCTTGAGGTCCTTCTCGCCGCGCTTTTTCTTTTTGTAGGACTGCTTGGCACCCTTGGCAGCCTTGGGCTTGTCCTCGCCCTTGGCAAGGGCGGCATCCCAGGCCTCGTTGGCGATGAGCGTGGCATACAGGCGACCGCCCTTAAAGACGGTCAGCCTTATGCAGTCGTCGAGCTCCTCGAGCAGCTCGCGCGTGGACTCGAAGCCCAGGTCATAAGCGGCCATGTCACCAGCAGCGAGCGCCTCCTCGACCTGCGTCATAAACGTTTGCTTGCCGCACCCAATCGCATCACGCAGCAGACGATACAGATAGATGTGGTTGCCCAGCGATAGCGTGGGCTTAACTATTGTCTTGCTCATGGCAAATCTCCTCTTTACACACCAAAGCATCTTACCATCGCGCGGGGCTTGCTACCTCGGCGCCCAAGGCAAACGGGCGCGACCGTTGCCGGTTCGCGCCCGTTATACAGGTCGATTATCTATGAGGGGCAAACGTGCTTAGTTGCCCGATGCCGTGCCTTGGCTCGAGCTGTCAGATGCCGTGCCGGACGCGGTTCCACTCGAGCTGTTCGAGTTGCTGGTGTTGCTGCTGTCTGCTGAGCCCGTTCCCGACGTGGTGTCGCTCGTCTGGTCGCCCGTGCTCGGTTGAGAGCCGTCAGTCGTTTGGCTTGAGTCGGTTGTGCCGGATTGCGTACCGTTGTTGTTCACAGAAGAATCGGCGCCCTGCGACTGATCGGGGGTGTTCGAGGACGAGTCGGTGGATGCGGAGGTGCCCTGCGAGTCGTCCTGCTGGCTTTGCGATTGACCAGTGCTGTCCGCGTCGTGCTCGGTCGTGCGTGACGACAGAATCGGCTCGGGACGCTCGCCCAGACCCTCACCGGCGGTGGTGATAAGGATGGCAGCGGTGCAGGCGATAACCGCGACGATGGCGATGGCGATCGAGAAGATGATGACCTTCTTTTGCGTCTGGCTGCGCTCTGCCGCCGCCTTGGCGCGCAGGCTGTCGGGGGCGACGCGCGCCGTGGTCGCGCGCCCTGCAATCTGGCGCATCTCCTGGGTAGTCGCGGCGCCGCCTAAGTGCTCCTCGGCATTTAATTCAACGGGTTCATAGGCGCCGGCGGGGTAGTCGACGGTGGCGTGCGTACCTTTGAGGGCTTCGGCGCTGGCAGAGATAAAGTGGCGGTAGACCTGCGAGGACACAACGGTGATGACCGAGCTCACGGCGGCACCGATCACCGATCCGGCGATACCGATCTTGGAGGCAAGCGCGACGCTCGTGGCGGCAGCTGCGGCGCCGGCGATGATTTGGGGAATGGAAATGTCGTCAAACAGGCCCTTTTTGGGCGCGATGGCCATGGTCTGTCCGATGGAATGGTTCTCGTGCACGCCGTTGTTGAGCGATGCCGGCGTCATGACGCGCGTGCGCGGCGCGTCGGTGTACTTGGTTGTCATACGGGGTCCTCCCGGTGTAAATCTGCTTCGTTTCGTGTAGCCATCAGGGTACCCACCAGATGTGAATCGTACGTGACATTTAACAGATACCATCAACTCATCAAGGGGGGCTTGCTGTCTTTGGTGCAATAGCTTGATGCTAAACTGGATTTACGATTGCGAGGTGGTTTACGTGATGTACCCGTATATGACATTCGAAGACGGTACCGAGGTCGTTCATTCTGACCTGATTGCAGATGAGGATATCGAAAAGGTTGTCGTGCATTTTGAACGACCGACGGCAGAGGGCTTCGACTCCGCTCGCTGTGAGTTGCCTTCCTGTTCGTGGACTGACTGGGAAGGGCATTTTACTCAGAGTGAAAAACGAGCTTTCGAAGAGTGTTTGAGCAAATCATTTAGATTAGTTCGAGTTTAGTTCGAATAAAGAAGCCGAATGCGATGACCTAAAGCGTATGCATTTTTAGTATTAGATGCGTATGAAATGGAGGATGTGAATGGATGAGCTAATAGACTTTAAAAAACGATTTCTCAAGAATGGCGAGCTGGTTTCAATTCCAAAAAAGGAAAGCTATAAAAGAATCATGCTGCTATGGGCCGTCTCTTTCTTTGAATTAAATACAAGTTATACGGAGCTTCAGGTTAATCGTGTGCTGTCACAGCTCTATCCTGATTATGCCGTGTTGAGGCGGTACTTGGTTGATTATGGATTCCTATTAAGGGATGAACGAGGCCTGAAATACGAGGTTAATCGTGATGTTCACGGTATTGAGAGCTAGCCATCCGGTTCGGGTCCTATATATTGCTAGAGGGATAAGCGAAATAGGCAATTGGTGTGCGAATATTGCTTTGCCAATGCTGATTTACGAGGTAACTCACGATGTTTCTGCAACTGCTTTGATGGTCTGCTGCAGATTTGCCCCCGCTCTGTTTTCAGTTTCGCTCGCGCAGCTGCCTCAGAAGATGGGTATCGGGACACTGCAGGCCATGAGATTGGCAGACTTAATTCGCGCGGGATTATTCGTTTGCTATATTTTTGTTGATAGTAAATGGAGTATGTTTGCTATTACGTGCGCGGTATCGCTTTGCCGAACGGTTGAAATGCCCTGCTTTTACTCGTTGTTAAGAGCCAATACGAATAGTATCAATCGCGACGTAATTAATAATTCGTTTGGGTTTCTGCAGAATTTGATGATGGTTCTGGGGCCAGTTGCCGGCGGTTTTGTTGTCGCTCAATTTGGGGCGGAGGCTGTTCTTGCATTAGACGCGCTTTCTTTTGCCGCGTCGTTCTGGTTGCTGCGAGATGTTCCGTCGGTTATCGAGGTTAATGATAAAGAGGGGATAAGCAAAAATGAAAAAAACAGGACTGCATTTAGTGATCTTAGCGCGAAGCACTTGGCAATTGGTTTCCTATTAATCGATATTTCTAGTGGCGTGGCATTCGGCTCTCTGAATTCTCTTTTGCCAGCTATAGCGCAATTGCAATTTGACTCGTCATCGATACAATATGGATTCCTTCAGAGTAGTCTTACAATCGGACTGTTGTTCGGAAATACAATATATGGTCGTTTAATTAGTGGTTCCGATTGCGTTAAATCATATTGTTTTGTGACGTATCTTGCGCTCGGTGCGTATCTGGCGTTTGGCTATCGTTATGCGTCTGGGATATCGTTTATTTTCCTTTTTATCGTCGGTGCCGGAAACGCCATTCAAGATGTGCTTCTCATAACATCGCTGCAGGATTTGGCGAGAGACGAATCTGAATCGATAAGCCTGTTTTCAATTAGGGAGTCTTTGCAATCGGTTGCTGTTGTTATTTCAACACTCCTTGTTTCGCTGTTCACGAGCACCGCGATGTTCTCAATTCTCGTTACAGGACTTGGTGTATTTTCAATTATGATGGTAGCTGCGTTTCAATTGAATTATTTGCGAAAGATGTGACGTTGATATGCCTAAAACGCTTTTAGTATTTCCCCCAGGATGGAGTCCAGTGGGGCCGTATCTTGCCTTGCCTGTTTTGAAGTCATATCTTCAAGAGGTTGAACAATATAAAGTTGACATTGTTGACTTAAACGTGGAATTTTACGATGACCTCCTATCTTTTAGACATGTCGAAGAGTGCTGTAAAAGGTATCGGGAATCAAAGGATTCGTTTAGTTCGAATGTTCAATTAACAATCGAGTTGATACAAAAGTCAGCACTTAATGTTGACGAGGCAAAAGATATTTTCAGATCGAAGAGATACTTTAATCTAAAAGAAAGACAATATGCTGAAAACATTTTTAGAAATGCACTCTATATCATAAATCACGTCTCGTATGGAGTTAAATACACGTTCAACTCCATAGATCTGCCCTATGATTATTATTCGACACCAGAAATAATGAAATCGCTTGCGGATACCTTGCATAATCCGTTTATTTCCTTCTATGAAACTGCCTTTCTTAAGCGTATTCAGAGGGAAAAAATTGAGTTTATTGGGATTTCGGTGAGCGGCTGTTTCCAATTGATTTCTGCAGTTACGTTAGCGAAACTGATTAAAGAAGAATGTCCATCTGTTAAACATGTCTCATTGGGCGGCAATTACATTACTCGTTTAGCAGATGACTGCATGAAAGAATGGCATCCCTTTTTTGAATACATTGATTCGATAATGATGTATGACGGCGAAGAGCCGCTTGCACGTCTTCTTGAGGCTCTTGACTCCGGTGATGACAATCTCGACTGTGTTCCAAACCTTTGCCATGCTAAAGGTGGAAAGATATATAAAAACCATCGGATTGAGCAAACATTTATCAACGATACAGTTCCCGATTTCGATGGCTTCGCCCTTTCTAAATACTTCATGCCTGAGTTAATATTGCCGGTTTATTCCTCTAGGCAGTGTTTTAATCATTGCGCCTTCTGCACCATTCCCGGTGCTACCGGTGGTTGTTACCGAAAGATGCCTATATCGAGAGTATTTGAAATAATGTGTCGGTTAAATGAAAAATACGGCACGAGAGTTTTCTCTTTTGTGGATGAAACATTCGAAGGCAAAAGAATGGAGCAACTCGCGGATGAAATAAACGCATCGGGAAAAACGTTTTTCTGGCATGGAGAAACGAGGTTCTCTCCAACCCTAAGTACAGACGTTTTCAACAAGATATACCAAAGTGGATGTAGGCAGATTCAGTTTGGCCTCGAGTCATACAACCAAAGAGTTCTTGATCTAATGAAGAAGAACACGAGAGTTGATTGGATTGATCGCAATATCCATGATTGTCTCAATGCGGGTATTCCTGTTCATCTATTCTTTATGATTGGCTTCCCGACCGAAACTAAAGAAGAGGCTCTGAACACCTTAGCTTATACAGAGAATGTTTTGAATTATTCAAAACAGGTATGTGGTGTTCCATATTCCACGAGAGGATTTACGAATTTTGGTCTCGTTATGGGGTCGGATGTTTGGAATCATCCCGATAAGTATGGTGTCTCTGTAATGCCGAAGTCCCAATATGAGGATTTGCGCCTCGAAGTGGATTATGTTTCAGGCACTGGTTTAACTTTAAATGAAGCAAAATCCTTATCTGATGAGCATCATATTGATTTTTATATGCAAGAGGTCATAAACGGTAGCGACACAATTGACTTGCCCCAGCGGCTTCATATTTCAGAGGTGACCTGGATCCTAGATTCTATTCACGCTGTCAGGTATAAGGGACATTTGACCAAAGTAAAGCGACGGCTAACTAGTCTAAATCCAGCTGATCGAATCTGGCTGGATTCCAAGACCTCTGTCGTGCTCGTTGAGCCATTTGCCTACTTCTATAATTCTGAATACCATCATGTCTATGCTGTTTCCCAGTTGGTATACCTTAAGTTGGCCCGTTTATTGGAGGCCGATTGTAGCATTTCTCTTATCCTTGATCAGGGCGACCTCGAGCTGACAAGGGCGATAGAAGAACTGTTGCATTATGGATTGCTGAATACAAATATCGATGCCGATTATGTAATGCACGATAATGGTTTTCAATTGGTTAAAAGTTCGTTTGTGAAAGAAGTCGGACGCTCAAAAGAGGGGTTAAGAGTACTGCTGAGTTGTGCCACCCATAGAATGTGTGCGGTTAATGATTTTTCGTTCGCTTTGCTTTCGTTGTTTGAAAAGCCGATTACTAAGAACGAGGTGCGCGACATTTTGAAAAAAGAGGGACTATCGGCAAACGAGGAGCAATTAAACAAGTTGGTTGATAATTGCATGAAAGCAGATATACTACAATTGATTAGATAGAGGAGGTTTCTGCATGGACGTTATTAACAAAGATCTCTTGGAGCAACTGAAAGAGTTTCAGGAAGAGGGCGTCGTGGTGGAAGTGTTCGACTTTGAGGACTACATGGATAAATTCTGCCATTAGTTTCGGAATTTACTCGCCTCGCTTAAAGGAGAAGTCGATTATCGATTTCTCCTTTTTTAATTAAAGATATTTTTGAAATACATGCTTTTAGCACAGGTTGGCCTCTCAGTAAACTGGGAGGTTGCTTTGGCTAGTTAGAGATATGTGAACGTCCGTTAGACTGAATCTCAGGGTAGAAGGGGCCTCCAGTGTCCAGATCAACAAGGCAATGCTGCGTTTCGGCTAATAAGAACGATGGCTTTTTGCGTGTGGCGGCGGCGTCGCCGCAGATTCGCGTGGCCGATGTCGAGGGCAATGCCGAGGTTGCGTTAGCGGCTGTTCGCGCGGCTGTTGAGCGCGGCGTTCGCGCGCTGGTACTGCCCGAGCTCAACTTGTGCGGCTATACCGCGGCCGATCTGTTCCATAACCGCACATTACTGCATGCCTGCGAGGCTGCTTTGGTGCATATCCTCGATGAGACTCGTGAGCTGCCGATTGTCTTTACTATCGGTCTTCCCGTTGCAGTTGCCGAGAATATCTACAACTGCGCCGCCGTGTGCTGCGCGGGCGAGCTTTTGGGCCTCACGGCCAAGAAGTATCTGCCCAACTATGGCGAGTTCTACGAGCGCCGCTGGTTTGCTCCGGCGCCCGCAGATCCCGTGTGGGTCGAGTTTGCCGGTCAGGGTCCGGTTCCGCTGGGTTCGGAGCTTGTCTACCGCTGCTGTGACGAGGGTGCCGAGGATATGGTGCTGGGCGTTGAGGTCTGCGAGGACCTGTGGGTGCCGGCGCCCCCTTCGACCGAGATGGCGCTTGCCGGTGCGACGGTGATCCTCAACCCGTCGGCCTCGGACGAGATTATCGGCAAGGCAGATTACCGACGCAGCCTCATATCCAACCAAAGCGCGCGCCTGTACTGTGCCTATGCCTATGCAGATGCGAGCGAGGGCGAGTCCACGACCGACATGGTCTTTGCGGGCGAGAACCTCGTCTACGAAAACGGCTCCAAGCTCGCCGCGACCAAACTGCTTACCTGCGATATGGCCATCGCCGATGTTGACCTCGACCGTCTGGTTGCCGAGCGCCGTCGCTCGACGACGTGGACGCGCGCGGACGATGCGCCTGAGGCCACGACTGTTGAGTTTTCATTTGAGGGCGTGCTGGCCAAAGAGCCCGTCCTGCGCGATGCCTGCGATATCGACCGCGTTTTCCCGCGCGCGCCCTTTGTGCCGGCCGACCACGGCGACTTGGCCGAGCGCTGCGAGACGATCCTCGATCTGCAGACTGCGGGCCTCAAGACCCGCCTTGCCCACACGGGTACCAAGGCTGCGGTTATCGGCCTTTCGGGCGGCTTGGACTCCACGCTAGCGCTGCTTGTGACCGTGCGTGCCTTCGATGCACTGGGGCTGCCGCGCACTGGTATCACAGCCGTGTCCATGCCCGGCTTCGGCACGACGCATCGCACCAAGTCGAATGCCGAGTCGCTCGCCCGCGACCTGGGTGTGAGCTTCCGCGAGGTTTCGATCCACGCGGCTGTGGAGCAGCACTTCAAGGACATTGAGCATGATCCAGCTGTGCAGGACGTGACCTACGAGAACAGCCAGGCGCGCGAGCGTACGCAGATTCTGATGGATCTGGCCAACCAGGCTGGCGGTTTTGTCATTGGCACGGGCGACCTGTCGGAGCTGGCGCTCGGCTGGGCTACCTATAACGGCGACCACATGAGCATGTACGCCGTCAACGCGAGCGTGCCCAAGACGCTTGTGCGCCATCTGGTACGCTATGCCGCCGATGTCTTTGGCGGGCGCATTGCCGAGGTCTTGCTCGATATCCTCGATACGCCGGTGTCCCCCGAGCTTCTGCCGCCCACGGGCGACGGCGAGATTGCGCAGAAGACCGAGGATTTGGTGGGCCCGTACGAGTTGCACGACTACTTCCTCTACTACCTGCTGCGTTTTGGCTTTGAGCCGGGCAAGATCTACCGCATGGCGCTCAAGAGCTTCGAGGGCGTCTACGACGTCAAGACCGTCCACACGTGGTTGCGTACGTTCTATCGTCGCTTCTTTGCCCAGCAGTTTAAGCGCAGCTGCCTGCCCGATGGTCCCAAGGTGGGCTCGGTGACGCTCAGTCCGCGCGGCGATTGGCGTATGCCGAGTGACGCCAGCTCACGTCTGTGGCTTGCGCAGATCGATGCGCTCGATCCGATTGACTAAGGTTGGCTAAATTGAACCAATACGGGGGTTGCAAGCGTTACACTTTTGCAATCTGATGGCCCGTATCGCGCGGCGCTCTTGTCGGAGCGCCGCGTTTTTCATATCGAAAGGTGGCACCATGCAGGCATCGCAGCGTCTCGACCGCTTTAGCGCGGAGGTCTTCGCCTCGCTCAACAACAAACTGCTTGCGCTGAAGGCTCAGGGCAAGACCATTTACAACATGAGCGTGGGCACGCCCGACTTTAAGCCGTACGACCACGTGGTCGAGGCGCTCACGCAGGCAGCCCAAGATCCCGAGATGTGGAAGTATGCCCTGCACGACCTGCCCGAACTCAAGCAAGCTGTGTGCGATTACTATGAGCGTCGCTTTGGCGTTTCGGGCATTACGCCGTCCATGGTGCAGTCGTGCAACGGCACGCAGGAGGGCGTGGGCCATTTGGGCCTGGCCCTGCTCGATCCGGGTGACACCATTTTGGTTCCCGATCCGTGCTACCCGGTTTTTGAGGCGGGGGCCAAGATCGCCGACGCCAAACTCGAGTATTATCCGCTGGTGGCGGAGCACAATTACCTGCCCTATGTGGCGGGCATCGATCCCGAGGTGGCCGATCGTGCCAAGTACATGATCGTGTCGCTGCCCGCCAACCCGGTGGGCTCGGTGGGCACGCCCGAGATCTACGAGGAGATCATCGCTTTTGCCCGCGAGCACGACCTGCTGATCGTTCACGACAACGCATACTCCGACATCGTGTTCAACGGCGAGCCGGGCGGCAGCTTCTTGCAGTACCCCGGCGCGCTCGAGGTGGGCGTTGAGTTCTTCTCGCTCTCCAAGTCGTTTAACGTCACCGGTGCCCGCATCGGCTTTTTGGTCGGCCGAGAGGACGTGGTCTCGGCCTTTGCCAAGCTGCGCGGCCAGATCGACTTTGGCATGTTCTTCCCGATCCAGAAGGCCGCCATCGCCTGCCTGAACGGTCCGCGCGATGAGGTCGAGGCGCAGCGTCTGAAGTACCAGGAGCGCCGCGATGCCCTGTGCGACGGTCTTGAGGGCTTGGGCTGGGAGCGCCCCAACGCGCATGGCTCTATGTTTGTGTGGGCCAAGCTTCCCGGTGGCCGCACCGATTCCATGGCGTTTTGCGAGGAGCTTATGGAGAAGGCCGGCGTTGTGGTGACGCCGGGCGCGAGCTTTGGTCCTTCGGGCGAGGGGCACGTGCGCATGGCGCTGGTCTTGCCGCCCGACCAGATCGCTTTGGCTGTCGAGGCCATTCGCGAGGCGGGCCTGTATTAGAAAGCTATTTTGGCTCGTCAATATATCGAAACCGATTTCGTGCAGTTATTTTACGAATTCTGCAAACAATTTCGGTAAACGGTCGATTTTTGGCTGCGAATAGGAGCATAATCAAAGTCCCGATTGGATGTATTGGGATTACGACAAGCCGCTCGGGTCGTTCCCGGGCGGCTTGTTTGTGGAGTGAGATGGGAGTTTCTAATGGTTAACGAGAAGAAGGTCGCTATTGTCGGCTGCGGTTTCGTCGGTTCGTCTTCGGCGTTCGCGCTGATGCAGAGCGGTCTGTTCTCCGAGATGGTCCTCATCGACGTGGACAAGAACCGCGCCGAGGGTGAGGCCCTGGATATCGCGCACGGCATGACGTTTGCCGAGCCGATGAAGATCTACGCCGGCGATTATTCCGATGTCGCCGACGCCGCCATGATCGTCGTCACCGCTGGCGCTGCCCAGAAGCCCGGTGAGACCCGCCTGGACCTGGTCAACAAGAACGTCAGCATCTTTAAGTCCATTATCCCCGAGATTAAGAAGTCCGGCTTCGATGGCATTCTGCTCATCGTCTCCAACCCGGTCGATGTTCTGACCTACGCCGCCATCAAGATGTCCGGCCTGCCCGAGGGCCACGTCATCGGCTCCGGCACCGTGCTCGACACTGGCCGTCTGCAGCAGATGCTTGGTGCCCACGTCGAGGTTGACCCGCGCGACGTTCAGGCCTATGTCATGGGTGAGCACGGCGACTCCGAGTTTGTCGCTTGGTCCAGCGCCCAGGTTGCCGGCGTGCCGCTGAACACCTTCTGCGAGCTTCACGGCCACCTGGAGCATGAGGCTGCCGAGAAGCGCATCGCCGAGGACGTTAAGAACTCCGCCTACACCATCATCGAGAAGAAGCACGCCACCTACTACGGCGTCGCCATGGCCGTTAAGCGCATCTGCACCGCTGTTATGCGTGATGAGCAGACCGTTCTGCCCGTTTCCTCGCTCATGGTGGGCGAGTATGGCCTGTCCGATCTGGCCATCTCCATGCCGACGGTCGTTGGCCGCGACGGCGTCGTCTGCCGCGTCCCCGTGCCGCTGAACGACGACGAGCAGCATGAGCTCACCGTCTCCGCCAAGGCCCTCAAGGACATCATCGACAGCGTCGACTTCTCCTGCTAAATCAAGCTCGCTAGAGCGAAAAGCTACAATGAAGGCGTCCGGGTCCACACGGCCCGGGCGCCTTTTTGGTGCAAAGTAACCTGACTCCAATGCACCATAGTTGATGGGAGGGCCATGTCGGATTCGCCTAATTTTTTGACCTATGTCCAGACGGCGTTTGATCCCTTTGAGGAGCGGCCGTTCTGCGCGGTGGATAGCCTGGTCTTTGCGTGGTTGTCCTATTTGCGCTTGCCGGGTGATATGGCGGGGCTGACGAACTGGCAGGGCCTAGACGTACGCGAACTGCTGCGTGCCGAGTGCTACCGGGACATGATTGACGACTTGTGGGACCCAGAGGGAAGCAGGGCCTTGTTGGAGGCCGTGGCAGCAAATCCCAGATACCGCGGCGTGCACGTTTGCGGCTATCGTGCCGTGAGCGATGTGGTGGCGACGGAGCAGTTTGCAGCCATGGCGTTCCGGTTTCCGGCGGGGTTTAGCTATCTTTCCTTCCGGGGGACCGACAGCACGATTGTGGGCTGGAAAGAGGACTTTAACATGGCGTTCCGGTGTCCTGTGCCGGCCCAGGAATCCGCGGCGCGTTATGTGGACGAGGCGGCGGATGCGATCGACGGGCCGCTTTTGTGCGGAGGTCATTCCAAGGGCGGAAACCTTGCGGTGTACGGTGCGGCGATGTGCTCCGATGTCGCCCGTGAGCGAATCGAACGGGCGTATTCCCATGATGGTCCAGGGTTCGTCGAGGAGTTTCTGAACGGCAACGCCTTTGCCGATCTTTCCGGTCGAATCGACAAGACGCTACCTCGGTCGTCGATCTTCGGCATGATGTTCGAGACACAAGAGGACTATGCCATCGTTGAGAGCACCGAGTTCAGCCTGCTGCAGCACAATCCCTTTAGCTGGGTGGTTGATGGTTGCGACTTCGTATACTGTGAGCGCCTGTCCGCCGGTGCTCGATACGTTGATGGCTCCATTCGCGAGATGCTGCTTGCAGTGTCACCTAGCGAGCGCGAGCGTTTTGTAGATGCGTTGTTCTCCGTGTTTGAGGCTACGGACGCCGAACGGTTTGCGGATATCGCAGGAAATCTGCGTGAGAGTCTGCCCGTGATGCTCCAGGCTGCGCAAGGCTTTGACAAAGATACGCGACGCTTTATCTCGCAGACCATCGTGGCGATCCTTAAATGCGCACTGTTGCCCAAACGACCCCAGATCGACGTGCCCGCTGCCGGCAAGAGTTTGGCAGAACAGCTCGAGGCTTGGCAGTCCGAGCTCCTGCGCTAGCCATTGATACAAAGCAACCTGTCCCCGATGCGCCAATCTTCGATGCGCCTGGGGCGGGCTCGACCGCTATACTGGTTCGTGCCGAAATCGATCTAGAACGGAATGCCGTATATGAAAATCAATCACGCGATTCTGCATATCCTGGACTTTGACTCTGCCGTCAACGTTATGAGCCAGCGCGAGTTGGATATCGAGAGCCGCACCGTGCGTAATTTCGTAACCACGCACCTGCGGCGCGCTCGTACCTCGGCCGACAACAAACGCGCCACGTTTGCCGAGAACTCTGCGTTTGGTGGTGAGCTCAAGGGCTATTTCTTTGGCGAGCGCGAGTTCGTGGACCTGTCGCAGCAGATTGCGGAGTTTATCTCCTCCGAGCTCACCAAAGCCGAGAAAGCCGAGTCCACCGACGTGCTCGTGGCTGATTTTGACGACGATGAGGATGCCCGCTGGTTTGCCGTGATGCTGCTGGGCTCCAAGCAGGCTTTTATGCACGAAGTGGGCCGCGAAGAGGGGGAGGTGCGCAACGACATCGCGCGCCACTACGCCATTCTGCCGAACCCCTCGCAAAAGGTGCCGAGCTATGCAATCGTGCGTGCAAGCACCATGGAGATCGGCTATGTGGATAAGAAGCGCAAGATTGCCGGCGAGGATCGCATGCTCATTCCCGATGGCCTGCTGCAGTGCGACACGGGGGTATCGGGCAAGGAGGTCATCGACACCGTGACGCGTGTGGTCGAGGAAGTCGCCGAGGAGCACGGTGCCAACACGGCCGTGGCGCTCGCCAAGGTTAAGGCTGCCGTTGCCGAGAAAGTCGAGGATGACGAGGAGCTGCCGCCTTGGGATATCGTCGATGAGGTCTTTGAGGACGAACCAGTTATCAAGGAGAGCGTGCGCGCGGCACTGACTGAGGAGAAGGTGCCTGAGCGCGTTCCCGTGGAGCGCAAGCAAGTTGAGCGCGCGGCCGTGCGCAATCACAAGATCCGTACCGACACGGGCATCGAGATCAGCTTCCCGGCCGAGATGGGTTCGAACTCCGAGTACATCGAGTTCGTCAATGAGCCCAACGGCCTCATCTCCATCGAGCTCAAGAATATCGGGTCAATTGAGAATCGATAAACTGCGCTTGGACGCTGCAAAAATAAAGGCCGAAGCCCCGGATGAGGGCTTCGGCCTTTTTACTTGGGGCTGAATTACGTTGCAGGTCGAGCATACGTCAGCGAAAACGCCCCTAAGCGAGCAAGGTGACGTGAAAGAGGAGGGAAGCGTACTTCGGTACGCGACCGACGATTGAACGTCAGATTGCCGCTTAGGGGCGTTTGCAGCGTCGGGCCGTTACGGCGTTTGGTAAAACGCCGTAACTATTAAAGCTGGCGCAGGCCCTCTTCCAGGCCGGTCTTGCTGTCGGTCTTCTCGTCGCGCATCTTGATGGCGCGGGCGGGGACACCGGCCACGACGGCGCCGGCGGGGACGTCCTCGACGCACACGGCGCCGGCGGCAACTACAGCACCCTTGCCCACGTGCACGCCTTCCAGGACCACGGCGTTTGCGCCGATCATGACATCGTCCTCGATGATGACGGGCGTGGCGCTGGCGGGCTCCACAACGCCTGCCAGCACGGTGCCGGCGCCGATGTGGCAGTTCTTGCCCACGGTGGCGCGACCGCCCAGCACGGCGCCCATATCGATCATGGAACCCTCGCCGATAACGGAGCCGATGTTGATGATGGCGCCCATCATGATGACGGCACGGTCGCCAATCTCGACGCGGTCGCGGATGATCGCGCCCGGCTCGATGCGGGCGTTGATGCCCTTAAGGTCGAGCATGGGGACGGCGGAGTTGCGGCAGTCATTCTCGACGTCGTAGTAATCGATGGAATCGGCGTTGGCGTCCAGGATGGCTTTGAGCTCGTCCCAGTCGCCAAAGACGGTCTTGCCGCGACGGCCGCCGTAGACATGTGCGTCGCCCCAGGCAACCTTCATGCCGGGTTTCTCGCGCACATACAGCTTGACAGGCGTCTTTTTAGGCGCGGTGGCGATGTAATTGATAATCTCCTGGGCATCCATCTCGGCTGCGTTGCTCATTCGCTATCTCTCCTTTGGGTGGATTCGGTTGATACCTGGTTAGGCAAACATGACCTGGTCGAACGTATAGAAGCCGGGTTCGCGGGCGACGAGCTTCTGCGCGGCTGCCAGGGCGCCGTTGACAAAGATCTGACGGCTCGTGGCGCGGTGGGTGAGCGTGACCTCCTCGTCCTGGCCAAAGAAACTCACTTCGTGGACGCCGGCGACAGTGCCACCGCGCAGCGAGTGCATGCCGATCTCCTTGGGATCGCGTGCTCCGCACATGCCCTCGCGGCCATAGACGGGGTGGTAGCCTGCCTCGGGCTCGGCTTCGACGACGGCGTCGAGCAACAACTTGGCAGTGCCGCTGGGGGCGTCGACCTTTTGGTTATGGTGCGTCTCGACGATTTCGCAGTCAAAGCCGGGCAGCTCGCGTGTAGCCTGCGCTACCAGATGGCGCAGGGCTGCGATACCGATGGAGTAATTGCCCGAGTGCATAACGCGGGTGTTCTGGCCCAGCTCACGCAGGCGGTCCATCTGCTCGGGGGTGTAGCCTGTGGTGCCTGAGACCAACGCCGCGCCCGTGCGCTCGACATAGGCGACGACAGCGTCGAAGGTCGCGACGTTCGAGAAGTCGATAATCACATCGGCAGCCGGTGCGTTCTCGAGCTCGCTCAAATCGAAGCCAATCTGGGCCACGATATCAAAAACGGGCTGCCCGGCGGCATCGACAATGCTTTCGGCGGTGGTGCGGATGAGCGAGCCCATGCGGCCCGTTCCCATAATGACGGTCTTAATCAAGCAGACCAGCTCCCTTCAGAGCATCGGTAAGTGCGGATCGCGTGTCGTCTGCCATGGGGCACAGCGGCATACGGTAGTTTGCCTCGATCATGCCCATCTGGGCGAGCGCTTCCTTAACGGGGATGGGGTTGACCTCGCTAAAGAGGGCATTGATGAGCGGCTGACCGGCAATCTGGATATCGCGGGCGCGCTCCACGTCGCCGTCCAAATAGGCGTGGCACATGTCGTGCACGAGCTGCGGCTGAACATCGGCCCACACGCTGATGGTGCCCGAGGCGCCCAGGCTCATGAGCGGCACGGTAAGCGCGTCCTCGCCCGAGTACATGCGGAAGTCGTCTGACAGCAGGTGAGCGATCTTGGCCGCGTAGGCGACGTCGCCCGAGGCTTCCTTAATACCCATGATGTTGGGATGTGCGGCCAGGCGCTCTACGTTGTGCTCGCTGATACCGCAGCCGCAACGACCGGGGATGTTGTACAGGATGCAGGGAATGTCCACGGCATCGGCTACGGTCTTAAAGTGCTGATAGATACCCTCTTCGTTAGACTTGTTGTAGTAGGGGGTAATGAGCAGCAGGCCGTCGGCTCCCAAGCCCTGGTAAGTAAGCGACTTGGTGAGCATGGTCTGCGTGGAGTTGGAGCCCGAGCCGGCGATGACGGGGACGCGTCCTGCAACTTGCTTGACCACCGCGGCGACAACGGAGTTGTCCTCGTCGTCGGTCATCGTGGCGCTCTCGCCGGTGGTGCCTAGGGTGAGGATGGCGTCGGTGCCGTTTTGCAGGTGGAAATCGATAAGGCGCCCAAGCGCGTCAAAGTCGACACTGCCGTCCTTTTTAAACGGCGTAACCAGGGCGACGATTGAGCCCTCGAGATTGCGGATGTCCATGTTCTTCTCCTTCGCCTCCGCGATCTGGATGCGTTTGTTCCATTGAGCTGCGACTGCCAGGCGCTCGTCTTGGGCGCGACGGCGGGCGCTTTCGGCGCGCGACTTGGCCAGCAGCTCTCGGCCGCACGGCAGCACGTCGAGCGTGGAAAAGTAATCGCCCGGGCGCTCGGCGCGGCGGATGAGGTCGGCCGCGCCATCGGGGCGCAGCAGGACCTCGGCCGAGCGCAGCCGTCCGTTGTAGTTGTAGCCCATGGAGTAGCCATGCGCACCGGTATCGTGGATTACAAGCAGGTCA